>NZ_JBBCUM010000005.1:0-347726 GCF_037147855.1 Allobosea sp. MMO-172 | reverse complement strand
GCCCGCCCGTCTGAAACCAGAACGGACAGTCTCACCGAAACCGGCTCAAGGGGGTCAAAGTTGGACGCCGATCCCCCGCCTCAAGGGGTCAAACTTGCACGCCGAAACACAGCTTCGCCTTCAGCTCCCCATACAGGACCGCATAAACTGTGCGGACGTTGAAGCCATTCTCGCGCGCCCATTCGGCGATCGAAATGCCTTCGGCCTCGAACCGTCCCTTTATCTCGCTAGCACGATCTGCCACGGTGAGAATCCTTCATGTTTCGATAATGAAACATGGGAACCATATGTTTCAATAATGTGCCGTGTCAATGCGAAAAAGTTTCGATAACGAAGCACTGAAGGCCGTGGGCATCCGCCTGAGCGCCGCGCGAGGCAAGCGCACCCAAGAAGAATTTGCGAAGGCGCTAGGTATTAGCCGAAGCGCACTCGCTAACTATGAGGCAGGCCGGCGAATTCCGAACAGCAACGTCTTTGCGTTGATCGAGAAAGAGACTGGCGTGAGCAAGCGGCAAATTCTTTTCGGAGACCATCTGGACGATCTCGCGAAAACGCATTTTGATATTGAAAACAACATCATCAAGTCGATGAAAGAAAAATCTCCCGGAAGCATTCCTAAATTCATGATATCCGATGACGAGTTAGTTATCGTCCGTGGCCTTCGCGGGCTGAATTCGCACTATAAAATCCTGAATCTGCTGGCCGAAGAGCTAACATCCTCGGTAAAATCTGACTCTCAACCAACACCTGTTCAGCCATACGAAGAGCAGTTCATCCGAGCTATTCAGGACTTCGCCCGCCAGGATTTCTACACTATGGGCGTCGATCCCGACCGAATCGAATGGATGCTGGTGCGAGACCAGGCCCAGCTTGCCGAGCCGCCCAAGAAGGCCAAGCAGAGGGCGAAGGGTCCTTAGTCGGTCGCCAACAGGGTCCTTAGTCGATAACCTCGACAATACTACAAGCGGACAGTGGGTTTAGTTATTCCAGTATTTTCAGAGGCTTAGGAGATAACCGGCGAAGATCGTATATTGGTTTTCTGGGGCTGCTCATTTGGGACCGTTCACCCCGTTATATTTCAACGGGTTAGCCCACAGCTCCGACAAATATCTACGCGGGAGCCGCCGCCAAATATCTTTCTCGCCTCCAACACTCCTCCTGACAGAAACTGACACCGAGAACAAAAAAAGAACTTGCGACTGAGAACAAAGCATGACCATTCTCATGTCAAGACGCATTGAGATGTCCCCCTCGCCCTGCCATAAGGAGCCCGAACCGTGAATCAGGCGAATCTCAAACTCGTGGAAGGCTCCTCGATGGACAAGGCCAAGGCGCTGGATGCGGCGCTCTCCCAGATCGAGCGCGCTTTCGGCAAGGGCTCGATCATGCGGCTCGGCAAGAACCCGCAGGCAATCGAGATCGAGACGATTTCGACCGGTTCGCTCGGCCTCGACATCGCGCTCGGCGTCGGCGGCCTGCCCAAGGGCCGCGTCATCGAGATCTACGGGCCGGAATCCTCGGGCAAGACCACGCTGGCCCTGCACACCATCGCCGAGGCCCAGAAGAAGGGCGGCGTCTGCGCCTTCGTCGATGCCGAGCATGCGCTCGATCCGGTCTATGCCCGCAAGCTCGGCGTCAATCTCGACGACCTCTTGATCTCGCAGCCCGATACCGGCGAGCAGGCACTGGAGATCACCGACACGCTCGTCCGCTCCGGCGCGATCGACGTGCTCGTGGTCGACTCCGTCGCGGCGCTGACACCCCGCGCCGAGATCGAGGGCGAGATGGGCGATGTCCAGCCCGGCCTTCAGGCCCGCCTGATGAGCCAGGCCCTGCGCAAGCTCACGGCCTCGATCTCGCGCTCGAACTGCATGGTCATCTTCATCAACCAGATCCGCATGAAGATCGGCGTGATGTACGGTTCGCCGGAGACCACGACCGGCGGCAACGCGCTCAAGTTCTACGCTTCCGTGCGCCTCGACATCCGCCGCGTCTCGACGCTCAAGGAGCGCGACGAGGCGACCGGCAACCAGGTTCGCGTCAAGGTCGTCAAGAACAAGGTCGCGCCGCCCTTCAAGCAGGTGGAGTTCGACATCATGTTCGGCGAGGGCATCTCGAAGGTCGGCGAATTGATCGATCTCGGCGTCAAGGCCGGCATGGTCGAGAAGGCCGGCGCCTGGTTCTCCTTCGACAGCCAGCGCCTTGGCCAGGGCCGCGAGAACGCCAAGAGCTTCCTCAAGGCCAACCCGGACGTCGCCGCCAAGATCGAGGCCACGATCCGGCAGAATTCCGGCCTCGTCGCCGACCGCATCCTCGACCAGGCCGACCCGACGGCGGACGATCTCGACGAAGGAGAAGCCTGAGACGGCCTCTTCAGTCCGGAACGAATGCGAAGGCGGCCCTCCAGGCCGCCTTTTCGTTTCAGAATAAGGCCTTGCCGGGTGTGCGCTGCATCAAGCTTTCTGGACAGCGGCGAGCGGCCTGACTAGAACCGGACCTTCCTGCCGGGCGCGCCCGGCCTCCTGCCCAAGATCAGAGCGCAAGACAGCGATGAGCGGCGTCAACGATATCCGGTCGACCTTCCTCGACTACTTCCAGTCCCAGGGCCACGAGATCGTGCCGTCGAGCCCGCTCGTGCCGCGCAACGACCCGACGCTGATGTTCGCCAATTCGGGCATGGTGCAGTTCAAGAACGTCTTCACCGGCCAGGAGAAGCGCCCCTATTCGCGCGCCACCACCGCCCAGAAATGCGTGCGCGCCGGCGGCAAGCACAACGACCTCGACAATGTCGGCTACACCGCCCGCCATCACACCTTCTTCGAGATGCTGGGGAACTTCTCCTTCGGCGACTACTTCAAGGAACAGGCGATCAACCACGCCTGGACCCTGGTCACCCGCGAATTCGGCCTGCCCAAGAACAAGCTGACGGTCACCGTCTATTCCGAGGACGACGAGGCGCACGCCCTCTGGAAGAAGATCGCCGGCCTGACCGACGACAAGATCATCCGCATCCCGACCTCGGACAACTTCTGGCGCATGGGCGATACCGGCCCCTGCGGCCCCTGCTCCGAGATCTTCTATGACCATGGCGACCATATCTGGGGCGGCCCGCCCGGCTCCGCCGAGCAGGACGGCGACCGCTTCATCGAGATCTGGAATCTCGTGTTCATGCAGTACGAGGAGGCCGCGGGCGGCATCCGCACCAACCTGCCCCGCCCCTCGATCGATACCGGCATGGGGCTGGAGCGTATCGCGGCCGTGCTCCAGGGCACGCATGACAACTACAATATCGACCTGTTCCGTGCCCTGATCGGCGCCATCGCCGACCTGACCTCGGTCGATCCGGACGGCCCGATGAAGGCGAGCCATCGCGTCATCGCCGACCATCTGCGCTGCTCCGCCTTCCTGATCGCCGACGGCGTGCTGCCCTCGAACGAAGGCCGCGGCTATGTGCTGCGCCGGATCATGCGCCGTGGCATGCGCCATGCGCAACTGCTCGGCGCCAAGGAACCGCTGCTCTACAAGCTCGTGCCGGCGCTCACCCGCGAAATGGGTCGCGCCTATCCCGAATTGCTGCGCGCCGAGGCCCTGATCACCGAGACGCTGAAACTGGAAGAGACCCGCTTCCGCACCACGCTGGCCCGCGGCCTCACCCTGCTCGACGACGCCTCGAAGGACCTGACCGCCGGCCAGAGCCTCAAGGGCGATGTCGCCTTCACGCTCTACGACACCTACGGCTTCCCGCTCGACCTGACGCAGGACGCGCTGCGCGCCCGCGAGATCACCGTCGATACCGAGGGCTTCGACGCCGCCATGCAGCAGCAGAAGGCCAAGGCGCGCGCTGCCTGGTCCGGCTCCGGCGAGGCTGCCACCGAGACGCTCTGGTTCCCGCTGCGCGACAAGGTCGGCGCGACCGAGTTCCTCGGCTACGACACCGAGACCGCCGAGGGCGTGGTCACCGCGCTGATCCGCGACAATGCCGAGGTCCAGTCCCTGAAGGCCGGCGAAAGCGGCTTCATGCTGGTCAACCAGACCCCGTTCTATGGCGAGTCCGGCGGCCAGGTCGGCGATGCCGGTCTGGTCAAGGCGCCGGGCACGGTGGTCGAGGTCTCCGACGTCCAGAAGAAGCTCGGCGATGTCTTCGCCCATAGCGTCACGGTCAAGGAAGGCGAGCTGAAGCTCGGCGCCGCCGTCGAGCTCGTCGTCGACCATGAGCGCCGCACCGCGATCCGCGCCAACCACTCGGCGACGCACCTGCTGCACGAGGCGCTGCGCCTCGTCCTCGGCGACCACGTCGCGCAGAAGGGCTCGCTGGTCTCGGCCGATCGCCTGCGCTTCGACTTCTCGCATCCCAAGCCGATCAGCGCCGAGGAGCTGCGCGAGGTCGAGGAGATCGCCAATGCGATCGTCCTCCAGAACGAGCCGGTCACGACCCGCCTGATGAGCGTCGACGAGGCGATCGCCTCGGGTGCTCGCGCGCTCTTCGGCGAGAAATACGGTGACGAGGTCCGCGTCGTCGCGATGGGCACGAACCCGGCCGGCCGCGCCTATTCGGTCGAGCTCTGCGGCGGCACCCATGCCTCGCGCACCGGCGATATCGGCCTCGTCAGCATCGTCGGCGAAGGCGCCGTCGCGGCCGGCGTGCGCCGCCTCGAGGCGATGACCGGCAATGGCGCCCGCCTGCGCCTCAACGAGGAATCGCGCCTGCTCGACGGTCTCGCGAGCCTGCTCAAGGTCCCCGCTTCCGAGGCCGGCAACCGCCTCGCCGCCCTGATCGAGGAGCGCCGCAAGCTCGACCGCGAGCTGACCGAGGCCCGCAAGAAGCTCGCCATGGGCGGCGGCGGCGCGGCCGAGGACCCGATCCAGGAGATCGCCGGCGCCAAGCTGCTGGCCCGCGCCGTCACCGGCATCGAGATGAAGGACCTGAAGAGCCTCGCCGACGAGGCCAAGGCCCGCGTCGGCTCCGGCGTCGTCGCCATCGTCGGCGTCGCCGATGACGGCAAGGCCGGCGTCGTCGTCGGCGTCACGCCTGATATGACCGAGCGCTTCGATGCGGTCGCTCTGGTGCGTGTCGCCTCCGAGCAGCTCGGCGGCAAGGGCGGCGGCGGTCGCCGCGACATGGCCCAGGCCGGCGGGCCGGACGGCAGCAAGGCGCAGGCCGCGCTGGACGCCGTCGCGGCCGCGATGGGCTGACGGAGAGATGGCCGCCGCCATGCCTCGACGGGGCTGGCGGTGGCAGGTTCACCTGTGGTTCGATCACGGTGCCGGCGACGATCTCGTCGCCACCGTGATCCACCGGGCGCTGGTCGCGCTGATCTGCGCCAACGTGCTGGCGATCGTGCTGGAATCGGTTCCCGCGCTCGCCGCCCGCTTCGGCCCAGCCTTCGACCTGCTGGAGCGCATCTCGCTCGCGGTTTTCACGGTCGAGTACGCCATCCGCATCTGGATCGCGCCCGAGCATGCCCGCTATCGCGGGCTCAGCGCGACGCGGGCCCGCCTCGCCTATCTCCGCTCCTTCCCGGCCATCATCGACCTGCTCGCGATCCTGCCGCTCGGTGCCGCGCTGCTGGGCTTCGGCGAAATCCGCATCCTCCTGCTGCTGCGGCTGCTGCGCTTCTTCAAACTCGGCCGCTATTCGCCCGGCATGGCCTCGCTCGCGGCGGCGCTGGCGGCCGAGCGCAAGGCGCTGGTCGCCTGCTTCGTCATCCTGATGGGCGTGATGCTGGTCGCGGCGAGCGCCATGCATCTCGTCGAGCATGAGGCCCAGCCCGACAAGTTCGGCACCATTCCCGATGCGATGTGGTGGGCGATCATCACCCTGACCACAGTCGGCTATGGCGATGTCTATCCGATCACCGCGGCCGGCAAGGCGGTCGCGGCCGTCACCGCCGTGCTCGGCCTCGTCATGCTCGCCTTGCCCGTTGGTATCGTCGCCACCGCCTTCGCGCAGGAGATCCACCGGCGCGAATTCGTCGTCACCTGGAGCATGATCGCACGCGTGCCGCTCTTCGGCGGGCTCGATGCCAGCGAGATCGCCGCCGTGATGCAGTTCCTGCGCGCCCAGTCGGTCCGCTCGGGCGCCGTCATCATGCATCAGGGCGAGCCCGGCCGGGCGCTCTATTTCATCGCCAGTGGCGAGGTCGAGGTCGCGCTCGCCAACAGCCGCGACCGGCTCGACGAAGGCCATTTTTTCGGCGAACTCCAGCTCGATGATATCGCCATCGCCAGCCATTCGCCCTGCCCGCAAGCGGCGGTGGCGACGGTTCCTTCCAAGCTCCTGGTCCTCGACCCCATCGATTTCCGGGCGCTCACCACGCGCCACCCCCGGCTTGCCGAGCGCATCCGGACGCTGGCGAGAGGATGAACGTGAAACGCCGCCTCCTGATCGCGCTCGCCGCCCTGCTCCTGCCGGCGCTCGCTGTTGCGCAGACGAAACCCGCACAACGCCGGAATGACGCCCTCGCCCTCTCCGCGGCCCGGACCATCGTCGCCGGCGCGCCGCTCAGCGTCTTCCTGAGCAACGCGCCGCAAGGCGCCCGCCTCGCCATCGCCCGCCCGGACGATCCGGCGAGCAAGGCGATCGTCGTCGTCGAGCCGAAGAACGCCGTCCCCACCCTGCCAACGCCGGGCGCCGTCGGTACCTATGAACTGCGCCTGACCGTGGAGAAAGACGGCACGCCCGTGATCCTGCTGCGCGAGCCGCTCGCCACGACGGAGCCGAGCGCGACGCTGGCCGCGCCGGAGCGCGTCGGCCGTGGCCAGGGCCTGCCGGTGCGCGGCATCGGCCCCAATGGCGAGCAGGACCGCGTCATGCTGGTGAAGCCCGACGCCCCGGCCGATGCGGACGGCCCGCGCTTCTTCCCGGCCGAGAATGTCGAGGCGACGCTGGAGGCGCCAGACCAGCCGGGCCTCTATGAACTGCGCTACGTGCTGCATGCGCCGCTGGCGGAGCATCGGATTCTGGCGCGGCGACCGGTCAAGGTGGAATGACCCGCCTCTCGCGGGCCGTTTCGCATAAAACTCCCGCAATCTTCGCCGCTTATACCGGCCTTGCTTTGGGGAGTGCCGAGAGATGAGCAGCGCGAGCGATGCCCGCTTCTGGGATCGGACGTCGAGCCGATATGCGCGCAGCGCCATCGCGGATCTCGCCGGTTATGAACGCACGCTGGAGCGGACGCGCGAGCAGCTGAAACCGCAGGACCGGGTGCTGGAACTCGGCTGCGGCACCGGATCGACGGCACTCAGGCTGGCCGGCGGCGTGCAAAGCTATCTGGCCACCGATATCTCGACCGGCATGATCGCGATTGCCGAGCAGAAACTGGCGGCTGAAGCGATCCCGGGATTGAGCTTCCGCGTCACCACCGCCGAAGCGCTCGGCCCCGACGCTCCTTTCGATGCCGTTCTGGGCTTCAGCTACCTGCATCTGGTGCGTGACCTGCCCGGAACGCTGGAACATATCCGCGGCTTGCTCGCCGAGGGTGGGCTGTTCATCTCGAAGACCCCCTGTATCGGGGATATGAACCCGCTTGTCGGATACGCTGCCCTGCCTGTGATGCGCGCGCTACGGCTGGCGCCCTATGCTGCCGTCTTCAGCGTGGCAGAGCTGAAAGAGCGTGTGTCGGCGGTGGGCTTTCAGATTCTGGCCGTCGAGAACCACGCGAGCAAGGCCAAGCACTGGCGCCCCTATATCGTGGCGCGGAAGGCCTGATCTCCGCAGGCGAGTACAGCGCATGAAAAAGCCCGGCCTTTCGGCCGGGCTTCTCATTCCACGCAACGATGCGCCTGAAATCAGGCGGCCATCGCCTTGCGCATGTTCTCGCTGACCTTCTCGAGGAAGCCGGTGGTCGAGAGCCACTTCTGCTCGGCGCCGACCAGCAGCGCGAGATCCTTGGTCATGTCGCCGGCCTCGACCGTGTCGACCGTGACCTTCTCCAGCAGCGCCGCGAACTTGGCGAGCTCGGCATTATTGTCGAGCTTGGCACGGTGGCTGAGGCCACGGGTCCAGGCGAAGATCGAGGCGATCGAGTTCGTCGAGGTCTCCTTGCCCTTCTGATGCTCGCGATAGTGGCGGGTCACCGTGCCGTGCGCGGCCTCGGCCTCGACGGTCTTGCCATCCGGCGTCATCAGCACCGAGGTCATCAGGCCGAGCGAGCCGAAGCCCTGCGCCACCGTGTCGGACTGCACGTCGCCGTCGTAGTTCTTGCAGGCCCAGACATAGCCGCCGGACCACTTCATCGCCGAGGCGACCATGTCGTCGATCAGGCGGTGCTCGTAGGTGATGCCGAGCTTGTCGAACTCCGCCTTGAACTCGGCCTGGTAGATCTCCTCGAAGATGTCCTTGAAGCGGCCGTCATAGGTCTTGAGGATGGTATTCTTGGTCGAGAGATAGACCGGGTACTTGCGGATCAGGCCGTAGTTCAGCGAAGCGCGGGCGAAGTCGCGGATCGAGTCGTCGAGATTGTACATCGCCATGGCGACGCCGGCCTCGGGGGCCTTGAAGACCTCCTTCTCGATGACCTTGCCGTCCTCGCCGACGAACTTGATCGAGAGCGTGCCCTTACCCGGGAACTTGAAGTCCGTCGCGCGGTACTGGTCGCCGAAAGCATGACGGCCGATGACGATCGGCTGGGTCCAGCCCGGGACGAGGCGCGGCACGTTCTTGCAGATGATCGGCTCGCGGAAGATCACGCCGCCGAGGATGTTGCGGATCGTGCCGTTCGGCGACTTCCACATTTCCTTGAGGTTGAACTCCTTCACGCGGCCCTCGTCCGGCGTGATGGTCGCGCACTTGACGGCAACGCCGTGTTTCTTGGTGGCGTTGGCGGCGTCGATCGTGACCTGATCGTTGGTCGCGTCGCGGTTCTCGACCGAGAGGTCGTAATAGTCGAGCTCGAGATCCAGATACGGGAAGATCAGGGTGTCCTTGATCTTCTGCCAGATGATCCGGGTCATCTCGTCGCCGTCCATGTCGACGACCGGGTTGGCGACCTTGATCTTGCTCATGCGATGACCCCTGTTCTCTCCAGATAGAACGATCCGAAACGGCGGCTTTCGGCCGGCATCCTCGGCTGGGTCGCTTCCTAGCGGGTTACGCGCGGCGGGGGAAGCGCGGCTTTCGGGCAATCTCACGCAACAATCATTATGCTGCACTGCCGCAAAATCGGCACCTTCCCGGCCTAGCCTGACCTGCCGCTCGTCATAGCGACAGGACGAACGACGTGTTCCGTTTCATTTTCGATTGCCGGCCTGGCCTTGCGCCGGCCACGCTCCTTATCGCGGCGACGCTCAGTCCCGCCCTCGCCTCCACGCCGCTTACGGCGGAGGAGACCCCTGTCATGCCGCTGCCGATCCCGCGCGGCGCATTGATCGATCCCGACGCGGACGAGATGCCGGCGCTGGCCGCGAGCGACCCCGACGCGATCGTCTTCGATCCGGGGCTGGCCGCACTCGGCCGCGCCGCCGCCTCTTCCGGCGCGCATCTGCGGGCGCGGGCTCCGATCCCGGTCGACATCATCCGCAAGGGTTTCGCCGCGCGCCAGAACATGATGAGCGCGGCGCAGGACCGCTCGGTCGGCTTCAAGCTCGGGCAGGACATCTTCTCGCTCTCGACGACGCTCTCCGATCCGGACAGCGCCAGCGCGACGCGAAACGCGGAATTGCGCTGGCGCCTCGCCCAGCCCGCCCGCCCTGGCAAAGGCTTCATCTGGGGGCTCGCCACTGGTGGCGGCAGCGCGCTCTACGGCAATCCCGAACAGACTGGCGAAGCGCTGATCGGCTATCGGCAGGAATTGCTCCCCCATCTCACGCTGACCTCGCAGCTCACGATGGGCGGCTATTACGTCTTCGCGCCGGGAGACGGCTTCCACACCGCGATGACGCCGGAGATGAAGCTGTCGGTCGATCTCGCCAAGCTCGCCGACCTGCCCTGGCAGACCTCATTCGACGTCACGCTGGCGCGCAAGGTGCCGCTCGTGGCCAGCGATTTCGAGACGCGCGGCCGGGCCATGCTCTCCTTGAAGTACAAGTGGGACTGACCTGAGCCTGCGCTTCAATTGCAGCCCTCATCCTGAGGAGCCGCGGCACGCGGCGTCTCGAAGGATGTTCCAGATCACTCCAGAGCCTCCTTAAGCATCCTTCGAGACGCCATTTCATCCGAAATGGCTCCTCAGGATGAGGGCTCGCCAATCTTGACGCAGACCGACGCTTCATGGCGGCCTGCATCATCCCGCCTTCCCCCTGGGCGCGGGCCGCTCTAGCCTCGCCCCATGACACACTCGACTTCAACCAAGTTCGCTCTCGTCACCGGCGGCACGCGCGGCATCGGCGCAGGCGCCGCCCTCGCGCTCGCCACGGCCGGCTACGACGTCCTTGCCACCGGCCTGACCGAGGAGGAGGTCGCGGCGGCGCCGGCCCATCCTGCCATCCGCCATGCCCGGCTCGACGTGACCCGCGACGCCGAGGTCGCCGCCATCGTCGCGACCCGCCCGCGCCTCGACGCGCTGGTCAACTGCGCCGGCATGATCCAGCGCGGCGGCAAGGAATTCGAGATCGAGGCCTTCCGCCTGACGATCGAGGTCAATCTCAGCGGCACGATGCGGATGTGCCTCGCCGCCAAGGACAAGCTCGCCGCCAAGGGCGCGGACAAGACGGGCGGCGCCATCGTCAATATCGCCTCGATGCTGACCTTTCACGGCTCCCCCTTCGCGCCGGGCTATGCCGCCTCGAAGGGCGGCATCGGCCAGCTCACCAAGTCGCTCGGCGCCGCCTGGGCGCAGGACGGCATCCGCGTCAACGCGGTCGCGCCCGGCTGGATCGAGACCGAGCTGACCCGGCCGCTGGTCGAGGATGCCGAGCGCTCGGCGCCGATCCTTGCCCGCACCCCGATGGGCCGCTGGGGCAAGCCCGGCGATGTCGGCGGCGCCATCGCCTTCCTGCTGTCGGACGCGGCCCAGTTCGTCACCGGCGCGATCCTGCCGGTCGATGGCGGCTACCTCGCCGTCTAGGAAAGCGATTCCTGCCCAAAGACTTGGGCCGGAAACCTGAATCAGATTCTGCGCACATTGAATCAAAACATCAGCACGGGAGAGACGCCATGAACACGACGAGCCCGATGCCCGTCGCGGCCACGCAGGAGGAGCGCTGGACGCCCTATCGGCATCCCCAGCCGAAGGAATCGCCGCCGGAGCTGATCGTCCCGAATGTCATCCCGACCGACGAGCGCGTCTGGGTTCCGGTCGACGACAATGTCTGGTTCCGCCCCCTGCTCCTCTGCACCTCGCGCGGCTACTGGATGAACCTGCTCAAGGTCCGCCGCGCCGGCGTGCTCTCGCGCCACCGCCACCCGCTGCCGGTCCATGGCTATGTGCTCAAGGGCCAATGGCGCTATCTCGAACATGACTGGGTCGCGACCGAGGGCTCCTATGTCTACGAGGCACCCGGCGAGACGCACACGCTGGTGGTCGATCCCGAAACTGAAGAGATGATCACCATGTTCCAGGTCAATGGCGCGATGATCTATGTCGACCCGGACGGCAAATGCCTGGGCTATGACGACGTCTTCACTCGCATCGACAAATGCCGCGCACATTACGCCCAGAACGGGCTGGGCGCAGATTATGTCGATCAGTTCATTCGCTGACGCAGACCAATCGTCGTCAGCGGGCGATGACGGCCCCGGTCAGAAGCGGATCGCGCGAGAACGGCGCATCCCGGCCGGAAAAAACGGCAGCTGCGGCCTTGTCTGCGGCGATCTGCCAACGCAGCCAGGCGGTCGCATAGGGCAGGAAGGCGCCGATGCCTTTCCGGCAACCGATCGCGAAAGACGGACAATCCGGCTGGCCCTGGATATCATTGTGATCAGCCTCGACGACCGCGGCCTTGGCACGCAGCCTGCCCGCCGGGACCTCGCCGAAATAGGCATCCACCATCTCGGACGATGACAGCGGGTCCTTCTCGCCGGAGAGGAACAGGACCGATTGCTTCTCCCGCAGGCCGCCCGGGATCTGGGCACAATGCTCCCGGTTGCATAGGCGCCGCCCGGGCAGGTCGAAGAGCACGGCCGTTTTGATCGAGGGCTTCGCGACCAGGGCGTTGAACGCTCCGGATGCACCTTGCGAATGCCCGATGGCCGCGATGCGGCCACGGTCCATCAGCAAGGCCTTGTCACTTCGCTCCGCCAAAGCGAGCGCATCCAGCAGCGTCTCGCCAGTTCCCACGCTAGAATCCCGCGTGGCGACCACGACCATCCCCCAGGATGCCAGGTGGCGAAGCAGGAAGGCGTATTTGTCTGGCTTGGCCCAGGTTCCGTTGCCCCAGGTCACAACCGGGAAGGTTTCGCCGGCGCGCCGCGGGCGCGGCAGATAGAGTTCGACGCCATTGCCCTTGCCGTCGCAGCACAGCGGCTGCTGCACAACGGTGATTTCATAAGGGCCTGCCTGTCCGAAACGTTCGGCGCTCCGGCCCTGCGCCAGCGCGAAAGCGCCCAGGAGCGGAAACAGCCATGCCGTCAGCGCGAGCCGGGCCAAGCTGCGACCAATCCAGGCGAGATTCATGGCAGGCACTCCGACCAGCCGGAAAGGCCGGCCAGATCGGGAGATGCAGGGCTGGATTTCAGCCTTTTCTAAGGCGGTGCCTTGCGAGCTCAGCGCTTGAGCTTCGCCAGCTCCACGGCTGCGCGCAGTTCGATATGCGCCAGAACCTCGTCGAGACGCGGATCGTCCGTCGTCTCGCGCCGAAGCGCCAAGGTCGTGCGCAGACGCTCCAACTCCGAGGGCAGCACCCGGCCGGCGAGCAGGGCCGCCTTCAGCCGGTCGAGCCCGTCGAGCAGGTCGTGCCCGCGCCTGGCCTGCCGGCGCTTGCGGTCCTGCGTGTCTTCCTCCGCCTGGACGGCGAGCAAGGTGTCGAGCGGGCCTGCCGCGCTGACGCCGCTGCTGCGAGCAGCAGTCGCGGATTCCTGCGTCGGAAGCGTGAAGGCCGCGCCGCTCGAGCGCCTCGCGGAACTGGCCGGGCCGGCATTCGAGACGGGCGCGCGCTGGTCGATCCTGATCATCGGCGGCCTCGTGAAGGGTTAATGAAGTCTTGTCGGAAGACAGTTAACAGCCGGTAAATTGCCCGGCAGAAACTGCCGCCCCGGCAGGAAGCGCAGGCTCCGCAAGAGCCTCCCGACCATGAGGCCGAACTGCAAAGGACTGACAAACAAGGCTTTTCAAATTCGAGCGGTTTGGCACGGCCCTCGCAAGGGTCGGACGAGTTCAACCACCCTCCGGTGCCAGACGCATGTTCCGCAACCCCGCCCTGAAGACGCTGCTGAAGCCGCTGGCCGCCATGCTGGCCGTGGTCGTCGGCCTGTCGTCGCAGCCGGTGTTCGCGCTCTCGCGCATCAAGGACCTGGCCTCTGTCGAAGGCGTGCGCACGAACCAGCTCCTCGGCTACGGCATCGTCGTCGGCCTCAACGGCACCGGCGACACTCTCAATAACACCCCCTTCACCAAGCAGTCCCTGCAGGCGATGCTGGAGCGCCTCGGCGTCAACACCCGCGGCGCCAACATGCGCACAGCCAACGTCGCCGCCGTGATGGTGACCGCCAACCTGCCGCCCTTCGCCACCCAGGGCACGCGCGTCGACGTCACCGTCTCGGCCATGGGCGACGCCAAGTCGCTGCAGGGCGGCACGCTGCTGGTCACGCCGCTGCTCGGCGCCGATGGCGAGGTCTATGCGGTGTCGCAGGGCCCGGTCGCGATCTCCGGCTTCTCGGCCGAGGGCGAGGCCAGCAAGATCACCCGCGGCGTGCCGACCGTCGGCCGCATCGCCAATGGCGGCGTCGTCGAGCGCGAGATCGACTTCGCGCTGAACAAGCTCTCGACGCTGCGCCTGTCGCTGCGCAATCCCGACCTGACCACCGCGCGCCGCATGGCCGCCGCGATCAACGATTTCGTCGGCGGCGACTCGGCCGAGCCGACCGACCCCTCGACCGTGGTCCTGCAGATTCCGGCCCGTTTCAAGGGCAACATGATCCGCCTGCTCACCGATATCGAGCAGCTGCGCGTCGAGCCCGACCAGCTCGCCCGCATCGTCATCGACGAGCGCTCCGGCATCATCGTCATGGGCAAGGATGTCCGCGTCTCCACGGTCGCCGTGGCGCAGGGCAACCTCACCGTCACGATCAGCGAGCAGCCGCAGGTCTCCCAGCCCGAGCCCTTCGGGCGCGGCCAGACCGTCGTGACGCCCCGGACCAACGTCAAGGTCGATACAGGCGGCGGCAACAAGCTCGCGCTCGTCAAGGAGAGCGTGACGCTGGCCGAGCTCGTCGACGGGCTCAATGCGCTCGGCATCGGCCCGCGTGACCTGATCTCCATTCTCCAGGCCATCAAGTCGGCAGGCGCCCTGCAGGCCGAAATCGAGGTGATGTGATGACTGCTGCCCTCGCGCTTCCCGCCGCGAACCTCGCGCTCGGCGTCGCCGGCAAGGTCGCCAGCGGCATCGCCAATGCGCTCGACCCGGCCAAGGCCAAGGCGAAGAAGCAGGCCGACGAGTTCGAGACCATGTTCCTCGAGCAGATGACCGAGAAGCTCTTCGCCGGCGAAACCGGCGAGGGCCCTCTCGGCGAGAACGGCACCGGCGGCGGCATCTGGCGCTCGCAGCTGACCCAGCAATACGCCCAGCAGATCCAGAAGGCCGGCGGCATCGGCCTGTCCAACCAGATCATGCGCGACCTGATCAACCTGCAGGAGCAGGCCGCGGGCGGAGTCCAGAATGCTGGCCGTTAAGCCGATCCTCGACGAGCGCCCGCGCATCGCCGATGCGCTCAGCGCCCGCGCTCTGGTCGAGGCCGTGCTGGAGGCGCTCGGCGCCCTCTCCCATCTCGTCGGCGAGGAAACCGAGCTCGTTCGTGCCGGCCGCCTGCCGGAGGCGATGACCCGCGAGCCGCGCAAGACCGAGCTGGCCGGCATCTACATGCGCGGCGTCGAGCAGGTGAAACTGAACGCCGTGGCGCTCGCCCGCTTCGTGCCGGATCAGGTCAAGCGGCTCAAGGACGCCCATCTCGCCTTCCAGAGCCTGATCGAGACCAACCAGATCGTGCTGGCGACGGCCCGCGCCGTCTCGGAATCGATCGTGCGGGACCTTGCGGCCGATGCCAACAAGCCGATGCGCGCCAATGGCTACGGCCCGGCCGCGACGGTCGGTGCCGGCGTCTTCGCCCGTCCGAATTCCGGGCCGCTGGTGGTGTCGCGCCGGCTGTGAGGCTTGCGGCAGGCCGCTCCCGCGCCAAGGCAGGAGCGCCAGCCCCTTGGTTTAAAAAGGGTTTACGCCGCCGCTGCGCCAGAAACCCTAAAGATTTACCTAATTTCTTGACGCCGGATTCAATCTTTTCTGCCAATCTGCGCAGTGTCGGGTAGCCACGTCCTGCTCCCGGCACCGGACGATGGCGCCGCGACGGCGCCGTGAACGACTCCAGAAGGAGTGGTCATGGATTTTGGCAACGCCCCCAAGCTCGCGGCCGTGATCGGCCCGCCACCTGTCAGCCGTTCTGACGTGACGGCCCATGCCGGCAGCGTCGCGGTCGATCTCCCCCCCGAAAAGACCGTGCAATCGGCATCGGCCGGCGCCGCCGTCAATGTCGAGGTCCGCGCCGACGCGCGCGACGCCCAGAGCCGCGCCGATGGCGAGCGCCGCGCCCGCGACAACGCCCAGAACAACCGCGAGGCAACGCGCACGACCGACGAGACGGTCGAGCGCAAGCTGATCATCGATCCGCAGACCCGCGCGATCGTGCTGCAGAAGAAGGACCCGCATACCGGCGAGACGATCTCGCAGCTGCCGGACGAGACGCTGCTCAAGCTGCGTGCCTATTCGCGCGAACTCAGCGAACGCGCCCGCGAAGCCAGCGAGACCCAGCAACATCAGGTTGAGCGGACAGCCTGAGCGCCTCCTCCCCTATCCATCGCATTGTATGCCGCCCGCCTCCGCGCGGGCGGTTTTCGTTTGGGGCCTGCGGATACCGAAGGCCCTCATGGAGGATGCAAGCCCTCATCATCGGGGGCTGACTGATAACTCCTGGAGCCCTCATCCTGAGGAGCGATCCAGAGGATCGCGTCTCGAAGGATGCTCTAGGAGGCTCCGGAGACAGCTGGAACATCCTTCGAGATGCGCCTGACGGCGCTCCTCAGGATGAGGGCTACAATTTCTGGGATGAGGGCTGAGAGACGAAGAGACGGAAAGCCGCCCGCCGTTAGTGCCTGCTTAACCATGCCCCGACAAGGCGCCGATCCCGCTCAATTCGCCGGCTGAAATTTACCTGTTGTTACGGGCTGGGGCAGCAGGGTCGCCCCGTCCTGGCCAGAACGGCTTGGACGCCAGAAGGCTCCATACCAGAAGGTAAAAACAAATGGCCGTCTCTATCTCCTCGGGCGTTCGTTCCGCTCTCTCCTCGCTGCAGTCGACCGCCGCCCAGGCCCAAGCTTCCCAGTTCAAGCTCGCGACCGGCAAGAAGGTCAACACCGCGGTCGACAACCCCGTTAACTACTTCACCGCCGCTTCGCTGAACGACCGCTCCAGCCAGCTTTCGGGCCTGCTGGACGGCATCTCGAACGGCATCCAGACCGTCCAGGCTGCTTCCAAGGGCATCGACGGCATCACCAAGCTGGTGAATTCGCTCCAGTCGACGATCAAGCAGGCTCAGTCGGACGCGGCTCAGAACCGCCCGACCAAGGCCGGTACCGCTCTCGCCACCGCGGCGGAGCAGGCCGCGTCCTCGAAGAGCCTGAAGGATATCGCGCTCGACAAGAAGATCGTCGATGACAACGGCACGGACCCGGTGACCGGCGTCAACGGCGCTACCGCGACCTATTCCGGTAACCTTGGCGTCGCCCCGCCGGCCGCCGGCAACGTCCAGACCTATGCTATCTCGGTCGTGTCCGGCTCGAACAGCTTCACCGCGACCGTCGGCCCGAACGCCACTGTCCGCGACGTCGTCAACGCCGTGAACCAGTCGGGTGTTGCAACTGCCTTCGTCGACGAGAAGGGCCAGTTCAACATCAAGGGCATGGGCTCGGAGAAGGTTCAGTTCGGCTTCGGTCTTGGCAGCGGCGCCCAGGCCGGCGCGAACCCGACGCAGGCTGAACTCGACGTCGCCAATGCGGCGGCGGTCACCAATGCCCAGAGCGCGACGCTGAACGCCAACACCACTCTCGGCTTCGCCGTCACCGACAACTCCGCCACGACCTCGATCACCTCGTCCGGCATCACCTCGGCGGTGCGCTCGAACCTGATCGACCAGTACAACGACCTGCGCAGCAAGATCGACGATCTCGCCAAGGACTCGAGCTTCAACGGCGTCAACCTGCTGAAGGGCGACCGTCTCTCGATCCAGTTCAACGAGAAGACCGGCAAGAACCAGACCAAGCTGGACATCCAGGGCTCGGACGTCACCTCCGACAACCTTGGCATCGTCAAGGCTGGCAACACCCAGCTCACCGGCCAGATCAACTTCCAGAACGACGCCGACCTCGACAAGGCCACGCAGGCTCTGACCGGTGCGCTGACCTCGCTGAAGTCGCTGTCCTCGACCTTCGGTGCGAACCTCTCGGTTGCCCAGGCCCGCCAGGACTTCACCAAGGACATGGCCGACGTGCTCAGCTCGGGCGCCTCGAACCTGGTGAACGTCGACGCGAACTCGGAAGCCGCCAACCTGCTCGCGCTGCAGACCCGTCAGCAGCTCTCGCAGACGGCGCTGTCGCTCTCGAACCAGAGCGAGCAGGCGGTCCTGCGTCTGTTCTGATCTTCGGTCCGCAGAAAGCGGATCAGCCCGCAGAACGCGGGGCGAAGTCAAAAGGCGGCGGAGCATCAAGCTCCGCCACTTTTCGTTTTGACGCAGTAACGAGATTGCCGGCGCAATTAACCTTTTATTATCCCTAACAAGTAATGATCCCCCCTGAAATCAGGTTGCATCGCGCCGGAATCGCGCGTTCAGGGGACCGAAGATGGCCAGCACGATCCTTTCCAATGGCGTTCGCAACAACCTGCTGACGCTGCAGCAGACCACCGCCCAGCAGAGCGTCATTCAGAACCGCCTCGCGACCGGCAAGAAGGTCAACTCCGCCATCGACAACCCGGTGAACTACTTCACTGCGCTCTCGCTGAACGACCGCTCCAGCCAGCTCACCGGCCTGCTCGACGGCATCTCGAACGGCATCCAGACCATCCAGGCTGCTTCCAAGGGCATCGACGGCATCACCAAGCTGGTGAACTCGCTCCAGTCGACGATCAAGCAGGCTCAGTCGGACGCGGCCCAGAACCGCCCGACCAAGGCCGGCACGGGCCTCGCCACCGCGGCCGAAGCTGCCCTGACCAGCAAGAGCCTCAAGGACATCGCGCTCGACAAGTCGCTCGTCGATAACAACGCCGGAGCCGCCAACACCGCCACCGCCACGGACTCCGGCAACCTGGGTATCGCTCCGCCCGCCGCCGGCAACGTCCAGACCTACGCCATCTCGGTCGTGTCTGGCTCGAACAGCTTCACCGCGACCGTCGGCCCGAACGCCACCGTCCGCGACGTCGTCAACGCCGTGAACCAGTCGGGTGTTGCAACTGCCTTCGTCGACGAGAAGGGCCAGTTCAACATCAAGGGCATGGGCTCGGAGAAGGTTCAGTTCGGCTTCGGCCTCGGCAGCGGCCCCCAGGCCGGCGCGAACCCGACGCAGGCTGAACTCGATGCCGCCAATAACGCGGCGGTTACCAATGCCCAAAGCGCGACGCTGAACGCCAACACGTCCCTCGGCCTTGCGGTCACCGACAACTCGGCGACGACCTCGATCGTTGGCTCCAACATCACCTCTGCGGTGCGCTCGAACCTGATCGATCAGTTCAACGACCTGCGCAACAAGATCGACGATCTCGCCAAGGACTCGAGCTTCAACGGCATCAACCTGCTCGCCGGCGACCGTCTCTCGATCCAGTTCAACGAGAAGACCGGCAAGAACCAGACCAAGCTCGACATTCAGGGCTCGAACCTGACCTCGGACAATCTCGGCATTCCCCGCGCGGTCAACACGCAGCTGACCGGCTTCATCAACTTCCAGAACGATGCCGACCTCGACAAGGCCACCGCTTCTCTCACCGGCGCTCTGACCTCGCTGAAGTCGCTGGCCTCGACCCTGGGCTCCAACCTCTCGGTCGCCCAGACCCGCCAGGACTTCACCAAGGAACTGGCCAACGTCCTGACAACTGGCGCGGGTAACCTCGTGCTGGCCGATCCGAACGAGGAAGGCGCGAGCCTGCTCGCCCTCAACACCCGCCAGCAGCTCTCGCAGACCGCGCTCTCGCTGGCGAACCAGGCTGACCAGGGCGTGCTCCGGCTCTTCGGCTGACGCGGAAGACGCCGCCCGCCCTCCCCTCCAGCCAGAAGGCAGGACCGACATGGCTCTCAAGGTCGAGCTCAAGCCGCGCGAGCGCATCATCATCGGCCAGGTGGTGATCCGCAACGACGAGCAGCGCACCCGCTTCTTCATCGAGGGCGACGCGCCCATCCTGCGCGAGAAGGACATCCTGACCGCCGCAACCGCCGATACCCCGGCCAAGAAGATCTATCTTGCGATCCAGCTCATGTATCTGGCGCAGGACCCGACGCATGAGCACGAGACCTATTTCCAGCTCGTGCGCGAATTCATCAATGCGGCGCCCAGCGCTCTGCCGCATGTTCACGAGATCAATAACCGCATCTTAAGCGACGACCTCTATAAAGCTCTCAAGGCGGCCAGAAAGCTGATCGTCTATGAAGCGGAACTGATCGAGAATGCAAAACGGGTTTAACGCCTACGCTGCCGCGGCCAAGACTGCCCAATCCGTCGTTTCGCCTCGCGAACTCGAAGCCTCCCTCCTGATCAAGGCCGCCACGCGGCTCCAGGCCGTCGCCGACGACTGGAACCTGCGCGAGCGCGAGCTGGACGAGGCGCTGACCTATAACCGCCGCCTCTGGACCCTGCTGGTCTCCGCCGTCATCGCCGAGGACAATCCGCTCCCGGTCGGCATCAAGACCAACATCGTCAGCCTCGCCAATTTCATATTCAACCAGACCTTCAAGATCTCGGCCGATCCGCAGCCGCAATCCCTGGGCATCCTGGTCAACATCAACCGCGACATCGCCGCCGGCCTGCGCGGGCGCTGAGCCCCCCGCCGAAGCGTCGAGCACCCGACAAACGAAAACGCCGCCCTTCCGGGGCGGCGTTTTCGTTTCAGAGCTACAAAAGATTGGCCCCTCCCAGCCCTCATCCTGAGGAGCAAGCGGAGCTTGCGTCTCGTAGGATGCTTCAGGAGGCTCCCTAACCCTCTGGACCATCCTTCGAGACGCCGCGTTCCGCGGCTCCTCAGGATGAGGGCTCCAGAAGGCTATTCGTCAAAGATAGTTCGTCAGCGACAACTTCGAGAGCATCGAGGTCACCTGATAGCTCGCTTGCAATTGCGTCTGCAGCGAGAGGATCTGCGTCGCGACCTCCTCGGTGGTGACGTTCTCGACCCCGGCCAGAGTCGTGGTCAGGTAGTCCTTGGTGCTCTGGTGGCGCGCCTTGGCGTTCGACAGCGTCGATTGGGCCGAGCCCAACTCGGTGATGATCTCGGCCGGCTTCTGGGTGCTGCCGCCGAAGCCGAGCTTCTCGCTGACCCGCGCCGTCATGGCCTCGTAGCGCGCCTGCGAATTCGTGTCGCCCGCCGGGAAGTTCTCGATCGACATGATCGCGAACTGGGCGAGGCCGACGCGGAAGGCCTCCTCGCTCGCCCGCGCGCCGGTGCCGACAGTCTGGCCCTGGTCGACCTGGACGGTGGACGTATTGCGCGCCGGGTCCGCGCCATCATCGCCGCGATACCAGATCACGGTCGTCGCGGCCGCGCCGGCATTGGTCGGCGGCAGGGTCGCGGTGTCGAAGGGCGGGCCGGGAACCCGCTTGGGCGGATTGTTCAGGCTGCCCGCGAAGAAGTCCTGCGCCGCGACCTGCGAGGAGGCCGCCGAGAGCGTGGTCTTCGCTTCCTTGCCGAGCGCCGCGCCGATCGCGGTGCGCAGATTGGCGGCCGTGGCATTGGCGTCGACGCCGATCTCGAAGCTGTCGCTATCCGAACCCGTGGTGCCGTTGGCGCGCGCCGTCAGCACCACCTCCTCCTGCGTCCCGTCGGGCAGGTTGAGCATGAGCCGCACGGTGTCGCCGGCCGCGGGCTGCGTCGCGACGTTCACGGAAACATCGGCCGGCGGCCCGGGGTTGAAGGTCGTCGCCAGCGCCGCGGAGCTGCCCACGATACCAGCGATCTTGAAACCGTACGGATGGACCGTCGCCTCTTCGGCGACCGTCGCGGTGGTGCCGGCACCGCCCACGGTCAACCGGCCCTGGCCGGAGCCGAGATCGGCCTGCCGGCGCTCGTCGATCAGCTGCTTCAGACCGGCCTTGCCGGCGCCGTCGCCATTGACGATCTCGTTGAAGCCCAGGGTCGGCTGCGTGTCGGAGGTCTTGCCGGAGAACAGGTGACGCCCGTTCACCGCGATGTTCAGCAGGTCGAGCGTCTGCTTGAACTTCTCCTCGGCGAGAACCTGCGGCGAGGAACGGCCGCTTGCGCTCGGCACATAGCTGTTGGAGCGCGTGTCGTTGCGCGTCTCGTTGGTGAGCTTGGTGAAGTTCTCGACCGAGGCTGTCTGGAGCTTGAGGTTCACATTGCTCAATTCGATGCCGCTCAGCCAGGAATCGAGCTGCGCGACCTTGCCGTTGAGATCGAGGCTGATACGCCGGTCGATGCCGAGATCGCCATAGCTGGTGCTGCGTTGCTTGGTGTCGAGCTGGCGCTGCAGGTCGTCGAACTGGGCCCGGGTCGAGACGTACTCGTTCGGCTTAGCGGTACGATAGGCGCCGGTGCCGTAGCTGGTGATGGTCATTCTGGCCTCACACTCTCATCAGCACGTCCATCATCTCCTTCATCGTGGAGATGACGCGGGCGTTGGCGGCATAGGCGGTCTGGAGTTCGATCAGCAGCGACATCTCCTGATCGACATTGACTTGTGCGGTCTGCTGGAAGCGGCTCTGGACCGAGGCGAGCGCGACCTGCTGGCCCTCGTCGAGTCGCTTGGCGGCCTCGACCGCCTGCCCCTGCGAGGAGACCACGCGCTGGACGAAATTCGAGAGCGTCGTGCTCGAGGTCGCGGTGTTGCCGTCGAGCCCGGAGGCGTTGGTGAAGGCGCGCTGGCTCTGCGTCAGCCGCTCCAGCATCAGCTTGGGCCGGGTGGCGTCGCCTTCTGCGGTCGCGGGCGAGGTATTGTAGACCACAAGCAGCTTGCGGTCGTCGATGAGCTTCTGATTGACCGCGATCCGGGCGGCGAAGCCAGTGGTCTGGGAACCGCCGTCATAGGAGCCGGTGAAGGCGTTTCCGGACGAACCGTCGACGAAGAAGGGCAATTCGGCCGCGCCGCCCGCCGAGGCGAGCACCGAGTTCGTCGGCCGCGAGGTCAGTCCGACGACATCACGCGTGCCGGCCGCACCGTCATCGACGATGCGCAGCATGGAGCCCGTGTTCGAAACCGTGAAGCCCGTGCCGACGGCCGCCTGGATCTGTGCCGCCACAGAAGCGGGGCCGCCGGAGAAATCGATGCCGATGACGCGGTTATTGGCATCGCCGCTGGCCGAAGCCGGCAGGGGCAGCGACGCCGCGGAATCGACACGCACGAAGGTGAAGCGCTGGGTCTGCCCGCCGGGCGTGACCTTGTAGTCGAGCGTGACGGAGTTGCCGGACTGCAGGCCGGTGAGATCGACGTCGAAGCCGGTCGCGGCACCGGCTGTCGCCGGCGTGCCGGCGATCTCGCGGTCCGAGAGCGCCTTCGACATCTGCGCGGCGATCTCGTCGAGCTGCGCCTGGGCCTGGACCAGTGTCTTGTCGCGCAATTCGATATTGGCCGCGATCTCGCCGGAGCGGAAGATGCGGTTGGCGATCGCATCCGAGGCATTGCCGGAGGCATCGACGATTTTGATCGTGCCGACGCCGCGCTTGGCCGGGTCGATGTTCCACTGGTCGTCGGGACCTAAGCCCGCATGCTCGTCGAACTTGAAGGTGACGGCTGCCGTTCCGTCGAAGAGCTGCGTCCCCGAGCCGGTCACGATCGAGACCGAACCGCGCGCATCCTCCGTCGTCTTGATGTCGACGTACTGCGACAGCTCGGACAGGATCAGGTCGCGCTGGTCTTTCAGGCCTGCCGTCGCGCTGTCGTTCGGGCTGCCGACGATGCGGGTGTTGACCTTGGCGAGCGCGCCGAGCAGGTCGTTGACCTTGGTGACCGCATTGGCGAGGCCGCTTTCGGCCTGACTGCGCAGCGCCTGCACGCCGTTGGACAGGGTGTTGAGCTGGCGTGCCAGCTGCGTCGCGTTGTCGAGCACCTGCGAGCGCAGGCTGTAGGACGACGGATCGTTCTGGAGCGATTGCAGCGCCCCGGTGAACTTGTTGAAGATCGTGTCCAGCGCAGTGGAGCTGCCCGGCGCACCGTAGAGCTTGTCGAGATTCGACAGCGATTGCGCGCGTGTCGAGGTATAGGCGGCGCCTGAGGCCTCCTGCCAGAGCTGGTGCTGGACGATCTTGTCGAGCAGGCGCTGGACCTGCGTGCTCTGCACGCCGATGGTCAGCCCGCTCAGGCTGTCGGCGGTCGAGACCGTGCGCCGGACATAGCCCGTCGTCCCCGCATTGGCGACGTTCTGCGAGACGACGCCGATGCCGACCTGGGCGGCGTTGAGGCCGCCGATCGCCGTGTTGAGGGAAGTGCTCAGGCCCATCTTCAACTCCTGTTGCGAGAGGCGGCCCTTCTGGGCCGCCGCTTAGGCAGACGCGTCGTTCAGCGGATGATGTTGAACACCGCGCTCAGCATCTCCTGCGCGGTGGTGATGACCTTGGTGTTGGCCGAGTAGGCCTGCTGGGTGACGATCATCTTCGAGAATTCGTCGGCGATGTCGGTATTCGACTGCTCGACGCTGCCGCCCACCATCTGCGAGGTCCCGAGGCCGATGATCGGCGGGCCGGATTCGATCGTTTCCTCGAAGGCGCCGCCATCGAGGCGCTTCAGCGAGTTGTCGGCGTTGAAGCGTGCGACCGAGACCTGGGCGAGCGCGACGACCTGGCCGTTGCTGAAGGTGCCGATCACCTGTCCCTCGGCCGAGACCGTGACGCGGTCGAGCGTGCCGGCGGTGTAGCCGTCCTGGCGGATGCTGCGTGCATCGATCTGGCCGCTGACATCGCCGTTCTGGGTCACGCCGTTGCCGCCGGTCGTGACGTTGATGCCGGTGATGGTGGTGCCATTGATCGTCATAGTCGGCAGCGTGATGTCGCCGGTCGCCGGGCTCACCATCTGGCCGGTGGTGCCGAAGGTGACGTTCTGGGCGGTCTGGACATAGGCGACCTGACCGGCGCCCGTCGCGCTGGTGTCCTGCGCCACGAACAGGCCCCAGGTGCCGGTCGTCGGCGGCACTGCGGCGGGGTTGCCGTTGTCGATCTTGGCCCAGCGCATCTCGACGCTGGTGGCCTTGCCGAGCGCGTCATAGACCGTGACCGAACCGCCGGGGATGGAGCTCGCCAGGAAGCTGCCGATGTTGTTGCCCATCACCGCCGCGTTGCCGGGATAGGGGTTGGAGCCCGCGCCCACCGCCGTGACCGAGGCCGCATTGAGGAACTCGCTGCCGCCTTGCGTCTTCTGCGTCGTCGCCGGCACCGCCGGGATATTGGCGCGGTACTCGATCGAGGTGGTGGCCTTGGCCGGGAACTGCTCCTTGGTGATGCGCAGCACTTCCGGCTGCGTGCCGATCAGCTGGCCGGTCACCTGGTCGATCTTCAGGCCCTTGAGATAGTAGCCGGCGCCGTTGACCAGATAGCCGTTGGCGTCGAAGTCGAAATCGCCGCGGCGGGTGTAGAGGTTCGAATTGGCGAACTGGGTGTTGGCGCCGACGCCGCTCGCGCGCTGGTCGACCACGAAGAAGCCGTCGCCGTTGATCGCGATATTGGTGTCGATGCGGGTCGGGTTGAGATCGCCCTGGATCGAGTTCGTCGCCTGGCTGAAAGCCTGGACCGAACCGGCGACCTGCCGCCGCAGCGCCGCATCCGGCACGAGGTCGGCAAAGGCCGTATCGACGCGCTTGTAGCCGGCCGTCCGCGAATTGGCGATGTTTCCGGAGATGTTCTCAAGCGCATAGGACTGCGCCGTCATTCCCGAAACCGCCGTCGTCAGCGCACTGAAAACACCCATGGAACCCTCACCTCGACCGGCAGCCCCCCAAGGGCGGCCCACAACTCGTGGCAAGGTTCTGCACGGCGCGTGCCATGCCGGGCTTCACGCGATTTCAAGGAGTTGGATCGTTTACGAAAGGTTTAGCGGCAGTCCGAGCCGGGCAGATTCGCCCTTTGCCGGCAGATTCTGCCGGGTTCAGGCCTCGCCATCCCTGCCGCTTCGCCAGCCGCCGAGATCGCCTGCGACATCGGACAATGTCGGCGGCTGCACCTCGACGAAGGGCAGCGGCCGGCAGACGGCGAGCGCGGCAAGGCCGATCCGCGCCGTCAGCATCCCGTTGATCACGCCCTCGCCGAGCTTGGCCGAAAGCCGGGCGGCGAGCCCCTGCCCCACCACCTGCTGGATCACGGCATCGCCGGCCGCAATGCCGCCGGTCAGGACGAGATGGTTCATCACCTGCCGCGCCAGCCGGAGCAGGCCGAGCGTGCCGGGCCGCCCGGCATAGATGCCGGCAATCGAACGCAACAATCGCGCGCAGGCGACCAGCACGAAGACGACATCGACCAGCGCGCGCGGACTGACCGCCGTCACCAGCGAGACGCGCCGCGCCGCCTGCGCGATCTGGGCGGTGGCCAGTGCATCGAGCGGCGCGAGCAGGCTGCGTTCCGCCACCGTCAGCATGTCGCGCGCCGCGAAGAGCTGCGGCAAGGCCTCCTGCAGGGCGGCGCGGCCCTGTGCCGTCTGCGCCCGCCCCTTGTAGAGCGAGACGAGTTCGCCCGCGATCGCCCGGCCTTCATCGGGCGTCCCGCCGACCAGCGCCGCGACGGCACGCTCGCGCAAAGCCTCGACCTTGCGCTCGCGCAGGATGTCGCGCAGCACCCGCGCCAGCATGACCAGCAGCGCCAGCGCCGCGACGGCCGCACAGACCAGCGCGGCATAGCCTAGCGCCGGGTTCTGGCTCATCAGCGAGCGGATGGTGTTCTCGACCCAGACGCCGGCCGCCAGCGCGAGGAAGCCGGACAGCCCCGCCACGAACAGCGAGCCCCACGAGAAACCACGCTTGGGCTTCACCGGCGCGACAGGGGTCTCGGCATCGATCGGCTCGCTCTCCGGCAGGATGGCGAGATCGCCCTGGCGAAGCGGGGCCTCGCCGACCGGTTCGCCCGATGGCTGCCCATCGAGACGGATCGCACGCGGTGCCTTGCTCATCGCGAAACCCCGTTCATGCCAGCTTGTCGCCGATCAGGAATTCCAGCGCACGGTCGAGGCGGATCTGCGGCGGCGGCTTCAGGCGCCCGCCCGCATCCGGCACGACCAGCGGCGGCCGGAAGCGCGGCGCCCTGACCTGCCAATGCGCCTTGGGGTCGAAGATCGCCTCGGGCCGCTCCGGCAGCTCGCCGGGAAAGATGGCGGCTTCCGCGATACCGTCGAAGGCTTGCCCGTCGATCGTCTCGCCCGCCTCCGGTACACCGGCGATGGCCGGCAGTTCCTCGCGGCCTTCCTTGATCCTGACTTCATGCGTTGCCCTGACGGCGGCCAGCGCCATCGACTCGACCCGCGCGCCCGCGCCTTGCGCCCGCGACAGCGCCCGCCCGACCAGATGAGACATCACCGCGGCCAGCCGGTCATGGCTCGCATGGTGGATATGGTCGGCCTTGGTCGCGGCGAAGAGCACGCGCTCGATCCGCGGCGCGAACAGGCTCGTCAGCCAGGAATTGCGCCCGACCGAGAAGGCCGCGAGCGCCTGCCCCAAAGCGGTTTCGAGATCGGCCAAAGCCGGCGCCCCGGCATCGAGCGCCGCCAGCACGTCGACCAGCACGATCTGCCGGTCGAGCCTTGCGAAATGGTCGCGGAAGAACGGCGTCACCACGACGCGCTTATAGGCCTCGAAGCGCTCCGCCATCAGCGCGGCGAGCGTGCCCGGCCGCACGTCCCGGTCATGGCCGAGATCGAGCGGCGCGAAGGTGAGCGCCGGCGAGCCCTCGAGATCGCCCGGCATCAGGAAGCGCCCGGGCGGCGTCACCGCGACGGCCTCGGGATCGGCCCGCAGGCGCGCGAGATAGCCCTTGAACAGGTCGCTCGCCGCCTCCGCAGCAAGTTCGTCCGACGCGCCATCGGGGTCACGCCCCGGCAAGTCCGCAAGCCACTCCGCCGCGGCCTCGCGCCGATGCGCCTTGCGAGCATCGGCGACGGCCTGCGCCGACCACGCCTTGTAGTCCTGCCCGATCAAGGCGAGGTCGAGCAGCCATTCGCCGGGATAGTCGACGATGTCGAGCGTCAGCGTCGCCGGCCCCTTGAACCAGCCCGCCGCGCGCTCGTAGTCGATCTCGATCCTGAGCTCGGAGATGCGCCGGGTCGATTCCGGCCAGCGCCGCCCCTCGCCATTCATCGCGGCGCGATGCGCCTCATAGGGAAAGCGCGGCACGTCCGGATCAGGCTGCGGCACCAGTCGCACGCGGGCGATCCGCCCCTCGGACGAAGCCTTCAGCACCGGCAGCTTCGCGCCTTCGATCAGGTTCTGGATCAGGGCGGTGGTGAAGACCGTCTTGCCCGAGCGCGACAGCCCGGTGACGCCGATCCGCAGACGTGGCCGGGCGAGCCCGAGCACGCTGTCACCGAAGGCGAGAGCCGCATTGCGGGCGCTATCGAGATAGGAGGTATCGCTCACGGCGCCGCGGCGCTCACTCGTCCGGGCCTTCGCCCAGCGAACCCGGCGTCACAAAGCGGTCGAGCCGGCCTTCGCGCGCCGCGATCGCGTACCAGTGTTCGACAGCGAAATCGATCACCGCGAGCCCGCAGGTCGGATATTTCTGGCTCATCCGCGCCGAGGCATAGCGATCGCCATGGCCGGTCAGGAGATGCGCCAGTTCCTCGAAGCCGGGATTATGTCCGATGAGCAGGAGCGTGCGGACATCGCCCTCGACCTCCTGCACGACATCGAGCAGGCGCTCGACCTTCGCCTCGTAGATGCGCGGCTCGTATTGCGTCGCCGGCTTCTCGGGCAGCATCGGCGCGACCATCTCCCAGGTTTCGACCGTGCGCTTGGCCGGCGAGATCAGCACGAGATCGGGCAGCAGCAATTCGTCGGCAAGATAGCGCCCCATCACCGGGGCGGCCTCGCGCCCGCGTGCCGCGAGCGGTCGGTCGCGGTCGGCCACACCCGTGGGCCAGTGGGACTTGGCGTGGCGCAGTAGCATGAGGCGTCGCATGAACAGAACCTAGCGATGCTGGAGCCGATTTACGAGGGGCAGGCTCAACGGCTCTCGCGCCGGGCCATGAAGGCGAGCTTCTCGAACAGCGAAACGTCCTGCTCGTTCTTGAGCAGCGCGCCGTGCAGCGGCGGGATCAGCTTGCGCGGGTCGCGCTCGCGCAGCACCTCCGGCCCGATATCCTCGGCGACGAGCAGTTTCAGCCAGTCGAGCAGCTCCGAGGTCGATGGCTTCTTCTTGATGCCGGGCACCTCGCGCACCTCGAAGAACAGGCGCAGCGCCTCTTCCATCAGGCGCTTCTTGATGCCGGGAAAATGCACCTCGACGATCGCCTGCATCGTCTCGGCATCGGGGAAGCGGATATAGTGGAAGAAGCAGCGGCGCAGGAACGCGTCCGGCAGCTCCTTCTCGTTGTTCGAGGTGATGATCATCACCGGCCGCTGCGCCGCCTTGATCGTCTCGCCCGTCTCGTAGACATGGAATTCCATGCGGTCGAGCTCGAGCAGCAGGTCGTTGGGGAACTCGATATCGGCCTTGTCGATCTCGTCGATCAACAACACGGGCCGGACGGGCGCGACGAAAGCCTCCCAGAGCTTGCCGCGCTTGATGTAGTTGCCGATCTCGGAGACGCGGGGGTCGCCGAGCTGGCTGTCGCGCAGGCGGCTCACCGCATCATATTCGTAGAGGCCCTGCTGCGCCTTGGTCGTCGACTTGATGTGCCAAGTGATCAGCGGCGCGCCGAGCGCCGCCGCGACCTCCTCGGCCAGCACCGTCTTGCCGGTGCCGGGCTCGCCCTTCACCAGCAGCGGGCGCTCCAGCCGGATCGCGGCATTGACGGCGACGGTGAGATCCTCGGTCGCGACGTAGTTTTCGGTGCCGGCAAAGCGCATGGACGGTCCTTCTGAACGATTGGCCGGACGCTATCCCATCCTTTGCAGGCGCGGAAACCGCTTTTTCACCCGACGTACCTGAGCAGCCCCGCCTAAAGGCTCGCGCCGCAAGGCAAATTTCTGCCCGCCATGACGATTCCAAGGTTGTGCTGCGCCGCCGCAAACCGCAAGAATTGCCGGCGCAGCCCGCAAGCCCTCGAATCGCAAGGTCAGCCCTTTTGGCCGGAACAGTCGACCCCTCCGTCTACAAGGACGCCGTCGTCGTGCTCGCGACAGCCGGCGTGGTCGTGCCGCTGGCCAAGAGCCTGAGGGTCAACTCGATCATCGCCTTCGTCGCCTGCGGTGCCCTGCTCGGCCCGTTCGGCCTCGGCGGCCTCGTGTCCAAGATCCCGCTGCTCAGCACGATCACCGTCTCGAATGCCGAGGCGCTGGCCGGCCCGGCCGAACTCGGCGTCGCCTTCCTGCTCTTCGTCATCGGACTGGAACTCTCCTTCGAGCGCCTGATGACGATGAAGCGCCTCGTCTTCGGCCTCGGCCTCGGCCAGGTCGGGCTCTGCGCCGCGGCGATCGGCCTCTTCGCCTATGCGCTGGGCCAGCCGGCGGCAGCCGCCCTCATCATCGGCTTCGGCCTCGCCCTGTCCTCGACGGCGATGGTCGTCGAATTGCTGGCGGCGAAGAAGCGGATGACAACCTCGGCCGGCCGCTCCAGCTTCGCGATCCTGCTCTGCCAGGATCTCGCGGTCATCCCGCTCCTGTTCCTGATCAGCGTGCTCGATGCCCAGAACGGCTCGGGCTCGCTGCTCGCCGGCCTGGCGGAGGCCTTCATCAAGGCCTTCGTCGCGATTGCGATCATCGTCGTCATCGGCCGGCTGGCGCTACGCCCGCTGTTCCGGCTGGTCGCGTCGACCGACTCGACCGAGAGCTTCATGGCGGCGACGCTGCTGACAGCACTCGGCACCGGCCTGATCGCGGCGGCGGCCGGCCTGTCGATGGGGCTCGGCGCTTTCATCGCCGGGCTGCTGCTGGCCGAGACCGAATTCCGCCGCGCCATCGAGGTCACGATCGACCCGTTCAAGTCGCTCCTGATCGGCGTCTTCTTCCTCACCGTCGGCATGGGCGTGAACCCGGCCGATATCGCGGCCCATCCCTTCGCGATCCTCGGCGGCGCGGCCGGGCTCGTGCTGGTCAAGGGCAGCATCATCTTCGGGCTCGCCCGCCGCTTCCGGCTGGCGACGGCGACGGCGCTCGAAACCGCGATCCTGGTCGCACCGGGCGGCGAATTCGCCTTCGTGCTGCTCAACGCCGCGACCGGCGCCAAGCTCATCGACCCCGGCGCCACCAGCATCGTGCTGGCCGCGGTCTCGCTGACCATGGTCGCCCTGCCGCTGCTGGCCCGCATCGCCCGCAACCTCGCGCAGAAACTGGCGGCGCCCGTGATGCTGCCGGACGAGGCGGCCGTCCTGCCGCCGGACGACCATGCGCCCCGCGCCATCGTCGTCGGCGGCGGCCGTGTCGGGCGCCTCGTCGGCTCGATGCTGGACGAGCACGGCAAGTCTCATATCGTCATCGACGCCGATGCCTCGCTGATCACCGCGCAGCGGCGCGCCGGCCGCCCCGCCTATTACGGTGACGCGACCAAGCCGGAATTCCTGCGCCTCTGCGGCCTGGAGGACGCGACGGCCCTGATCGTCACGATCGACAATCCCCGTGCCGTCGATGCCATCGTCCTTGCCGCCCGCTCGCTCAGGCCCGACATCGTCATCGTCGCCCGCGCCCGCGACGCGACCCATGCCCGGCATCTCTACGAGATCGGCGTCAACGACGCGGTGCCGGAAACCATCGAAGCCAGCCTGCAATTGTCGGAAGCGGCGCTCGTCGGGCTCGGCGTGCCGATGGGCCTCGTCATCGCCTCGGTCCACGAGCGTCGCGACGGCTTCCGCGCCCAGCTCAAGCCGGCAGGCGCTGCGGCAGCCCGCGCCCTTCCCCGCCACGCCCGCTCGCGAAGGCTGTGAGCGTATTGGCGGCCGGAGCTTCCGGCTCGCGCGGGAAATAGCCGGCCTCGCGCGCCACGCGCCGGATATGGCCGTAGAACTGCGCGGCGCTCGCCGCCCAGCTATGGTGCGCCGCCAGCTCCAGGCAGGCCTCGCGCGGTACCCTGAGCGCCTGCATCGCGGCGCTGCGCAGATCCTCGTCCAGCACCGCGGCCGCGCTGCCGGCGAAGACATCGCGCGGTCCCTGCACCGGGAAGGCAGCCACGGGCAAGCCGCTTGCCGCCGCTTCCAGCAGCACGATGCCGAAGGTGTCGGTCAGGCTCGGGAAGACGAAGACATCCGAGGACGCATAGATGCCTGCCAGCTCCTCGCCCTCCTTCAGCCCGAGGAAGCGCGCTTCCGGAAAGGCGCGTTCGAGATCGGCCCGCGCCGGCCCGTCGCCGACCACGACCTTGCTGCCCGGCAGCTTGAGCGACAGGAAGGCCTCGACATTCTTCTCGACCGCGACACGCCCGACATAGAGGAAGATCGGGCGCGGCAGGTCGAGCAGGCTCTGCGGGCGCGGATGGAACAACGAGAGATCGACGCCCCGCCCCCAGCGCACCAGATTCTGGAAGCCGTGCTGGCGCAGCTCCTCCTCCACCGTCGCGGTCGAGACCATCACGGCACGGGCGGGGCCGTGGAAGCGGCGCAGCAGCCGGTAGCTCCAGCTCTCGGGGATCGGCCAGCGCGCCGCGATATATTGCGGGAAGCGCGTGTGATAGCTCGTCGTGAACGGTCGCTTCTGGGCGAGGCAGACCGCGCGCGTCAGCCAGCCGATCGGCCCCTCGGTCGCGATATGGATATGGTCCGGCGCAAACTCGGCGATGCGCGCCGCCAGCGCCCGGCGCGTCGCCAGCGCCAGGCGGATATCCGGGTAGCTCGGCAAACCGACCTGATGGAAGCCTTCCGGCGTCAGCGCCTGCGCCGTGATGCCCAGCGCCGGAGCCGCCTGGATCATCTGCTCCAGCGAGCGCACCACGCCGTTGACCTGAGGCCGCCACGCATCCGTCGCGACGAGAACGCGCATCACGCGGCCTCGATCAGGTCCCGGACCGGAGCCGGCCGCGCGGGCGCCGTCACCGGCACGGCTGGCGTCGTCTTCACCCGGCCCTGCGGCCAGCGGATCAGTTCGAAGCGGCCGTCCTCGTGCTCGACGAAGGCCGTGCAGCTTTCGACCCAGTCGCCGGTATTGATATAGGTTAGCCCCTCGATCTCGCGATGGGCGGCGTGGTGGATATGGCCGCAGATCACGCCGTCCGCCTTGTGGCGGCGCGCCTCGGCGGCGAGGCAGGTCTCGAACTCGCCGATATAGTTCACGGCGTTCTTGACCTTGGCCTTGGCCCAGGCCGAGAGCGACCAGTGCGGCAGCCTGAGCACGCGGCGCACCCGGTTGATCGCCATGTTGAGCGCCAGCGCGACCGTGTAGGCCCAGTCGCCGAGCAGCGCGAGCCATTTGGCGTTGCGCACGACGAGGTCGAACAGGTCGCCGTGGATGACGAGCATGCGCTTGCCGTCGGCGGTCTCATGGACAATCTCGTCGACCAGCGTGATGCCGCCGAACTGCAGGCCGGTGAAGTCACGCAGGAAATCGTCGTGATTGCCGGTAACGTAGATCAGCTTCGAGCCCTTGCGCACCTTGCGCAGCAGCTTCTGGATCACGTCGTTATGCGCCTGCGGGAAATACCAGCCGCTCTTCAGGCGCCAGCCGTCGATGATGTCGCCGACGAGATAGATCTGCGGCGCATCATAGGCGCGCAGGAACTCCAGCACGAGATCGGCCTGGGCGCCGCGGGTGCCCAGATGCAGATCCGAGATGAAGATGCTGCGGACCCGCTTGCTGTTATCCTCGTCGCTCATGCCGGATAGCCCCTGCTGCTGCGATGCGAGGGCCGTGTGTCTGATTTGCGTTGCGCTTTGATGACGGCGCCGCCGATCCATGCTCAGGGTATGGATATCGAACACCTCCCCGCTGATCGGAGACCATCATGGATCTGGGAATTGCCGGCCGCACGGCCATCGTCTGCGCCTCCAGCAAAGGGCTGGGCCGCGGCTGTGCCGAGGCGCTGGCGCAGGCAGGCTGCACCGTCGTGATCAACGGCCGCGACGCCACCACGCTGGAAGCCACCGCCGCCGCCATCCGGGCAGCGACGGGCGCGACCGTGATCGCCGTGGTCGCCGACGTCTCGACCAAGGCCGGTCAGGACGCCTTGCTCGCAGCGGCGCCGAATCCCGACATCCTCGTCAACAACAATGGCGGCCCGCCGCCCAAGCCCTTCCGGCAGGTGACCCGCGACGGCTTGCTCGAAGGCGTCGTCCAGAACATGGCGACCCCGCTGGAGCTGGTGCAGCGCGTCATCGACGGCATGATCGAGCGCAAATTCGGCCGGATCATCAACATCACCTCGGCCAGCGTCGTGACCCCGCTGACCGGACTCGACGTCTCCTCGGCCGCGCGTGCCGGCCTCACCGCCTTCCTCTCGGGTGTCGCCCGCGAGGTGGCCCATGCCAACGTCACCATCAACAACATCCTGCCGGGCGTCTTCGACACCGACCGGATCAAGACCGCCACCAACAAGGTCGCGGAGATGCAGGGCATCAGCATCGAGCAGGCCACGAAGAACCGGCTCGCCGCGGTTCCCGCCGGCCGCCTCGGCACGCCCGACGAATTCGGCAAGCTCTGCGGCTTCATCGCCAGCGCCCATGCCGGCTATATCACCGGCCAGAACTTCCTGATCGACGGCGGCGCCTTCCGCGGCACGTTCTGAGGCTGCTCCCACACCAATGACCTAGCCGGGTTGCAGAGTTCACGCTTCGCTTCCCGGCCTGGACATGGTCTAAACAGCGACGGTTTCGCTCGAAACCGTCCCCCTGTTTCGGCCGCGCGCTTTGTCCCCTCTTCTCGGCATCACCCTCAAGCTGGTCTCGGCACTGGCCTTCACGCTGATGTCGGCGGCGATCAAATCGATCTCGACGCGCTACCCGACCGGCGAGATCGTCTTCATCCGCTCCTTCTTCGCGATGATTCCGCTGCTCATCTGGCTGGCATGGCGCTCGGAGCTTCCGGCAGCGCTGAAGACCAGCAACCTGCGCGGCCATCTCAAGCGCGGCATCATGGGCTCGACCGGCATGTTCTGCGGCTTCGCGGCCCTGCAGTTCCTGCCGCTCTCGGAAGCCGTCGCCATCGGCTATGCCGCGCCGCTCGCCGTGGTGGTGCTCGCGGCACTCGTGCTCAAGGAGAAGGTGCGCATCTACCGCTGGAGCGCGGTGACGATCGGCTTCGTCGGCGTGCTCATCATGCTCTCGCCGCATCTCGGCGCGGGCGCCCATCCGGTCGGCGGCAATGCCGCGCTCGGAGCCATGCTGGGGCTGGCCGGCGCCTTCTGCTCCGCCTTCGCCTCGGTCGAGGTGCGGCTCCTGACCGCGACCGAACGCACCGGCGCGATCGTCTTCTACTTCATGCTGCTGACCAGCCTGCTCGGCCTCTCGACCATCCTGCTCGGCTGGAACATGCCTGATCTCACCGACGCGGCGATGATGGTCCTGATCGGCATCCTCGGCGGGCTCGGGCAGATCCTGATCGTGCAGGCCTATCGCTATGGCGACGCCTCGCTGATCGCGCCCTTCGAGTACTCGACCATGCTCTGGGCCGTCGCCATCGGCTGGTTCTGGTTCGGCGAATGGCCGGCGCTCGCGATCCTGATCGGCGCGACCATCGTCATCGTGTCGGGCATCTACGTCATCCTGCGCGAGCGCCAGCTCGGCCTCGCCCGCCGCGAGCAGCGCGAGGTCGGCCCCAGCCGCATGACCTGAGGATCAGCGAACCGCCGGCCCCGCGTCCGGCACAGTTCGCTTGTTCAAACGATCGTCCGCCGTTACAAACGACATCACACGCGAACAGGGGCCGGACGGATGGGAATCGAGACCAAGGAGCGCGGCGGGCGGGAGCTTGAATCCGGGGCTCAGGTCATCTCCGGCCAGCTCGGCAAGACCATCCAGCGCCTGCGCAAGGCCTATAATTTCTCGCTCTCCGACCTCGCCGAGCAGTCCGGCGTCGCCAAGTCGATCATCAGCCAGATCGAGCGCAACGAGACCAATCCGACGCTGGCCACGATCTGGCGGCTGTCGCAGGCGCTCGACATCTCGATCGAGCGCGTGCTCTCCAGCGGCGAGGAAGAGCCCTTCATCGAGAAGACCACCCGCGCCGACACGCCGATCCTCGTCTCCGAGGACGGCAAGCTGCGCCTCGCCATTGTCGGCTGGATCAAGACGGTCGAATGGCTGCAATGGTACGAGGTCAGCGCCGAACCCGGCGGCGAGCTCGATTCCGAGGGCCACCAGCGCGGCTCGATCGAATCGCTCTCGGTCACCTCGGGTGAATTCGAGGTCGAGGTCGGCGACATCGTCCAGCGCGCCAAGGCCGGCGAGACGCTGCGCTATCGCTGCGACCGCCGCCATGTCGTACGCTGCGTCGGCAGCGAGCCCGGAACCGCCCTGATGGTCTGCATTCTCAAAGCGGCGGTGATGGAATAGCCGGGCGCTCCGGTCCCTCCCGAAAGCCTCCCGGTTATCCCCATCTCCGGTCGCCGGTCTGGCATCGGCACAAGCTGGAGTTAACTTCTCTCGGTTAGATCGCCTTTGGGTTGGGCGTGTTGGGAGCAGTTGACCATGCCTGAAGCCGAACGCCGGCACTGCTGACGGCGATACCGATGGATCTGGCGACCCTCTGGTATCTCACGACAGGAACAGCGGTTCTCGCCGCGATCATGACCTTCTGGGAGCGGAAGGGTCACGGCCAGCGCTCGCGTGAACTCGGCCTCTGGGCTTCTGCCTATGGCGTCTTCACGCTCGGCTGCATTCTCGCAATCCACCGCTGGGAGCTGCCCGGCATTTCGGGCCTCGCCATCTCGAATGTCGTGATGATGCTCGGCTACCTTCTGGTGTTGCAGGGTGCCCTGGCGCTGGACCGGCGCCGCCTGCATCCGGCCCTGATCTGCGGTCTTCTCGCCGCGATCGGAAGCATCTGGTTCGCCGCCGGTCCCGGCGCGGCCGGCCTGCTCTGGAACCATGTCAGCGCTTTCCCGATCGCCGTCGTTTCCGGCCTGACCGCTCTGGTCCTGCTGCGCAGCCGGACGGCGCGGCCCCTGCGCTCCCGTCCGGTCGCGGTCGCCGTCTTCGCCTGCCACGCTCTATTCTATGCCGCGCGCAGCTTCCTCGTCCCGGTCGTCGCGTCGATCCATGGCGAGGAGGTGCTCGCGCTCGTGGCCGAGATTACGATGTACGAGGCGGTGCTGTTCACCGTCGCGATGCCGATGTCACTGCTCGCCCTCGTGCGCGAGGAGGATCGAGCCAGCCTGCTGGCCAGCGCCCGCACCGATTTCCTCACCGGCCTCTACAACCGGCAGGGCTTCTTCGAACTCGTCCCGCGGCGTCTCGGCGATGCCGGCGCGGATGCGCCGCATGCGTTGCTCGCCTTCGACCTCGATCACTTCAAGGCCATCAACGACCGCCACGGCCACGATGCCGGCGACCGTATCCTCCGGCTCTTCGCCGATATCGCCCGCGAGGCCGCAGGCCCCGGCAGCATGAGCGCCCGGCTCGGCGGCGAGGAATTCGCGATCCTGCTGTCCGATGTCACGGGAGCCGATGCCCATGCGATCGGGCAGGATATCGCCCGGCGCTTCACCGAAGCGGCGGTACGGCATGACGGACCGGGCATCCCCGCGACGGTCAGCATCGGCCTCGCCGAGGCCAATGGCCGGGAGGCCGATCTGACGACGCTCCTTGCCGCAGCCGACCGCGCGCTCTACCGGGCCAAGATGCTCGGCCGCAACCGCATCGAGATCGCGCCACCGGAGCCGATCGCGAAGGCGGCTTAACCGCCCGGTCTCACGTCGGATTTCTCTGATTTGGCGGCTTCCTCCATCAGGCTCGCCAGCGACCGGGTTCCGTCCCACAGGGCCGCGCTCCACCCTTCCAGACGCGCGGCCTCCACGTTCGCCTGCTTGTCGTCGATGAAGAAGATCTCTGCAGGCGAGAAGCCGGAGCGTTCGGAGACAGAACGGAAGAACCGCGCTTCCGGCTTCGCGAAACCGAGTTCCGCGGCATAGTGGATGCCGTCGAAATGCTGTTTCAGCGAGAGTTCGTCCCAGATGTAGCTGGCGCACTCATGCTCCTGCACGGTGGCGAGGAAAAGCTTCACGCCACCCGCCCGGATCGGCGCAAGCTGCGCCAGCAGACCATGATCGAGATGGGCATCCTTCTCGAACCAGTAGCGGATCAGCCTGCCGGCATCGAGCTCCGGCGCCATCTCGGCCAGCACCGGCGCGAGACGTTCCCGCAGGCCGGCGCGCCCCAGGATGATGTCCGGCCAATGCGGCGCGAAGAATGCAGACTGCAGCAGCGACGGCGACAGGCCGAGATCGCGTTCGAGATGGGTCGACCAGCCGCCCGGCTCGGGGTGCACGATCACGACGCCATCGACGTCAACCATCAGGGCCTTGAAACGCATCCCCCGACGATAGGGCCAACCGGGGGTTTTGCCGAGGGGTGTCAGTCCTGCCCAACCTTCAGGCCACCCCGCGCATAGCGGCGCGGCGGCTGCCCGACATGGCGGCTGAAGGCCGTGCTGAAGGTGCTGGCCGAGCCATAGCCGACCTGCCGCGCGACCTCGTCCAGCGCAAGCTCGCCGCCGGCGAGCAGGGTCTTCGCCAGCGCCATCCGCCAGGCCAGCAGATATTCCATCGGTCGCAGTCCGACCTTGCGCATGAAGCGCTCGAAGAAGGCCGTGCGCGACATGCCGGCGCTGCGTGCCAGCTCCACAACGGTCCAGGGCCGCTCCGGCCGGCCATGGATCTGCCTCAGTGCATCGGCCACGCGCTGATCGGCGAGCCCGAGCAGCAGGCCGGGTGGCGCTTCCTGGCTGCGCGCCGCCCGCAAAGCCTCGATCAGCAGGATCTCGACGAGCCGCGCCAGCACAAGGTCGCGCCCGGCGCTGTCCGCCTCCGCCTCCTCCGCCACCAGGCGAACCAGCGTCGTGAGGCGCGGCACGCCACGGATATGGATCATCCGCGGCAGCAGCGAGAGCAGCAGCGCGGCATCGGGCGTATCGAACAGGAAATAGCCGCCGAGCAGACGGGCATCGGCGGGGCCATCCTGCGTGCCATGGCGCACTTCCTCGGTGAGGGTGGCGGCGACCTTAGGATCGATCGCCCGGGGCGTCACCGGCTCGAAGCCCGAGAGCGTGAAGGCCGGCGTCGCCGGCAGCAGCACGAAATCGCCGGCCTCCAGCGCGACCGGCGCCTCGCCGTCGACGGCAAGCCGGCAGCTGCCTTCCAGCACGACACAGAAGCTCGGCTGACCGAAGGCGGCATAGCGCACGCCCCAGCGCCCGGCGCCGCTGATGCCCTTGGCGAACACCGCCTGGGGACGCAGCAAGGCGATCACCTGGGATAGCGGATCGATCATTCCGAACTCTTGCAAATGAAATTTGGACTTATCATCGCTGATAGTTCAATCCAGCACAGCTATCTCTCTGGCGTCAACCCCAAGCGCAAGAGAGACCCCGCCATGAAGACTGTGCTGATCACCGGCTGTTCCTCCGGCTATGGCCTGGAGATCGCCCGCCATTTCCACGCCAAGGGCTGGAACGTCATCGCCACGATGCGCAAGCCCCGCGCCGATCTGCTGCCGGTGTCCGAGCGGATGCGCATCCTTGCGCTCGACGTCACCGATCCCGACAGCATCGCCGCAGTCCTGGCCGAGAGCGGCCCGATCGACGCGCTCGTCAACAATGCCGGCGTCGGTGTCGTCGGCGCCTTCGAGGCGACGTCGATGGCCCATATCCGCAAGGTCTTCGAGACCAACACCTTCGGCGTGATGGCGATGACGCAGGCGGTGATCCCGCAATTCCGCGAGCGCCGGGCCGGCGTCATCGTCAACGTCACCTCCAGCGTGACGCTGGCCGCCATGCCGCTCGCCGCGGCCTATACCGCCAGCAAGACCGCGATCACCGGCTTCACCGGCTCGCTCGCCCATGAGCTTGGCGCCTTCGGCATTCGCGCCAAGCTGGTCGAGCCCGGCTATGCCCCGACGACGCGCTTCGCCCACAATACCGAAGTCCGCGTCCAGGACCTGATCCCGCCGGCCTATGCGGGTTTCGCCGAGCCGATCTTCGCCGGCTTCGCCAACCCGCCTCTCGTCACCCGCGAAAGCGATGTCGCGGAGACGGTCTGGCAGGCCGTGAACGATACCTCCGGCCAGCTCCGCTTCCCGGCCGGAGCGGATGCCGTCGCGCTGGCGAAGGCGAGCTGAGGCCTGCTCAGGGCGCCTTGGCCTGCGGCCGCGCCGGCCCTTCGATGGCCGGCAGCGACTTCAGATATTCCGCCATCGCCATCCGGTCGGCATCGGGCAATTGCGCGATGTTGCGTACGACCGAGGCCATCGAGCCGCCGACGCTGTCGAAGCCCGGCGTGAAGCCGGTCTTCAGGAGTTCGGCGATCTCCTCCTTCGACCACTTGGCCAGCCCCTTCTCGGATTGGGTGATGTTCGGCACCCAGCCCTTGCCCTCGGGGTCCGGCCCGCCGGCAAAGCGCGTCGCCGAGATGATGGCGCCGAGCGCATTGCGGGCCGAGTGGCACTCGGCGCAATGGCCGGGGCCGTTGACGAGATAGGCGCCGCGGTTCCAGGCCTCGCTCTTCGTCGGATCGGGCCGGAACGGCGCGCCTTCGAAGAACAGCAACTTCCAGCCACCGACCATACGCCGGATGTTGAACGGGAACGGCAGGTCATGCGGCGCGGCCTTGCCCTCGACCGGCGCCAGCGTGCGGATATAGGCGAAGAGATCGGCGAGCGCCTTCGGCGGCATCAGCCGGTAGGAGGTGTAGGGGAAGGACGGGTAGAGATGCTGGCCGCGCGGCGAGACGCCCGCCGCCATCGCATCGACGAAATCCTGAACGCCCCAGTTGCCGATGCCGTCCCGCGTATGCGGCGAGATGTTCGGCGCGTGGAACGTGCCGAAAGGCGATGCGAGCGCCAGCCCGCCGCCGAGCCTGAGCTTGTCGTCCTGCCCGGGCGTGGCATGGCAGGAGGCGCATCCGCCCGCGTTGAACAGCAGCTTGCCGTTCTCGACATCCGCCGCCGGCAGCGCGCCGATCTCAGGCGAAGGCGAGACCACGCGCGGATCGGTCAGCACGTAGAAGCCCGCGAAGCCCACGACCGCCAGCAGCACGAGGGTCACGAAAAGGCGGCGCAGCAACAGCATCGAGGTCTCCCGTCGGCAGGTCGACAGATTGGACGGGCCGGCCGCGCATCGGCAACCCTGAAAACACAGCAATTCCAAACTGGCTCGTTTTCAACGCCCGCGGGCAGCGAAGGCTCCCGCCGCGATAAAAAAGCGGGCGGCCATCGCTGGCGCCCGCTTCCCGAACCAGCCGTGAAACCGGTCACTTCTTGATGCGGAAGACCTCGTGGCAGGTGCCGCAGTTCTTCGTCGCGGCGCCGAAAGCGGTGCGGAAGGCATCGAGATTCGCGACGCTCGCGCCGGCGGCCGCATCGGCCTCAAACTTGACGAAGGCGGCCTTGAACCCGGCCTGATCCTCCCAGATCTTCGGAGCCGCGGTGGTCTCACCACCGGTCTTGGAGGAATCCGGGAACAGGGTCGGCATCTTCTTGGCCGCGTCGGCATAGGTCTTGAAGATCGCCTGCGCCTTGGCGGCATCGAAGGCAACTTCGCCCTTCGCAATCGCGGCGCCATCGCGCGTCGCGGCGCCGACCGCCTTCATCGCGTCCTTGCGTTCCGCGATCGGGTTCGACTGCGCCATCACGGCAGTGAGGCCGAGCCCGAGGCCGGCAAGAACGAGAGCGGTGCGGATCATTCAGTTCCCCTCTAAGACCAGTTCACGCCGAATGGCGCTTTTTTGAACTTGTCTAGATCAAACGATGATCGCGCAACCGCCAAGTCGCTTTTGCGTGAGCAGGCTTGCACAACCGCAAGTCTGCCCTTGCGTCAAAGCCGATACCCGGCCTCCTTCAGCGCCGTGAAGACCTTGAGCGGCGTCGCCGGCATGTCCATGGCCTTGATGCCGGCCGCCCGGTCGAGCGCATCGACCATCGCGTTCATCACCGCCGGGCAGGCACCGATGGCGCCCGCCTCGCCTGCGCCTTTCACGCCGATGGCATTGGTCAGGCAGCGGACATTGCGCGTCTCGAAATGGAAGTTCGGGATATCGACGGCGCGCGGCAGGGCGTAATCCATGAAGGTCGCGGTCAGCATCTGCCCGTCCGGATCGAAGCGGATCTCCTCCATCAGCGCCTGGCCGATGCCTTGGGCCGAGCCGCCATGAACTTGCCCCTGCAGCATCAGCGGGTTCAGCGTCACGCCGAAATCGTCGACGACGACATAGTTCAGGATTTCCGTGCCGCCGGTGCCGGGGTCGATTTCCAGCTCGCAGACATGGGTGCCGTTCGGATAGGTCGCCTCCGGCGGCTGCCAGCTCTGGTGGACCTTGAGCATGGCCGGCGTCGCGCCCGGCAGCGCCGCAATGGCGGCGAGGTCGAGCGCCTTGTCGGTGCCGACGATGCGGACCGCGCCGTCGGTGATCTCGAGATCGCCCACGGCCGCCTCGAGCTTCTCGGAGGCGAGCTGCTTGAGATTGTCGGTCAGGATGCCCGTCGCCTTGTCGAGCGCCGCGCCACCCACAGGGATAGAGCGCGAGCCACCGGTGCCGGAGCCGGTCTCGACCCGGTCGGTATCGCCCTGCACCACCCTGATGCGGTCCATCGGGATGTCGAGATGCTGCGAGACCAGCTGCGAATAGGCGGTCTCATGCCCCTGCCCGTTCGACTGCGTGCCGATCAGCACGGTCACCGTGCCGTCCTTCTCCAGGATCACGGTCGAGCTTTCCGGCCCGCCGCCGCCGCAAGCCTCGATATAGCTGGCGAGGCCGATGCCGCGGATCTTGCCGGCCTTGGCCGAGGCCTTCTGGCGGGCCTTGAAGCCCTTCCAGTCGGCGACATCCATGGCGCGGCGCATATGGCCCTCGAACTCGCCGGAATCATAGACCGGGCCGGTCTGCGTCTTGTGCGGCATCTCCGACGGCTTGACGAAGTTCTGCGCGCGCACCGCGTCCGGCGTCTTGCCGGTTTCGCGCGCGATCGCATCGACCAGCCGCTCGATCAGATAGGCCGCCTCGGGGCGGCCGGCGCCACGATAGGCATCGACCGGCGTCGTGTGGGTCAGCACGCCCCGGAACACGACATGGACGGCCGGGATATTGTAGCAGCCCGGCGTCATCGTGGTGCCGACCCAGGGGATGAAGGGCCCATATTGCGAGAGATAGGCGCCCATCTCGGCCGAGAGATCGACCTTGAGGCCGATGAACTTGCCCTTGGCGTCCAGCGCCATCGTCGCCGTCGCGAGATTGGCGCGGCCATGCGTGTCGGCGAGGAAATGCTCGTTGCGATCGGCGACCCAACGCACCGGCCGCTTCAGCTTCTCCGCCGCGATCATCGCCAGCGGATATTCCCGGTAGAGGAATATCTTGGTGCCGAAGCCGCCGCCGACATCCGGCGTCACCACGCGGATGCGCTTGGGATCGACCTTGAGCACATAGGTCGCGATCAGGTCGCGCATGCCATGGCTGCCCTGGCTGCCCAGCGTCAGCGTCCAGCGCTTGTCGGCCTTGTCGTACTCGGCGATGCAGGCGCGCGTCTCCATGTAATTGGAGGCGAGCCGGTTGTTGACAACGGTGAGCGAGACGGTGCGCGCCGCCTTGGCGAAGGCCTTCTCGGTCCTCTCGCGGTCGCCCTGCTCGGCCTCGAAGGCGACATTGCCCTTGCGGTCGGGCCAGACCTGCGGCGCATCGCCCACCAACGCTTCGGCGATGCCGGTCACGGCCGGCAGCGGGTCCCAGTCGATCGCGATCGCCTCGGCCGCGTCGCGCGCCTGCGCCAGCGTCTCCGCGACGATGAAGGCGACGGCCTCGCCGACATGGCGGACCGTGTCGGTCGGCAGCACCGGAACCGGCAGCGATTTCGACATCTCGCCGGAGGTCGTCTTCACATGCCCCTTGCAGGGCAGATCGCCATATTGGGAAACCTCGGCCCCGGTCAGGATGAGCTTGACGCCCTTCATCTTGCGGGCGGTCTCGACATCAGCGACGGCGAAGCGGGCATGGGCATAAGGCGAGCGCAGCACGAAGGCGTGCAGGGCGCCGTCAGCGGCTATGTCGTCCGTGTAGCGGCCGGTGCCGGTGGTCAGGCGCTGATCCTCGACCCGCCGCACCGGCTGGCCGAAACCGAATTTCATGGGACGCATGAGGCATATCCTCAGTTAGGTCTGAAAGCCGATCCGAAAACTGCCGAGCCCTCATCCTGAGGAGCAAGCCGGGGGCTTGCGTCTCGAAGGATGCTCCAGATGGTTCCGGAGCCTACTGGACCATCCTTCGAGACGCCGCTGACGCGGCTCCTCAGGATGAGGGCTTCTTTTCCAAACAGTCCAATGAAAGACTGGAGCATAAAACGCGCCACGTCAGCCCCGGCGCATCACGCGCCGGGAATGCGCCGCACGCATCGATCTCAGCGCGACATGCGGATGGCCGTCTCCGAGAGCGAGACCATGGTGTTGTAGTTGTTGACGATCCAGTTGGCGTCGTTGGCCGCGCCGCGCCGGACATCGCCCTTGCTCTTGGCGAGCTTCTCGCTGAAATCGCGCAGCTTGCCGAGCCAGGAGCTGGCCTGGCTCTCGATGAAGGGCACGCCCTTGGGCTCCTTGTCCTTGAACGCATCCATCTCCCGGATCGCGGCGGCGTAATCGGCGACCGCGGCATTGAACGTCTTGAGATCGACGATCGGGCTCTCGTTGCTCGGCATCAGGTCCATGACGGCGCGCGCATTGATCATGATGTTGCGCACCTGCCAGCGGGCCGACTTGCCTTCGCGCTGCTCGACCGAGGCCAGTTCGCGCTGGTCGAGACCGCGCTTGTAGACCCGCATCAGCGCGTCGAGCTTGGAGCGCTCCTCCAGGAAGGTCTTGGCCGCCGGCACCATCGCCGCATGCAACTTCTGCCCCTCGGCAAGGTTGTCGTCGCGATAGTCCTTGCGGTCGTAATAGCGCTCGGCCTTGGTGATCAGCGGCGCCAGCTCCTGATAGGCCTTGATGTAGCGGCCCATGGTCTCGTCGATCGCCGGCAGCTTCGGCTCGCTGGCCATCGCCTCCTCGGCCTTCTTGATCTCGCTGTTGACGTCATAGAGGCTGTAGAGCCCGTAGGTGATGTAGCGCTCCTTGCCGGTCGGGCCCTTCTTCATATCGACCCAGCTGCCATAGCGCTCCCAGGACTGGATCGCGCGCAGCGTGCGGTTCATCAGCCCGGTATAGGCGTTCGACTTGGTGATCGCGGCCTGCAGGTCCTGATCGGCCGCCTTGCCGGCATTGCCGGCGGGCATCGTCGCGGCACCTTGCGCCCAGCCGGCTCCGGGAGCGGCGAGAAGCAGCGCGGCGGCGCAGGCAGCGCCCAGAAAGAAAGCTCGGGTCAGCATGGTCTTGTATCCTTCGTCGGCAGGCGGCGTGGGCGCGGATCGGGCTTGAGGCCCTCAATCCTGCGCCACCGGCTCGCCATGCATCAGCCAGTCCTTGAAGCCGCCGGCATAGTGGCTGTCGATGTCGAGCCCGGCCGACTGTGCGAATTCGAGCGCGCGGCGCGAGCGCACGCCCGCCGCGCAGGAGAGCACGATGCGCTTGCCCGGCTCGTTCGGCAGATCGGCGGGATCGAATTGCGACAGGGGCCGCGATACCGAGCCCGGAATATGGCCGGCGGCGAATTCATAGGGCTCGCGCACATCGACCAGCAGAATGGAGCCATCGCCCAGGCCCGCCTTCACGGCGTCGATATCGAGGTCGTTCACGATCATGGGCAGGCCACTCCAGCTCGGTCGGGCGAGCCGCTGAGATAGGGCGGCATCCCGGGAAGCGCCACCGTTCGGCCGCGTTCCCGGGATGCCAAAACGAGAAGCAGCCGCGAGCACGAGGCGCGCGGCTGCCTTGTCACGGAAAGACCTCAGGCCTTCGGCGGAATCCGCAGGACCCAGCCCGGCTGGATCAGGTCGGGATTCTTGACCGGCGGCGTGTTGGCCTTGACGATCTCGGTGTACTTGGCGCCCTGGCCCTTGCCGTAGTGCTCTTCGGCGATCTTCCAGAGCGTGTCGCCCTTCTTGACCGTGTAGAACACCGCAGCCGCGGCCTCCTTGGTCACGGCGAGGTCGGACTCGACCTGGGCCACGCCGGTTGTGTTGCCCAGCGCGAGAATGATCTTCTCGGCTTCTTCCGTCGAAACGGCCTTGCCGGACACCTTCACCTTGTCGCCGTCGATCTGAATATTGACGTCGGAAGGCAGGCCGTGCCCCGCAAGTTCCTTCTGCAGATCGTCGGCGGTCGCCGCCTTGGCCGAGCCGCCGAAGATCTTGGCGCCGGCATCCTTGATGAAACTGAACAGACCCATGAATGAACCTCCGCGTGTCGCGGCGCTATCAAGCCCTGTCGGGCCGCCCTATGCAAGTCGGCAGGGAAAAGGTGTTTTGCTTGCCGGCTAGCGCCGATTGCGCAAAAGCAGGCTGGAACGGCCTTTTCCGCGCGGCCTGCGGCTGGCAAGAACGTCGCAGACGAAAGCGGAGTTTCCCCATGCTGACCCTCGCCCAGGCCCAGACCATCCTCCAGACCGCGCTCGGCCATGCCGAATCGAACGGCTTCAAGCCGCTCGCCATCGCCGTGCTCGACGCGCGCGGCGCGCAGAAGGCCTTCGCCGCGCAGGACGGCACCAGCCTGAAGCGTGGCGAGATCGCGCTCGGCAAGGCGCATGGCGCCGTCGCGCTCGGCGTCGGCTCGCGCGCGATCCACAAGATGGCGCTGGACCGGCCCTATTTCGTCGAGGCCGCGACCCATGCCGTCGGCGGCTCGCTGGTGCCGGTGCCCGGCGGCGTGCTGATCCGCTCGCCCGAGGGCGCGCTGCTCGGCGCGGTCGGCATCTCCGGCGACACCTCCGACAATGACGAGGCCGCGGCCTGCGCCGGCATCGCCGCAGCCGGCCTCAAGGCCGATACGGGAGCCTGATTCCACTCCGGCGACCGGGAAAAAGAGAAGGGTCTTTCCCCTCCCCGGTCGCCACACCGATTTCGCACTTTGCACTTGCCAACCGGCCTTCGAAGCCTCATGTCCTCCGCGCGGGTTCGTTAAATCGGACAGTTTGGACCGGCTCGAAGGTAGAAACATGAGCGAAGCGGCTGCCGCCAACGAAAACGAAGTCATCACGACCGACGTTGTCATCGTCGGCGCCGGCCCTTGCGGGCTCTTCGCCGTCTTCGAGCTCGGCCTGCTCGATATCCGCGCGCATCTCGTCGACATCCTGCCGAAGGTCGGCGGGCAATGCGCCGAGCTCTATCCCGAGAAGCCGATCTACGACATCCCGGGCTTCCCGATGGTGACCGGCCAGGCGCTGGTCGACAACCTGCTGGAGCAGATCAAGCCGTTCGGGCCGACTTTCCATCTCAACCAGATGATCGAGGCCGTCGAGCCGACCGGCACTGCCGAGGCCCCGCGCTTCCGCGTCACCACCGATGCCGGCACCGTCTTCGACACCAAGACCGTGATCATCGCGGCCGGCGGCGGTTCGTTCCAGCCGAAAAAGCCGCCGATCCCGGGCATCGAAGCCTATGAGGCCGGCTCGGTCTTCTATGCCGTGCGCAAGATGGAGGCCTTCCGCGGCCGCAACATCCTGATCGTCGGCGGCGGCGATTCCGCACTCGACTGGACGCTGAACCTCCAGCCCATCGCCAACCGCGTCACGCTCATGCACCGCCGCGACGATTTCCGCGCCGCGCCGCATTCGGTCGAGCAGATGCGCAGCCTCGTCGCCAAGGGCAAGATGGACATGAAGCTCGGCCAGGTCACCGGCCTCAAGGGCGAGGACGGCAAGCTCGAGGCAGTCGTCTGCCGCGGCACCGACAACGAGCCCTTCGAGATCGCCTGCGACACGCTTCTGCCGTTCTTCGGCCTGACCATGAAGCTCGGCCCGATCGCCGACTGGGGCCTGAACCTCAACGAGAACCTCGTCCCGGTCGATACCGAGAAGTTCGAGACCAGCGTGCCCGGCATCTTCGCCGTCGGCGACATCAACACCTATCCGGGCAAGCTCAAGCTCATCCTCTCGGGCTTCCACGAGGCTGCCCTCTGCGCCCAGAAGGTCCACCGCTACGTCTATCCGGAGAAGCGGCTGACCTTCCAGTACACGACCTCCTCGACGAGCCTGCAGAAGAAGCTCGGCGTCGCCTGAGCGAGCGTTTCTAGGGGGAAGCGTGTCATCCCGTGCGCGCCGCAGCGTGAAACGCTGCTGCGCAGACACGGGACCGCGTGACGCGTAGGGCTCCCTTCGTCACGGCCTCCGCAAAGGTGCCTTTTCCTGACAACTGTCCGGTGTCTGCGCAGCGGCACTGCGCGCCGTAGCGCGCACGGGAAGACACCGCTGTTTCAAGAATATGAAAGCCGCGGCGCCTGCCGCGGCTTTTTCAATGGGCGACGGCGTCGCCGGGGATATGCGCTGCGGCTGTGCCGTTGCGCGCCGCCGGCCCCTGGGCCGTGCCCAGACCGAGCGAATTACGCACGCTCTCGGACGGGCCGGCCAGCTTCGGCATCTCGCCCGGCGCGGCCACGATCTGCGGCTCGGCATGGCGCGGCGCCGGCGGCAGCATGTCTTCCGGCTCCTGCGGCTCGATGCGCGCCCGGAGCTCGGCGATCGCCCCCCAGAGCGGCTGGAAGCTGAAGCGCACCTTATGCGTACCGGCCGGCACCTGCACGGCGCGGAACAGCACATTGGCCCGCAGGATCTCGGCCTCGACACCGTCGACCTCGGCCTTCCACCAGGGATGCCAGATGTCGTTGAGCACGACGAAGCCGGCGACCGGGGTCGTGACCTCGATCTCGACCTGGGCATTGCGATAACGCGTCAGCTTGACCTCGGCCTGGGTGGCGACCGGCCCTTCCGGCGTCGCGACCGGCGGCTCGGTATCGAGCAGAACGGCCTGTGTCGGATCGGTCTCCGGCCAGCGCCCGGAGAGCTTCATGCTCTCGAAATCGGCGAACTGCCAGCCGCCGACAAACTGCACGCGCGGCAGCGCCCGCGGGTTCTCGTAGACATAGCCCTGCTTGGTCCGGGCGATCAGCGTGAGGTCGCTCTCGCCCAGGCTGTGATCGACCTGCTCGATGGGCACCGGCGAGGCGATGTAGCGCAGGCCGAGCAGGTTCGCGAGCCGGCAGCGATAGGACGGGAAGAGCGGCGTGAACTTGCGGTCGGCCGGCCTGGCGATGCCATCGCCGGTACCGACCGCCTCGGAGAAGTCCTCCAGCCGCAGCGGGTTGTAGCCCAGCGTATGGTCGAAGCCATGGACCATGCCGGCATTCGGCCATTCGAAGCCCATGCCGAGCAGTTCGACGCGGTCGCGCCGCGGTGAGCCGTCAGGCTGCGAGGTCAGCTGTTTCAGCAGCGCGATGGTGTCGTTCTTCGTGCGGGAATCCAGCACGTCATACATCTGCGGCGAGAGAGCCGTCGATTCGTTCGGGCCGTTATTGACGCCGAGATCGGCAGCGACGACGCCGGTGACCAGAACCGCCGCAGCCGCCGTGCCGAGCGCGCCGCGCCAGCGCTGCAGGATGAAGAAGGCCCCGCCCGCAAGCGCGAACCAGCCGAGCGCCATCGCCACCGGCTTCCACGCATCGGCGAGATGGCCCCAGCCGCGCGAGACAGCGAGCGCGAGCACGATCGTGCCGAGAACCAGCGCCGCCCCGATCAGCATGTCGCGGCGGAACGAGGTCCCCGCCTCGGCCGTCAGGATGCGATGCAGCACATAGCCCGAGAGGATCGCCGCGATGCCGCCGATCAGGAAGGTCGCATCGGCCGGGCGGCGGAACTGCTTCACGCCGGGCAGGTATTCGTAGGTCAGATGGAACAGCGGCGTGTAGCGGCCGAGCGCGAACAGCAACATGAAGACGAGCATCACCGTCAGCGGGCGCACCGACTTGTCCCAGAGCCAGCCGCGCGTGACGCCCGGCGCTAGCAGCAGCAGCAGCGGCAGCGCGCCGAAATAGACCTGCGCCATGTTCTGCGAGAGATGCAGCACCTGCGGGTTGCTATAGGGCCCCCAGAACTCGACGGCCGGATCCTTGGCGCCGAAGAGGTCTCCGACGAAGGCGGAGAGCAGCGACATCGGATGCAGCGAGCCGCGCGCCGCGATGCCGAAATCGATCTCCGGCCGAGTCGTCGCCTCGGCGAAGAGCCAGGTCCAGATCAACGGCATGGCGATGACTGCGAGGCCGACGACGCTTGCGGCCGTGATCGGCAGCAGGCTTGCCTTGAAAGCCGGCCAGCCGCCGGAAATCCAGTGCGCCACGACCATCGCGACCAGCACATAGCCGGCGAGCAGCGCGACCTGATCCGGCTCCAGCACCATCATGCCGGCCGCGAGGCCGGCTAAGACGCCCGAGAGGATCGAAGAGCGCTGCAGCATCCGCGCCGTCAGCCAGAAGGCGATGGCGAAGAAGGCATAGCTCGCGATCTGGCCGACATGCTGGACGCGCCAGGCCGCCGAGGCGCCGAAGGCGAAGACCAGCGCCGCCATCAGGCCGCCGGCCGGGTGCCAGCCGCGGTCGCGGAAGAACATCAGGAGCGCGAGCCCGCCGGCGAGCAGATGCGCCAGCACATAGGCATCGACCTCGCGGAAGCTCGGCTCCGGCGAAATCAGCGCGAGCAGGATCGCGGGCGAGAAGATCAGCGATTGCGGATCGGCGATCTGCGGCGAGCCGGCGAAGACGTTGTGGTTCCAGAAGGGAGACTGGCCGGTATGGATCGCATTGGCGAGGAACTGCACCTGCGCCTGGAAATGCGCCTTGGCGTCGAACGGAATCGTCACCGCCCCCGAAAGCCAGGGCCAGCACAGGATGCCCCATGCCACGACGAAACCGATGGCCGCCAGCAGGTAGCCGGCGCCCCTTGCATCAACGCGTCTCAACTGGACCCCCACGGTCCTCGGCACGAACGGTCCCGTTCTGGGATCCTGTCTCCAGCCCTGTCAGTGGGCCGGACCATGGCGCTGCGTACCTGAACCGAATCTGAACGTGATCACGCCTCCGTGAACGAGGCTGATGACAGTCTGAAGAATGCGGAAATCGGATGCGCGAAGGACGGGGTTACAGCGTGTATCGATGCTCACCGCACAGTTACGAAGGACCCAGGTCATCGCGGACGCAGCGAAGCGGAGATCCGGGATCCATGCCTGAACCTTCTTCGGAAGCGCTCCGGAATGGATCCCGGGTCAAGCCCGGGATGACCCCGCGTTTCCCAGCAGATCGAACGACGGCCGGTTGGATTTATCGCGCCGCCGCCGCGAGCCAGCCCGCCAGTGCCTTCCGCTCGGCCGGCGTCATGCCGGAGAGGTTGTTCGGCGGCATCGCATGGGTCATCACCGCCTGCGTGCGGATGGCGCGGGCGTGCATGGCGATCTGCTCGGGTTCGTGCAGCATCACGCCCTTCGGCGCGATCTGGATGCCGGGCCAGGACGGCTCCGGCGCATGGCACATGGCGCAGCGCCCGGTCACGATGTTCGAGACCTCCGTCGGCGGGAGGCTCATGCCCGCCAGCAGCACGGGCTTGCCCGCATCGCGGGGCTTGAGGCCGAGCTGCTCGCGCCCGCCCGGCGAGGACGACATCGCCACCCAGAAGGCGAGCCACAGCGCCAGGATCGCTACCGCCCAGCACCACCAGGGCGACTTCGCGTGGTTGCCGTGCCGGATATTGAAGAAATGCCGGATCAGCGCCCCGGCCACGATCACCAGCGCCACCAGCAGCGGGATCACGCTCGAATTGGCATAGGTCACCGGATAGTGGTTCGACAGCATCAGGAACAGCACCGGCAGGGTGATGTAGTTGTTATGCGTCGAGCGCTGCTTGGCGGCCTTGCCGTATTTCGGATCGGGCTTCTCGCCGGCGGTGAGCGCGGCGATCACCTTCCGCTGACCCGGCATGATGTTGAAGAAGACGTTGGCGGTCATGATCGTCGCCATCAGCGCGCCAGTATGGATCAGCGCACCACGCCCGGAGAACACGTTGGCGAAGGCCCAGCTCGCCGCGACGACATAGCCGAAGCCGACGAGGCCGAGCAGGACATCGTGCTTGCCGAGCGGCGACTTGCACATCAGGTCGTAGATCAGCCAGCCGATCACCAGCGCCGCGATGCCGATCGCGCCCGCGGCGAAAGGCGAGAGCTGCATCACCGCCGGATCGATCAGGTAGAGCTCGGACTGGGCGTAATAGACCCAGACCAGCAGGAAGAAGCCGGAGATCCAGGTCCAGTAGCTCTGCCATTTATGCCAGGTCAGCTCGGCCGGCATCACCGCCGGGGCGACCATGTATTTCCGCATCTCGTAGAAGCCGCCGCCATGGACCTGCCAGGCGCGCCCACCGGTGCCGGGCGGGATGTCCTCGGCCGGCTTCAGCGAGGCGTCGAGATGGATGAAGAAGAACGAGGCTCCGATCCAGGCGATCGCCGTGATGACATGGAGCCAGCGCAGCATCATGCCGCCCCATTCCATCAGATAGGCTTCGAGCATCGCGCTGCGCTCCGGGAGAGCTGGAGGGAAACCGGGCCGGAGGCTCCGACCCGATCAAAATAACCTGCTTTCGCCGCCGCCGAAATCACCGGAACGGCCTTGCGGATTGACATCCGGGAACATGATCTTATCGCAAAAGCCAATATTCACCGCCCCGACCGGCGCCGTACACTCCCCGGAACCCGGCCAGGCCTGATGCCGGAGCCTTCAGGAGACCGCATGGGACATCTCTCGACGCATGTGCTCGACACGGTGAACGGCCGCCCCGGCGCCGGCATCGCGGTGACGCTCGACCGGCTCGGCCCCGACGGCTCGCGCCAGCGGCTGGCGGAGGCGGTGACCAACAGCGACGGTCGCACCGATTCGGCCCTGCTTTCGGGAACGCTCGTCCCCGGCACCTATGAACTGACCTTCGCCATCGGCGCCTATTTCCGCGGCCTCGGCACCGCCCTGCCCGAGCCCGCCTTCCTCGATCTCGTCCCCGTGCGCTTCGGCATCGCCGAGCCCGAGGGGCGCTATCATGTCCCGCTCCTGGCCTCGCCCTGGAGCTACTCCACCTATCGCGGCAGCTGAACGACCATGACCAAGCCGACCTATCCGCGCGACATGAAGGGCTATGGCCGCGCTGCTCCGCACCCGCATTGGCCGGGCGAGGCGCGCATCGCCGTCCAGTTCGTCGTCAATTACGAGGAAGGCGGCGAGAACTGCATCCTCCATGGCGATGCGGCCTCGGAAGCCTTTCTCTCCGAGATCGTCGGCGCCGCGCCCTGGCCGGGCCAGCGCCACATGAACATGGAGTCGATCTACGAATACGGCTCCCGCGCCGGCTACTGGCGGCTCTGGCGGATGTTCACCGAGCGGAACATGCCGGTCACGGTCTTCGCCGTCGCCAGCGCGCTGGCGCGCTATCCCGAGATCGTCGGCTCGATGCAGGAGGCCGGCTGGGAGATCGCGACCCACGGCCTGAAATGGATCGACTATCGCGACACGCCGAAGGAGCGCGAGCGCGCCGACATTCTGGAGGCCATCCGCATCCAGACCGAGCTTGCCGGCGAGAGACCGCTCGGCTGCTACCAGGGCCGCACCTCCGAGAACACCATTCCGCTAACGATGGAGGAAGGCGGCTTCCTCTACACGGCCGACGTCTATGCCGACGAACTGCCTTATTGGCTGAACGGACCGAAGGGTCCGCAGCTCGCCGTGCCCTACACGCTCGACGCCAACGACATGCGCTTCGCCACGCCGCAGGGCTTCAACACCGGCGAGCAGTTCTTCACCTATCTCAAGGACTCGTTCGACACGCTCTATGCGGAGGGCGAGAGCGCGCCGAAGATGATGTCGATCGGCCTGCATTGCCGCCTTGTCGGCCGGCCCGGCCGCGCCGCCGCGCTCGCCCGCTTCCTCGACTATGTGCAGAGCCACGACCGGGTCTGGGTTGCGACAAGGCTCGACATCGCCCGGCACTGGGTCAGGACGCAACCGCCCCAGGGCGGCTATGTGCCCTCGAAGCTGCCGAAGGCGCTCTTCACTGAAATCTTCGGCCGCGTCTGGGAGCATTCGCCCTGGATCGCCGAGGCCGCCCACTATGCCGGCATCGGCGCGGACCATGACACGGCGGAAAGCCTGCACACCGCGATGGTCGCCGCCATGCGCAAGGGTACGCCGGAGCAGCAGAAATCCCTGCTCACTGCCCATCCCGACCTTGCCGGCAAGCTCGCGGCGGCAGGCGAGCTGACACCGGAATCGACGCAGGAACAGGCCGGCGCCGGGCTCGACCGCCTCACCAGCGACGAGCGTGTTCGCTTCACGGCGCTGAACGAGGCCTACAAGGCCCGCTTCGGCATCCCCTTCATCATGGCGGTGAAGGGCGCGACCAAGGCGCATATCCTCGCCGCCTTCGACGCGCGCTTGAAGAACACGCCCGAGCAGGAATCCGCGACGGCGCTGGCCGAGGTCGAGAAGATCGCCCTGTTCCGGCTGAAGGAATTGCTGCCGGCGGACTGAAACCCGCCGGATCGCGTGGCGCTACTGCGCCTTGAGCCAGTCGATGACCTGGCGCACGGCGACGCGCGGCGTGTCCTGATGGCCGGCCGAGACCTCGATGCGCGTCCCCCGTGAATAGGGCGCGCGGTCGTTCATCGCGGCCCGGTCACCCGTCCCGATCACCCAGAGCACCGGCCCGCCCACGCCGCTTCCCTGCGCGGCGCTGGCGGCAGGACCGGACGGGTCGAAGAAGCTGACATAGGCCGCAGCCGTGGTCGTCACCGGAAAGGTCCGGCCCTGGTTGAAGTCGAGGAACTGCGCCTTCTCCTGCCCCCGACCGGCCGCGACCATCGCCTTGGCCTGGGCAACGCTGTCCTGCGTCTGCGACGCGATGAAATCCGGCCGATGCCCCGGCGCCAGCGCAACCACGGCCGCGACGCCGCCGACCCGCGCGGCATAACCCATCGATATATTGGCGCCGAGGCTGTGCCCCATCAGCACGACCCGCGCGGCGCCGCCCGCCCGCGCGCGCTGCACGGCGGCCCGCACCTCACCCAAGGTCTGCTCATAAGTGCGATAGCCCGACACCCAGGACATGCGCGGCAGCACCACGCTCGCCCCCTCCGCCTTGAGCGCGGCCGCAAGCGGCTGCAACGGCCCCTGCCCGCCGGCCTTGCCATGGATGAGAATGACGGTGGTGCCCTTGATCTCCATCGCCGATGCAGCACCCGCCAGCGAACTGAAGCCGAGAAAAGCAGCAATAACGGAAGCGATGATCTTCATCCTGATCCCCAGATCGCTTTCTTCCCCTAGGTCATAATCTCGGAATGAGACCCTTTTACAAGAGAGAACTGCTGTGCGGCCGCTGTTTTCAACCCCGAAGGAGGCGGCGGAACCCTGCCGGGGCAGCGACGTTGATGACGGGCTACAAGGAGAGACCTCGTGTTCCGGCTGTTTCTGATCATCATCGTGCTTGTCGTCGGCTATGACGCCATCGTCCATCAGGGCGCCTATACGCGCGATGCCTGGAACAGCATCGTCCGGCTGACCGGCTCGTCGGTCGAGGGCGCCAAGGAACTGGGCGAGCGCGCCCGCAACTGAGCGTTACGCCGCGGCGCGCCCCTCGACGATCCCGGCGATCGCCTCCAGCATCCGCGTATCGTCGCCGGCGAGCCCTTCCATCGCCGCCATGCGCTGGATCACCGTGCCGGCGATCGCCTCCTCCACCGTTTCCTCGGCATAAGCGTAGAAGATCGTCGCGTGCTGGCCGTCGCGATGGCAGCGGCCTTCGATCTGCTGTAGCTGGATCGCGCTGTGGCGCATGTCGTGGATCACGAGCGCCCGTTCGCGCTCGCCGCCCGGCATCTCGCCACGGTGCAGGGAGATCGACTCGGTGACGGTGAAGATCACCGCGTCGAGCTGTCCGGTCTGGAAGGCGATGCGCGTTTCCTCGTTCTGCAGGCCCGAGCGCTCGCCATTGATCTCGGCAGTGCGCCAGCCGCGCCCGCGCAGCGTCTCGGCGAGCATCGCGCTGGTTTCGAGGAAGGCGACGGAGATCGCGATCTGCTCGTCATTGCCCAGCAAATCCTCGCAGAAATCCGCCGTGCCGGGGATGCGCAGCAAACTGGCTTTCTGGCGGAAGCGCAAATCGGCAGCCCAGCCCTGCGGCTTGCGGGTCGAGCCGCCAGCAAGCCCAAGCTCCCTCCGGAACTCGCGCCAGGTCGCGTCGTAGAGCTTGCGCGCGGCCGTATCGAGCGCGACTGGCGCGAGCTCGCGCTGCACCTCCGGCCAACCCGCGATCTCCTCCGGCCGGCGGCGCAGGCCTATCGCGTTGGCACCGCGATAGAGCAGGTCGGCCATCACCTTGCGGTCGGCCTCGTTCGGCTCCCAGCTCCAGTTCTTCCAGCGCCCCTTGGCCCTGCCGATCTTCAGCCGCTTCATCAGCACCCGGAAGCCGTCGAGATCGGCCGAGGGCATGCCTGCCGCCTTGGCCAGCAGCCCCGCGAGATAGGACAGTTCATGCGGTGACTGGCCGGCCGTCGCGCTCATATAGATCGTGAAATCGGCGGCCTCGGCCATCTGCCGGCAGACCAGCCCCTGCTGCGAGTTGGGATTGCGGATACGATGCGCCTCGTCGATCACGACGAGCGGCCAGACGCGTTTCGGCCGGCCATGCTTGGCGATCTCGTTGTTCTTCGCCCGCGTCGAGCGCTTCTTGCTGTCGGCGACAGGCGCGAGCAGCGATTTGGTCTTCTCGAAATTCATCAGTGTCACGCGCTTCGCCGGCAAGCCGGACAAGGCCATGGTGCGCCGCCATTGCGGGATCGCCCCTTTCGGGCAGATCACCAGCACCTCCTCTTCCGGCATCGCGGATAGGGCGAGCCAGGCCGACAACGTCTTGCCGAGGCCGGTCAGGTCCCCCAGCAGGAAGCCGGCCGCACCCTTCCCCCGCGCCGCCAGGATGGCATCGCGCGCAACGAGCTGATGCGGATGCGGGATCATCGTCATGCGGTTGGACATGCCTTGTCGGTCTGCGCGGCGGCCCGCCCTGCCCGGCAGGCATGGCGCGTCCGGCTCTCTTGGCACTGGCGCATCTCCACGTCCACCGGCACTGTGCCGGCCACCGAATGGGGAGACCACAAGACCATGACCCGCGCGCAGGCGATCGCGAAAGCCCAGGATTATTTCGACTCAGGCCGGATGAAGGACGATCTCGGCCGGCTCGTCGCGATCCCCACCGAAAGCCAGAATCCCGACCGTGCCCCCGTGCTCGGCGAGTATCTCGATAAGGAGATGCAGCCGCTGCTCGAATCGCTCGGCTTCACCTGCCGCATCCTGACCCATGCCAAGGCGCGCGGCCCCTTTCTTTATGCCGAGCGCATCGAGGACCCCGCCCTGCCGACCATCATCGGCTACGGCCATGGCGACGTGATCCGCGGCCTCGATGCGCAATGGAGCGAGGGCCTCTCGCCCTGGAAGCTCGTCGAGCGGGACGGCCGCTGGTATGGCCGCGGCGTCGTCGACAACAAGGGCCAGCACCTCATCAACATCAACGGCCTGCGCGCCGTGCTGGAGACGCGCGGCAAGCTCGGCTTCAACGCCAAGTACCTGATCGAGATGGGCGAGGAATCCGGCTCGCCGGGCCTGCGCGAGCTCTGCGAGGACGAGGCCGAACTGCTCAAGGCCGATATCCTGATCGCCTCGGACGGCCCGCGCCTCAATGCCGAGCGCCCCACCGTCTTTTTGGGCGCGCGCGGCGTCATCACCTTCGACCTGCAGATCACGGCACGCGACGGCGGCCATCATTCCGGCAACTGGGGCGGCATCCTCTCCGATCCGGCGATCCAGCTTGCCCATGCCATCGCCTCGATCACCTCGCCCACCGGCCAGATCCGCATCCATGAATGGGTGCCGAAGGAATTGCCCGACGGCGTGCGCCGCGCGCTCGCCGATTGCGAGATCGACGGCGGCCCGGACGGCCCGACCATCGATCCGAACTGGGGCGAGCCCGGCCTTTCCCCGGCCGAGCAGGTTTTCGGCTGGTGCTCTTTCGACGTTCTCGCGATGAAGTCCGGCGTGCCCGAGACGCCCGTCAACGCCGTGCCGCCCAGCGCCTGGGCGCGCGTGGCGCTGCGTTTCGTCGTCGGCATCGATCCGCGCGATGTCGCCCCGGCGCTGCGCCGTCATCTCGACCGCCACGGCTTCGACATGGTCGAGATCGTCATGCCCGGCACCGAGCGCTTCGGCGCGACGCGGCTCGACCCCGACGATGCCTGGGTCCGCTTCACCATCGATTCGATCGCTGAGAGCACCGGCAAGAAGCCGGCACTGCTGCCCAATCTCGGCGGCTCGCTGCCGAACGACATCTTCGCGGAGATTCTGAAGCTGCGCACGATCTGGGTACCGCATTCCTATCCGGGCTGCTCGCAGCACGCGCCGGACGAGCACCTGCCGGCGGCCATCGCCCGCGAGGGCCTTGTCGCCATGGCCGGGCTCTATTGGGATATCGGCGCCGGCAACGCGCCCAAGGTCTGATCCGGGCTATTCCTGCGGCTGGCGCGGATCGCGTCCCGGCGGCAGGTCGATCGGCGTCGCCGGGGGAGCCTCCGGCGGCGCGTTCGGCGGCAGTTCCGGCGGCGGCTCGGTCGGAATGCCCTGAGGCTCGGCATCCGGCGGTGATTCGACCGGTGGGGCCGGCGGAACCTCGCCCGGCGTCAGCGGCGGCGCCTCGGGCGGCGGATTAGGAATAGCCGGCGTGTTGCCGGGAGCGGCCACAAGGCCTTGATCCAATTGCATCATGCGAAACCTGTCCTTTCGGACAGGAACGCCCGAGCCATAGAAAGGCTCCCTCTCCACTTAGGGAAGCACCGCTGCTCAGTCCGGCGGTCGGGACGAGCCTTCGTCGCCCGGCAGCGGATGGCGGCGCTGCAACCAGCCTTCCAGCGAATGATCGAGAAATAGCAGGACAAGCGCCAGAACCGTGGCCGCCAGCGTCACCGGCCATTTGCCCAGGCCCGCCGAACAACCCAGCGCAGCCGTCACCCAGATCGCCGCCGCCGTCGTCAGGCCATGGGGCACGAGGTCGCCATCACGGCGGATGATCAGGCCCGCACCCAAAAAGCCGACACCGGTCAATACACCCTGCACGACGCGGCTCGCCGCATCGGGATGCAGGGTCTCGCTGAACAGGCTCGCGGCGGCAGCCGTGCCGAGCCCGACCAGCCCGAAGGTCCTGAGGCCGGCGCTCTTGCGCTGGAGCGTCCGCTGCCAGCCGACGGCCACGCCAGCCACGAGGCCAGCCAGAAGCCGGAGCACCAGTTCGAGTTCGTCCACGATGCCGCTCGCTCCAACGCCGTTCCAGGCGGACGATAGCACGCCTCAAGCCGGCAACGGCATTAAGCCGCCGCTTCCGCGAAAGACCTGTTCAGCGATGTCAGGAATGTGAGGTCGTGGTGGGTGATGTAGGGCTCGAACCTACGACCCGCTGATTAAGAGTCAGCTGCTCTACCAACTGAGCTAATCACCCATACGCCACGAAGCGTCGCCGGTCAGCGGCGTCGGCCGCGTCAGGCAGGGGGCGTGTAGCAAAGGCCCCGCCCCCTGTCCACCCATCTGTGACAGTTTTTTCAAACGCGGCGAAAAAGGCTTCGCCGCGCTGTGGATTATCAGGCCGTACGGCGGTTCAGCAGGTGATAGAGCACGATCGCGCCGAAGGTCGCGGTACCGATTCCGCCGAGCTCATAGCCGAAGATCGGCAGCTTCAGGTCACCGGCGCCGAGAATCAGCGCGGTCGCCACCGTGATCAGATTCTTCGGCTCGGAGAAGTCGACCTTGTTCTCGACCCAGATCCGGCCGGCGGTCGCGGCGATCAGGCCGAAAACCACGACCGCGAGGCCGCCGAGCACCGCGACGGGGATCGTGCCGATCACCGCGCCGAACTTCGGCGAGAAGCCGAGCAGCAGCGCGATGATGCCGGCCGCGACGAAGACCAGCGTCGAATAGACCCGCGTCACCGCCATCACGCCCATGTTCTCGGCGTAGGTGGTGACGCCCGTGCCGCCGCCGGAGCCGGCGATCATGGTGCCGAGACCGTCGGCGAAGAAGCCGCGGCCGATCAGATGGTCGAAATTGCGCCCGGTCATCACCGAGATGCCTTTGATATGGCCGAGATTCTCCGCGACGAGGATGATCGCGACCGGCACGATCAGCGTGATCGCCTTCATGTCGAAGACCGGCGCCACGAATTGCGGCAGGCCGAACCAGGCAGCGGCGCCGATCTTGCCGAAATCGATCGTCGGCGCACCGAAGCTCGACGCCGTCAGCGCATAGAGGACATAGGCGGCAAGCCCGCCGATCAGCACCGGCAGGCGCTGCGGCAGGCCGCGCCCATAGACCGCGACGAGCGCGACCGAGACAACCGTGAACAGCGCGATCCACTTGGTGTAGGGGCTGGCCGAGATCATGCTGATCGCGACGGAGGTCAGGTTGAGGCCGATCGCGGCGACGACGGCACCCGTGACGACCGGAGGCAGCAGCTTCTCGATCCAGGCCGTGCCGACGCCCTGCACGATCAGGCCGATCACGGCATAGACCGCGCCGCAGGCGATGATGCCGCCGAGCGCCACGCCGATATTCGGGTTGGGGCCGGAGCCGGCATAGCCGGTCGCGGCGATGACGACGCCGATGAAAGCGAAGGAGGAGCCGAGATAGCTCGGCAATTGCCCGCGCGTGATCACGAAGAACAGCAGCGTCGCGATACCCGAAAAGAAGATCGCGACATTCGGGTCGAAGCCCATCAGCACCGGCGCCAGCACGGTCGAGCCGAACATGGCGACGACATGCTGCAGGCCGGCGATCACGGTCTGCCCGGTCGGCAGCCGCTCATCCGGCAGCACGGCGCCGGAGGTTTTCAGTGTCCAGTTCGGAAAATAGCCCATCGGCATCGCGCTCCCCAGGGTCGCCGGGGGAGCGACCGCACCGGAAGCGCAGATGAAAGCAAAAAGCGAGCCGGCGCCAGATCGCCGCGGCGTCATCCACCGGAATCGCAGTAGCGGTCAGCGTGTGGGAGAGCGCTGTCATCCCGTGCGCGCTGCGGCATGGAATGCCGCTGCGCAGACACGGGACCGTTCTCAGGAAGAGGCGCCCTTGCGGAGCCGTGAGGAAGCGCGCCCTAGTTGTCACGCGGTCCCGTGGCTGCGCCGCAGCGTTTCACGCTGCAGCGCGCACGGGATGACACCCTTGTTCCAAGGTGCTTCCGCGATGGTGCTGCCCTCGCCTACTCCGCCGCCTGCGCGTGCAGGCGGCCGCCCCGCGCGATCAGCTTGTTCAGCGCGGCGAGATAGGCCTTGGTCGAGGCGACCAGCGTGTCCGGATCGGCGCCGCGGCCGGTCACCGACGAGCCGTCGCGCGAGAGCCGCACCGTCACCTCGGCCTGCGCATCCGTGCCCTCGGTCACGGCATGGACGTCGTAGAGCTCCAGCGTCACCTCATGCGGCACGATGGCCTTGATCGCGTTGAAGATCGCGTCGATCGGCCCGTTGCCCTCGACCTCCTCGGTGACATGCTTGCCGTCGACATCGAGCTTCATGGTGGCGCGCTGCGGGCCGCGCGTGCCGGCGATCACCGTCAGCGATTCCAGCTTGATGCGGTCATGGGCGGTCGCGATGTTCTCGTCGACCAGCGCCTCGATATCCTCGTCGTAGACATGCTTCTTGCGGTCGGCCAGCGCCTTGAAGCGGGTGAAGGCGTCCTCCAGCTGGTTGTCGCCCAGCTCGTAGCCCATCTCCTTCAGCTTCGAGCGGAAGGCGGCGCGGCCGGAATGCTTGCCCATCACCAGCGAGGTCTTGGTCACGCCGACCGATTCCGGCGTCATGATCTCGTAGGTGGTGTTGTTCTTCAGCATGCCGTCCTGGTGGATGCCGCTCTCATGCGCGAAGGCGTTCCGGCCGACGATCGCCTTGTTGTACTGCACCGGGAAGGAGCAGGCGGTCGAGACGGCCTTGGAGATGCGCATCAACTGCGTCGCGTCGATGCCGGTATCGTAGGGCAACACGTCGCCACGCACGCGCAGCGCCATCACGATCTCTTCCAGCGCGGCATTGCCGGCGCGCTCGCCGATGCCGTTGACCGTGCACTCGACCTGCCGGACGCCGCCCTCGATCGCTGCCAGCGAATTGGCGACGGCCAGGCCCAGGTCGTTATGGCAATGTGCCGAGAAGATCGCCTTGTCGGCGTTCGGCACGCGCTCGCGCACCGCCTTGAACATGGCGCGGTACTCATCCGGCGTGGCGTAACCGACGGTATCGGGCAGGTTGATCGTGGTCGCACCGGCCCGGATCGCCGCCTCGACCGTGCGGCAGAGATAGTCGATCGGGGTGCGGGTCGCGTCCATCGCCGACCACTCGACATCCTCGACCAGATTGCGCGCCTGCGTCACGGTCGCGGTGATGATGTCCAGCACCTGCTCCTGCGTCTTGCGCATCTGGTGCTCCAGATGGATCGGCGAGGTCGAGACGAAGGTGTGGATGCGCGGCTTCACCGCATGGCGCACGGCCTCGCCGGCGCGGGCGATATCGGCGCTGGTGGCGCGGGCCAGCCCCGCGACGGTCGCGCGCTTCAGGCGGCGGGCGATCTCGGATACCGCCTCGAAATCGCCATCCGAGGCGATCGGAAAACCGGCTTCGATGATGTCGACGCCCATCGCATCGAGCGCATCGGCGATCTCCAGCTTCTCCTCGAAGGTCATGGTAGCGCCGGGGCACTGCTCGCCGTCGCGCAAGGTGGTGTCGAAGATCAGGACGCGGTCTTTTGCGGAGCCGGTCTGGGTCGGGTTGGTCATGGTTCTGCTTCCGGGTGTCGGCGCGCCGCGGAATTCTGGAAAAGGCGGGCGCTGGGTTTTCTGTCGGCGGTTCTCGTCAGTCCCCTGAGCGCCCAGGCAGCATGCCCGGCCGGCCCTCAGGGGCGGCTAAGGAGAAGAAGGCCAAGAAGCGAGAACGGAGCGCAGGCGCGCATGCCGACGACCTGCGCAGCGGCGCAGTCCTTCGTCAGGTCATGGCGGGCGGTCGAAACCACGGGCGTTCCTCAAATCGACGGGACAGGATGTAACCGAAGCCGGGGGCGAAGCGCAAGCATATGTCGCATGCCGATTTGAATTAAGAACAGACGACCCCTGTGAATTAGGATGGTGCAGCGCGATTCGGCCGGCGGTCGCGCGCCATCGGGGGCTGGCCAGAATGTCGGAGCGCCACGCCATGATGCGCTATGACCGGCCTGTCATCGGGCTCGCCTTCTGCCTGTCGGGCCTCGCGGGTTTCGTCGACGCACTCGGCTTCCTCAGCCTCGGCGGCTTCTTCGTCTCCTTCATGAGCGGGAACACCACCCGCTTCGCCATCGAGCTGGCCGGCCGGCATGCCGGCGGCATCCTGCTTGCCGCCATGATCCTCGGGCTCTTCGTGCTCGGCGTCGTCGGCGGCTCGCTTGCCGGCCATTTCGCCGGGCGCCAGCGCAAGGCGGCCGTGCTCGCCTTCGTCACCCTCGCCCTGCTGCTCTCGGCCGGTCTCGACTCGATCGGCCTCGGCATCGCCGGAGCCGGCCTGCTGGCCGTGGCGATGGGCGCCGAGAACAGCGTCTTCCAGCGCGACGGCGAGGTCACGATCGGCCTGACCTATATGACCGGCACGCTGGTGAAGATGGGCCAGCGCATCGCCGGCGCCCTGCTCGGCGGGCCGAAGCTCGCCTTCCTGCGCCATTTCGTGCTCTGGCTCGGCCTGCTCAGCGGCGCGATCGCAGGCGCCGTCGCGCATGGCCGCATCGGGCTCGATGCGATCTGGCTGGCCGCTGGCGCTGCCGCCCTCTTCACCTTCGTGGCGCTCTTCATGCCGGAGCGCGACTGACGGACCGCTTTGCCGCGTCGGAGGAATCGGTCATGCTCCCGCGCAAACCAGCCGGAGCCTTCCCGATGCGCGCCTCAACCATCCTTGTCCCGGCCTTCGCCGCGCTCCTGCTCTCCGCCTGCCAGACGCCCTCCGGCGGCCCGCCTCCGGCCCCGCCACCATCGCAGGCCGCGCCGGGCGTCACGCCGAACACCTTCCGCATGCCCTCGGGTTCGGGCTGCTCCGGCGAAGTCGAGCGCTTCCAGGCCGTGATCGACAACGACCTCGCGACCGGCCACACCACCAAGGGCGTGCATGACCGGGTCAGCGGCGAGATTTCGCGTGCCCGCTCGGCCTGCGCCGCCGGCAATGATGCCGGCGCGACCGGCCAGATCCGCGCGACCAAGGCCAAGTTCGGTTATCCGGGCTGAGCCCACTCCGTCGTCATGCTCGCCCTTGTGGCGAGCATCCACGTCTTGAACACAGCCCTGCACCAACGAAGACGTGGATGGTCGGGACAAGCCCGACCATGACGCAGTCTGACGATTACGCCGCCAGCCCCCGCTTCTCCAGCAAGGCATCCGGCGTGGGCAACCGCCCGCGGAACAGCGTATACGCCTCGGCCGCATCGCGCGTGTCGCCGGCCGCATAGATGTAGCGCTTCAATTTTTCCGCGACGGCCGGCGAAAACACATCGCCCGTCTCGGTGAAGGCGTTGAAGGCGTCGGCGTCCATCACTTCCGACCAGAGATAGCTGTAATAGCCGGCCGAATAGCCGTCGCCCGAGAAGACATGGGTGAAATGCGGCGTGCGGTGCCGCATCGTGATCTCGGCGGGCATGCCGAGACGGGCCAATTCCGCCGCCTCGAAGGCGAGCGGATCGACCTCTGCCGGCGCCTCCAGCGAATGGAAGGCCAGATCGACCAGCGCCGAAGAGGTGTATTCCACCGTGGCGAAGCCCTGGTTGAAGGTCTGGGCCTTCTCGATCTTCTCGATCAGTGCCTCGGGGATCGGCTCGCCGATCTCGGCATGGCGGCAGTATTCGCGCATCACCTCCCGGGTCAGGAACCAGTGCTCGTAGAGCTGCGAGGGCAGTTCGACGAAATCGCGCGCCACCGACGTGCCGGCGAGCGAGCCATAGGTCACGTCCGAGAGAAGCCCGTGCAGCGCATGGCCGAACTCGTGGAACAGCGTGCGCGCATCGTCGAGCGAGAGCAGCGCCGGCTTGCCCTCGGCCGGCTTCGCGAAATTGCAGACGTTGACGATGATAGGCCGGGTCTCGCCATCGAGCTTGCGCTGCCCGCGGAAGGCGCTCATCCAGGCGCCGGAACGCTTCGAGGCACGGGCGAAATAATCGCCGACGAACAGGCCGATATGGCGCCCGCTCGCGGTCTCCGTCACCTCGAAGATGCGCACGTCCGGGTGATAGCCGGGAAGTTCCGGCCGCTCCGCGAAGGACAGCCCGAACAGCTTGCCGGCGACGTCGAAGGCCGCCTGCCGGACGCGGTCGAGTTGCAGATACTGCTTCAGCACGGCCTCATCGAGCGCATAGGTCTTCTGCCGGACCTTCTCGGCGTAGTGGCGCCAGTCCCAGGGGCGGATCGGGCCGTTCTCGCCTTCGCTCTGAGCCAGCGCGGCGAGATCGGCGGCCTCGCGCGCCGCGCGTGCCTTGGCCGGCTTCCAGACCAGTTCCAATAGCCCGCGCACATGCTCCGGCGTCTTCGCCATGGCGTCGTCGAGCTTGAAATGCGCGAAGGTCGGATAGCCCAGGAGCTTTGCCTTCTCGGCACGCAGCTTCACCATCTCGGCGACGATGGCGCGATTGTCGCTCTCGCCGCCATTCTCGCCGCGCTTGCTCCAGGCGATGAAGGCCTCCTCGCGCAGGTCGCGACGGGTCGAGAAGGTCAGGAAAGGCTCGATGATCGAGCGTGACAGCGTCACCGCATGCTGGCCAGGCTTCCCGCGGTCGGCGGCAGCGCGCGCCATCGCCGCCTTCACGAATTCCGGCAGGCCGGCCAAACCCGCTTCGTCCTCGATGAACAGCGCATAGGAGGATTCGTCCTTCAGCACGTTCTGACTGAACTGCGTGCCGAGCCCCGCCAGCCGCTCGTTGATCGCGGCGAGGCGCTTCTTGTCCTCTGCGTTCAGCTTCGCGCCCGAGCGGATGAAGCCCTTGTAGCTGCGCTCCAGCAGGCGCGCCTGCTCCGGGTTCAGGCCGAGCGCATCCCGCTTGGCATTGACGGCGTCGACGCGGGCGAAAAGCCCCTCGTCCATCATGATCGCCGACCAGTGCCGCGAGGTGATCGGCGACAATTCGCGCTCGATCGCCTGCAAGGCCTCGTTCGTATCGGCGCCGGTCAGATTATAGAACACCCCGCCGACGCGGCTGAGCGCGCGCCCGGCTCGCTCCAGCGCCTCGATCGTGTTGGCGAAATCGGGCGCGGCCTTATCGGCCACGATCGCTGCGATCTCGGCCTTGTGCTTGGCCAGTGCCGCATCGAAAGCCAGCCGGATATGCTCCGGCTTGATCGCCGCGAAAGGCGGCAGGCGGAACGGCGTCTCCCAGCGCGTCGCGAAGGGGTTTTCGGCCGGCAGCGGCAGGGCTTCGGGATAGGCGGTCATGATTATCGGCCTTTCAGCACTGCGGCGTCAGTCAAAACAAGCACGTGTCATCCCGGGCGCGGCGAAGCGAAGACCCGGGATCCATTCCGGAACGGTTCAGGAATGGATCCCGGATCGGCGCCGCTGACGCGGCTTGTCCGGGATGACCGCGAGGGTCAGGATCGGTCCGCCTCGAAGATATGTGCGAGATAGCGGCGCATGAAGGGCGGCATGTCGTGCTTTTCGGTCTCGGCCAGGTCGCGCACGATGACGATGTCGGAGAGTTCCTCCTCTTCGAGGTCCTTCATCCGCTCCAGCATCAGCGCGCGCGCCTCCTCAGCCGGCAGGTCGATCCTGACCTCGCGCATGAAAGCGATGCGGCCCTGCTCGATCAGCGCCGTCCAGCCCCCCCCCACCTGAAGCTCCTCGACGCGCAAACCGGTCTCCTCACCGAGCTCGCGCGTGACGCTGCCGGCGAGGTCGAGCGTGCCATCGGGGCGGGCATCGTCGCGGTCGGGCGTGCCGGCGGCGAAATAGACCTTGCCGGCATTGGCGGTGTGGTCGCCCATCTTGCCGCAGAGAAAGGCGCCGTCATTGGCCCTCAGCGCTGCCATGGCGAAGCCGTTGCGGATGATCGGGCCGGGATGGCCGACATCGCGCCAGGTCATGAAGGCGGCGTAGTCGGTCTCGAAATAGCCGGCCTCGAACACGCCGTCGCGGATGGCGGCGCGATGCTGCAGCATGACGCGGCCATTGAACATCGCCGGCTTGTCGGCGCTGATCTCCGCCCAATGCGCCGCGATCAGCGCGGCGTTCTCGCGTGCGAAAGCCCAATCGTAAGGCTCGACCCTGGCATCGACCCGCGACAGCCGGATGATGGTGCTGTTCTCCACGCCATCGCTCACAGCAGCACGCCCTCGCTCACGACAACAGCCGAACCGCCGATCCGAGCGGAAACCAATGCGCCGCCGCGCACGCTCAATTCCAGCGCGATCTGCGACGGCCGGCCCATCTCGTAGCCCTGCTCGATGACGAGGCGGTGGTCGCCATCCGCCGGCTTGTCATAGGCCATGATCGCGCCGGCGAAGGCAGCGACCGCCGAGCCCGTCGCCGGGTCCTCGACGATCCCCGATCCCGGCCAGAACATGCGGGCGTGATAGTGGTGCCCGACCTCGGCCGTCTCGCGGCAATAGACGAAGGCGTTGCCGTTCGGCGTCGCGGCCATCACCCGCTCGAAGGCACCGGCGACCTTCGCCCTGGCGACCGCTTCGCGGCTGGCGACAGGCACGGTCGTATAGGCGACGCCGGCCGAGAACACGCTCGGTCGATGCGCATCGAAGCCGAGATCGGCCTGATCGAGCCCGAGCGCCTCCGCCAGCTGCGCATCCGCAACCGGCTGCGCGAGCTGCTCCGGCAGGCGCGGCAAGGTAAAGGTCGCTTGCCCCGCATGGCTGCCCTTGATCGAGACGGCGCAGGAGACCGGCCCGACCTTCTCCTCCAGCACCAGCATATCGGCGGGCTTGCCCTCGGCCTCGTCGGTCAGCGCAAGCCAGACCGCCGTGCCGACCGTCGGATGGCCGGCGAAAGGCAGCTCGCCGCCGGGCGTGAAGATGCGAATCGCGGCGCGATGCTCCGGCTTCTCCGGCGGCGCGACGAAGACCGTCTCGGACAGATTGAACTCCCGGGCGATCGCCTGCATCGCCTCGGTGTCGAGACCCTCCGACTGGAGCACCACCGCCAGCGGATTGCCGGCATGGCGGCGCGTAGTGAAGACGTCGAGCGTAACGAAGCGGCGTTTCATCTGATCAGCCTTCGGGAATGTCGAGATCGATAGTGAGCGGGCAATGGTCGGAGGCCTTGGGCCGGTCCCAGCCGGCGCGCGGATAGCGGTTCGCGCAGGTCGCGAGCGTCGCCATCGAGCGGTCCGGCTCGCGCGGGTCGAGCGGCACGCGATAAGGCAGGCCGCGCCGGATCATCTGCATGGCCGGCCGCGGATTCGCCGCCGCCAGCGCCGGCGAGAGCAGGATATGGTCGAGCGGCATATGGCTGTCGACCAGCCTCTCCTGACTCTCGGACCAGTAGCGCCGGAAATGCGTCCAGCGCTCATGCACCGGCAGCGTGTCCATCGGATCGACGGCGAAACCGTCGAGCAGCGGCTCGATCCCGCTGGCGCCCTCGTCGACTACTTCCGCGCGCGGCCCGAGCCCGTAGCGATAGCCGTTGAGATCGCCGAGCACGATCCAGTTGGTCTCGCGCCAGCCGCCGCCGAAGCGCTGCTGGACCAGCCAGCGCACGGCGCGCGCCTCGGCCCGGCGCACCGGCAGCGTCGCGGTGCGCCCATCCTCGCGGCCATTGTTCATCGACTTGAGATGGCAGCCGAACAGGCTGAGGCGGCGCCCCTGAAAGCTCAGCTCCACCTCCAGACAATCGCGCGCGAAGACCTTGGCCTGCGGCCCGATGCCAAGCATGGCGAGCTCGCGGTCATGCACGCCGGCTTCGGCGAAGGTCAGGTCCTTGTGCGAACGCACGGTGACCTGCCCTTGCCCGAACAGGTCCTTCCGCGCCGCGAAGCCGATATCGATGTTGCGCCGGTCATTGCCGTCGATCAGCGTGAAATGGCCGTAGCGGTGGTCGGCGATGCGGTGAACGTAATTGGCGAAGAAGGCCTGCAGGCTGGCGAGCGAATCGACCTCCTGCAGCATCCAGAGATCGGCCTGCGCCTCGGCGATGGCGAGCGCCGTCATCTGGCGCTTGTCGTCTTCCAGCGCGACCGCGAGAGAACGCTCCACGGCGTCGCGCTCGTCGGCGCGCGGGAAATGGAACAGCGACATCGCCGCCGCCGTTTCGGTGCGCCCGCCCGGCTCGAAACGATGCCGCGTCAGCAGGTTTTCGACATTGAAGGTGCCGACGCGCAGCTTCATCGTTGAGTGCTCAGATCGCTTCCGGCTCGAAGACCTGCGAGGGCGTGACGAACTCGTCCTGCGCCGCCACCGTCAGGATCTCGCGCGAGCCCGCCTCCTTCGTCCGCTTCAGCAGGCCGTAGATCGAGGACGCCGCCTTCGACAGCGCAGCCGCCGCCGATTCCTCGCGCAGGTAGTGGGTGAAAAACAGGGCCGCGATCGCATCGCCCGCGCCGTTGACGCTGACATCGAGCTTGGGCGTGCGCACCCGCCAGCTGCCCTTGGCGTCCGCAGCCATCAAATCGATCGAGTCGCCGGGAGTCTCCTCGGTGACGAGCGAGGTCACCATCACGACCTTGGGGCCGGCGTCGCGCAGGGCCTCCACGGCGCGATGCGCATCGGCGATGGTCTTGATCTCGACATCGGTCAGCAGCTCCAGCTCGAACTGGTTGGGCGTCACGATATCGGCGGCCGGCACCGCCTGCTCGCGCATGAATTCCGGGATGCCCGGCCGCACGAAGACGCCGCGGCCAACATCGCCGATGACGGGATCGCAGCAGTAGATCGCCTTCGGATTGGCGGCGCGCACCCGCTCCACCGCCGAGAGGATGGCATGGCCGATATCGGCCGAGCCCATATAGCCGGAGATCACGCCATCGCAGTTGGCCAGCACGCCGCGCTCGGCGATCCCGTCCATCACCTCGTCGATCATCCCGCCGTCGAAGACGCGGCCCTTCCAGCTGCCATAGCCCGTATGGTTCGAGAACTGCACCGTATGGATCGGCCAGACATCGACACCGAGCCGCTGCATCGGAAAGGTCGCGGAGGCGTTGCCCACATGGCCATAGGCGACATGGGACTGGATCGAGAGAATGTTCATGGTCCGAAGCGATACCCCGTTCGCGGTGGGACCGCGAACCTAGCGGCTCTCACGCGGGGCGCAAATCGAAAGCGGTGAAGCGATCCATCGCTCGCGCAGAGCCGCTATTCCCGCGGCGCGATATTGGCCATCGTGGTGGTCAGGACATAGCGCAGGCCCTCGGGCCGATAGTCCAGCGCGACCTCGCCCTGGAATTTCTGCGCCATGACGCGCTCCACCAGGCGCGAGCCGAAGCCCTGCCGCCGCGGCTTGACCACCGGCGGCCCGCCGCTCTCGATCCACTCGAAGCGGAAGACGTCCTCGGTCTGCGGCCGCCCGACGCTCCAGCGCACCGAAACCTCGCCGGCCTCGACCGAGAGCGCGCCGTATTTCACCGCATTGGTCGCCAGCTCGTTGGCAGCCAGCGCCAGCGTCATCGCCTGGTCGGCGGCGAGCTGCAGCGGCGGCCCCTCGACGCGGATCGTGCCGATATCCGAGCGATGCGGCGCCAGCGCCCCGTCGATCACGGCCCGGATCGGCGCGCTGCTCCAGCTTGACCGGGTCAGGATGCTGTGGGCCTCGCCGAGCGTCGCGATGCGGTCGCTGAGGATCGACTGCGCCTCTTCCAGCGTCTCGGCCGAGCGGAAGGTCTGGCTGGCGATCGCCGCGATCATCGCCAGCGTGTTCTTCATGCGGTGGGCGAGCTCGGCATTGAGCAGGCGGCCGTTGCGCTCCGCCTCCATCTTGCCGGTGGTTTCCATCACCGTGTCGATCATGCCGAGAACCCGGCCGTTCTCGTCGCGAATCGGGCTGTAGCAGAAGGTGAACCAGACCTCTTCCGGATGGCCGTAGCGGTCGATGGTGAGCGGAAAATCCTCGATGAAGGTCGCCTCGCCGGCCAGCGCCTTGTGCACGAGCGGCCCGATATCGTCCCAGACCTCGGCCCAGACGTCACGGAAGGAGCGGCCGAGCGCGCAGGGCTTGTCGCCGAGGATCGGGCGAAAGGCGTCGTTATGGATCGTGATCAGGTCCGCGCCCCAGACGATGCATTTGGGAAAGCGCGAATTGACCATCATGCCGACGGCGATCTTCAGCGCCGCGGGCCAGCCGGCGATCGGCCCCAGCGAGGTCGTGTTCCAGTCATAGTCGCGGATGGCAGCGGCCATATCGCCACCGCCATCCAGAAAGGCTGTCTCGCCGCTCACGTTGTTCCCCCAGCGCGAATCGGCGCAGCATGCACGGAACGCAGAACGGGCGCGACGTCAAAAGACAGGCGCCGCGTTCGCGCCCACAATCAGGAGCCGGAGGCAGCCTTCTTGGCGAAGCTGTCGATGAAGGTCTTCGACAGGTCGACATTCGAGTTGGTCAGCTCGGGGTCGAGCAGCTTGAGCGAGTCGTACATGCTCTTCATCGCATCGGCCGTCGAGATGCCTGTGCGCGAATAGGCCTCCTGCGAGTTCTTGACCGCGCGGATATAGAGGTCCTTGTCGCCGAGCAGGTACTCTTCCGGCACCAGCGCGGCGACATCCTCGGGCTTCGCCGTCTCAAGCCACTTCAGCGACTTCATCAGCGCATTGACGAGTTTCTGGGTCGTGACCGGGTTCTTCTCGGCGAAGTCGTTCTTGAGATAGAGCACCGCCGCCGGGTTCGAGCCGCCGAACAAGGCCTTAGTGCCGGCCTCGGTGCGGGTGTCGATCACCGAGACGATGTCACCATCGGCCTCGAGCTTCGAGGTGACGGGGTCGAGATGCGAGATCACGTCGACCTGCTTCTGCTTGATCGCCGCGACCGCGCTGGCACCGGCGCCGACGCCGATGATCGCCGCATCCGTCGCCTTGAGGCCCGCCTTGACCATGGCGTATTGCGCGGTCAGCGCCGTCGAGGAGCCCGGCGCCGTGACGCCGATCTTGAGGCCCTTGAAGTCGGCGGCGGACTTCACCTTGTCGGCGAGGTCCTTGCGCACGGCGATGGTGATCGCCGGGAAGCGCCCGAGCTCGATCACGGCGCGGATGTCCTGGCCCTTCGCCTGCATGCGGATGGTGTGCTCGTAGGCGCCGGTCACGACATCGACCGAACCACCCACAAGCGCCTGCAGCGACTTGGCGCCGCCACCGAAATCGTTGATCTCGACGTCCAGCCCCTGCTCCTTGAAGTAGCCCTTCTTCTCCGCGACCGTGAGCGGGAGATAATAGAGCAATTGCTTGCCGCCGACGCCGAGCGTGAGCTTCGGCTTCTCGGCATTCTGGGCGTAGGCCGGAGCGGTCAGGGCCGCCAGCGCGAGGCCGGCCGCCAGCATCAGATGTCTGCGGTTCATCGGGGTTCCTTCCCTGCGGATGCTTTGTTTTGAAAGCCTTCTTGCAGGCAGTTGTAGTGAGTAGCCAGCGAGCCGCCAACCCCGCCTTGCGTATGGTCCGGCAGCTTCAGTGCAGGATGCGGCTGGTGTAGAGCGCGACCGCGAAACAGGCTGCGGCGATCCCCAGCAGGGCCCAGCTCGCGCGCGTCGGGTTCTCCAGCGCCGCTTCCGAGGGGTTGGCGGGATCGTAATGCACCTCGACCTTCGCCCCGGCCGGATAGCGCCCGACCACTCTGTCCGCGATGGCCCGGGAGCCGGACACGACCAGCCCGATCGCGACCTGCCGGCTGGCATAGCTCTGGCCAGCCACCTCGTAGCGGTACTCGACGATCGGCACGTAGCTCCGGCGCGTCGGGCCGGAATCCAGCGAGCCGCGCTCCTCGACCCGGCTCTCGACGATTTCGCCCGGCACAACAGGCCAGGCATTGGCCCGCTTGAGGCGGCGCCGATAGGCCAGGAAGAAGACCAGCGCCGCGAGACCGATGCCCGCTGCGAACAGCGTCACCGTCACATCCGCATCCGGCGCCACCGAGCGCAGGACGGCAGGCCCGAACGCGAAAGCCCAGTAGATGCCGGCGCCGATCACCCCGAAGAATGCCAGCACGCCGCCGCAGCCCTTCACGATGCCCTTCGGCGCGTCACGCTCCAGCACATTGCTGTCGGGATCGGCGGGGTCGTAATAGACCGTCACCATCGCCCCGACCGGGTAACGCTTCAGTGCCTCGTCGGCGAAGGGGCCGCTGATATTGCCGAGGCTGACGCGCGTGCCCTGATAGTTCCGCCCGCGCACCGAGAAGCTGAAGGCGATATCCGGCACATTCTCGGTCGTTCCGATGCTGCTGCCGGCAGGCGGGCTGCGGCTCGCCATACGCGAGCGGGTGATCCGCCCCTGCGCCTGCGCCCAGCCCTTCGCTTGCCGCACCTTGAGGAAGCCGTTGACGATCAGCGCGATGAGCATCACCGCCATCGGCAGGAAGATCAGCCCGACGACGCCGAAGGTCGAGTTGGCGAAAGGCAGGCTCTCCTTCCAGCTGTCCGGCAATTCGGAGATGACGAAAATGAGCGCGATCGAGGCGATGACCGCGATGATCGCCCAGACCGGCGGCTCGCCCCGCGCCTCGGCCGCCTGCTTGCCGGACGCCTTGCGCTGCCAGGCACGCTCCTCGCGCCAGCCTGTCTCGCCGCGCAGATAGGCCAGGAGCACGGCCTTGAGCGCCGCCGCATCGACCGTATCGGCGGCCTCGAAACGGTTCTCGCCGTCGTGATAGGTCAGTCGAAACCGCCCCTTGCCCTTGGCGAAGGCTTCGACATCCCCGTCGTCATCCGCGAGATTGACGAACCAGCCGGCCTCGCCGCGACAGCCATCGACCGCCGCGGTGACATCCGCCGACGTGGGAGATTCGATGATGCGGTCATTGACGTCGAGTTCCATGACCCGCCCCCGCCACGCTTGATCGCGAGGCGGAGCATGAGCCTGCCCGGCTCCGCTAGCAAGCGGAGATGACGTTAGGTCGTCGTCGTCGAACTTTGCCCCGGGCGCCAGACCAGCAGGCGCTTCTCGATCAGCGTCACCAGCGAGTCGATCGCGATGACGAAGATCGCCAGGATCAGCATGCCGGAGAACACGCCGGTGACGTCGAACACGCTCTCGGCCTCGTGGATCTTGTAGCCGAGCCCGGCCGAGGAACCGAGATATTCGCCGACGACCGCGCCGACCAGCGCGAAACCGACGGAGGTGTGCAGCGAGGAGAACATCCAGGTCAGGGCCGACGGCCAGTAGACATGCTTGAAGAGCTGGCGCTCGTTCATGCCGAGCATGCGCGCATTGGCCAGGATCGTCGGCGAGACCTCGCGCACGCCCTGGTAGACGTTGAAGAACACGATGAAGAAGACGAGCGTGAAGCCGAGCGCCACCTTCGACCAGATGCCCAGTCCGAACCAGAGCGCGAAGATCGGCGCCAGTACGACGCGCGGCAGCGCGTTCGCCGCCTTGATATAGGGATCGAACACCGCCGAGAGCAGCTCGCGCCGGGCGAAGGCGAAGCCGAACAGGATGCCGGCGAGCGAGCCGATCACGAAGGCCAGCACCGTCTCGGTCAGCGTGATGCCGAGATGCCAGTAGATATCGGCGCTGGTCAGCTGCTTGAAAGTGCGCGTCAGCACCGCGACCGGCGTCGAGAAGAAGAACTGCATCGTCTTGACGTCGCCGAACAGACTCGTGGTCGTCACGACATGCCAGACCAGCAGGAAGGCCAGCATCACCAGGATCTGGAGCGAGAGCAGCTTCACCCGCTTCATGAGGCGTCTCCCCCGACGAGCTCGCGCCCCTCGCCCATCGCGTAGGCCTTCTGCACCTCGACGCGCAGCGAGGCCCAGATGTCGCGATGGATCTCGTGGAAGGCCTTCTCCAGCCGGATATCGGCGATGTCGCGCGGGCGCGGCAGATCGACCTTGTAATCGGCGACGATCCCTGCCGCCGGCCCGGCCGACATGACCACGACCCGATCGGAGAGCGCGATCGCCTCTTCCAGATCATGGGTCACGAACATCAGCGCCTTGCGATCGCGCGACCAGAGGTCGAGCAGGAGATTGCCCATGATCTGCCGGGTCTGCGCGTCGAGCGGCCCGAAGGGCTCGTCCATCAGCAGGATCTCGGGATTGCGGATCAGCATCTGCGCGAGGCTGACGCGCTTGCGCTGCCCGCCCGAGAGCATGTGCGGATAGCGGTCGACGAAGGTGCGCAAGCCGACGCGGCCGAGCCATTCGCGCGCCCGCTGGTCGGCCTCGCGCTCGGGAACGCCCATCGGCTCCAGCGCGACCTTGACGTTCTCCAGCGCCGTCTTCCACGGCATCAAGGCGTCCTGCTGGAAGAGATAGCCGGCGCGCCGGTTGAGCCCCGAGAGCGGCTTGCCGAAAATGCCGACCGTGCCGGCCGAAGGGGCAAGCAGGCCGGCCGCAGCGTTCAGCAGCGTGGACTTGCCGCAGCCGGTCGGCCCGACGATCGAGACGAACTCGCCGGGATGGACCTTAAGGTCGATGCCCTTCACCGCCTGATAGCGGCCGCCATCGGCGAGATGGAAGGTGATGTCGATGCCGCCGAGCGCCACCGCCGGATCGCCCGACGAAACCGCCCCCGTGCCCGCATGCGCATGCGGACTGTCCTGCAACTCCATGAAATCCGTTTCCCCGTCGGGCTCAGGGCTTCGCGCCCGGCCGTCAGCTTTTTTCGCGTTGCCGGAATTAATAGGCGATCGACCGGGGAAGGCAACGCCCCGCCCTGCGGCGGCCCGTCGCTTGCATCGTTTCGCCGACACGGCCATATGGCGAGACCGACCCGACCCCGCTGGAGCCGAGCCGAACGCCATGGCCGAACTGGAACAAGCCATGAAGGCGCTCGTCGACTTCATGCAGACCCATCAGCAATGGGCGGTCCCGATCGTCTTCGCGGTGGCCTTCGCCGAATGCGTCGCGATTCTCTCGTGGCTGGTGCCGGCGACCGTGTTCTTCACCACCTTCGGCGCCGTCGCCGGAGCTTCGGGCCTCAATCTCGTGCCGCTGGCGCTGGCGGCCTCGCTCGGCGCGGGCAGCGGCTTCTGGGTGTCCTATGTCGCCGGCGTCCATCTGGGGCCGCGCGTCCACGAATACTGGCCGTTCCGGAACAATCCGCAATTGCTCGACCGCGGCCATGCCTTCTTCGAGAAATGGGGCATCGCGAGCATCCTGATCGGTCATTTCTTCGGCCCGCTGCGGGCCGTCATCGCCATCGTCGCCGGCATCGTCGCGATGCCGTTCTGGGCCTTCCAGCTCGCCAACTGGCTGGCCTCCTTCGCCTGGGGGTTCGGCCTGCTCTACGCGGTCGGCCGCTTCAGCGAATTCCTGGCGCGCTGACCGACCACCGAGGATTGGGTCGCTTCAACAAACAAAAATGCCGGCCGCATGACACGGCCGGCATCGGCTGGATCGCTCAGCCTGCGCTGCCCTGGGCCGAGGCCGCCTCGGCCTCGCGCAGCGCCTGGGCGCAGTCGTCGCAGCAGACTTCGACGGTATTGCCGCCGATCGTCACCTGGACCGTGTTCTCATCGAGTTCGCAATCGCAGGCTGCACAAGTTCCGCTCATGGCTTGGTCTCCTTGATCCGGGCCGGTCAGTCGGCCGCCCCGAGACAGACCACGCCGCGAAAAGCGCCGCTGTCGGATTCTTTAGCGATCCGCTCGGGGCGGCTCGGGCTGCCCGCGCTGAGGCCGCGCAGGATGTCGTCGACACCTTCGCCGCCCGCCAATCCGCGCCGCTCCTCGGCCCGCAGCGAAATGATCGCGGTCGGGTCGCCGAAAAAGGGAGCGGCCGAAGCATCGCGCAGGTCGCTGCCGCGCAAGCCGAGATCGCGCAGGTCGCGCTCGCTCATTTCGCAAAGCCTGCTGTAGTCGCGGCGAGACCGCAGCCAGCTCTCGATGCCCCCGACAAACCGGCCGAGAGCCCGCATTGCGATGGAGGCAGGCTTGGCCGCCCCGATGATGAAGCTGATCATGTTATGTCTCCCTGGTCAGAGGTGATGACCTGAGGAGACACCAGGGGACTGACAGCCGCTGTCGGAATCTTTCGCGGCCTGTGACAGCTGATGTCAGCGGAGACGCAGCGATCGCTGGAACTCCGCCGGGCTGCGGCCGTAGGCCTGACGGAAGGCGGCGCTGAAATGGCTGTGGCTGGAAAAGCCCAGTTCCAGCCCGAGCTGGGTGAGGTCGTCGCACGCGCCCAGTAGATCGAGCGCGCGGCCGAGCCGCAGGCGCAACTGATAGCGATAGAGCGGCATCCCCTCGACCTGACTGAAGACCTGCGTCAGGTAGACCGGCGAAACGCCGACCTCGTCCGCGATCTCCGCAAGCGTCCAGCGCTGGGCGAGGTCGCTCGCGATCACCAGCTTCGCACGGTCGACGAGCTTGCGCCGCCCGGCGGAGCCGCGCACGCCATGGGAAGTCCTTTCGCCGAACGCTCGCCGCACCAGCGTGAGGACCAGCGTCTCGGCCTCGAGCGTTTCGGCCACGCCACGATGCAGGCTGTGCCGCAGCAGCGCGACGAGGGCCTGCGCCCGCGGATCGATGCGTCGCCGCTGCATCGCGAGCGCGTTCGTGCCTCGCTGGAGCAATTCGGCCGGCACCAATTCATGCAGGACAGCTTCGTCCAGCTGCAGATCGAGGCAGGCGTCGCCTCCGGCCACGGGATGGCTGACCTGATAGCCCTCATAAGGGTTGAAGCACAGCAGCTGATTGCTCTCCGCGACCACATCCTCGCGGCCGACATGGCGGACGAACAGGCCGCGATACGGAAAGACCAGATGGGTCCTGTGCGTGCATTCCTCGTCGCTGCGATGCCGGCATTCGCCGGAGCAGACCACATCCCGAACGACGGCGATCTTGGTGTCGAGCAAATTGCTGATCGAGAAATCCGCCATGGCCGCCTCTCCGGAGCTTCGCATCGCGACAGGCAAAGCCTTACGGCAGTCGAGGGGCGGTGATTGTCAGCAGCGCAAGCGGCCTGGCCTGAGGCTGCCGGAAAGCTGACTGCCCGGTGAACGCGGCATTCGGGGAGCGTTCAAATCGAAAGGCGCCTATTCGCGTCGTCGCATCGCGGCACACCCCAACGGTGAAGCCCGGCGCGACACGCTGATCGGCCTCAAGGCCGCCAGCGTCGTCCGGCGGAGGGACCCGGCCCCCGGCGGATGCGATGATCCGGGCCGACCCACGAGGTCCCAGTCATGACGATGTCTCGTTTCCTCATCCCCCTCGTCGCGCTTGCCGCCATGGGCGGCCAGGCCTTCGCCCAGACCGCGACGCCGGCTCCCGCTACCCCGGCCAAGCCCGCCGCGCCCGTGACCGCGCCGGCTGCTCCGGCAGCGCAGGCCGCCCCCGCCGCGAAGCCCGCGACCTCGGCCGTCGCTACGCCCGCAGCCGCCCAGGCCAAGAAGATCAACATCAACACCGCGACCGCCGCCGAGCTCGACACGCTCAAGGGCATTGGCGAGGCCCGCTCCAAGAAGATCATCGAGGAGCGCGGCAAGGCGAAGTTCAAGGATTTCGCCGACCTCGTGAAACGCGGCACCCTGCCGTCCAATGTCGAGGCCGACATCAAGGACAAGATCACCTTCTGATCGGCAGGCCCATGCAAAAAGCCTCCGGCGCCCGGCGCCGGAGGCTTCTTTCAGTTTCATGTTTCGGAGCGGTGTCTCAGGCTAGGCCGAGGATCACCGCCAGCATCATCGCCAGCGACAGCGCCATCACGACGCGGATACCGACCGGCGTCTCAAGAATGCGTAAGAGTTCCATCACGGCCTCCCCTATGGCGGGCAAACACGAACGGCTTCGCAAAACTCACGTTCAATAGATGGTGGCCTCGATCACGATCCAGGCGATCGTCACCATGACGAGCCCTCCGACCAGAACCATCAGCACCGGCCGGTCGAGAAAGCCCTGCCGCGCCTCCACCGGCGTTTCCACTGCCGGGTCGGCGTCGCTGTGATCATCGGCCCGCATCGGCGGAATCGGATCGCCGCCACGCAGAAGCTCGGGATCCTGAACCGGTACTCTGGGTCGCGTATCGACCGTCATGACCGTCTCCCTTGGTCTGTCGCTGGCCTTTCCGGCCATGCACCGCAAGGAAAACGCCCGGGGCGCCCGGAGGGTTCCAACCAGAGCCAAAACGAAAGCGGGCGGCAACCTCTCGGCCACCGCCCGCCAACAGAAAATCCAATCGGATCAGTCGATTGCAAGACGATCCGGAATCAAATCCGGAACCTCTTGAATCGATCTGGGAAGCCTACCCGACCATCGCCGGGCAAGCCTGTACCAGCTCAGTTCTTGGTCTTGTCGACCAGGGCCTTGGCCTTGATCCACGGCATCATGTCGCGGAGCTTGGCGCCGACTTCCTCAATCGGGTGAGCGGCGTAGCGGGCGCGGGTCGCCTTGAACGAGGTCTGGTTGACCTTGTTCTCGAGCATCCAGTCGCGGGTGAACTTGCCCGACTGGATGTCGGTGAGGACGCGCTTCATCTCAGCCTTGGTCTCGGCCGTGATGATCCGCGGGCCGGTGACGTACTCACCGTACTCGGCGGTGTTCGAGATCGAGTAGTTCATGTTGGCGATGCCGCCTTCGTAGATCAGGTCCACGATCAGCTTCACCTCGTGGAGGCACTCGAAATAGGCCATTTCGGGAGCGTAGCCGGCCTCGGTCAGCGTCTCGTAACCGGCCTTGATCAGCTCGACCAGACCGCCGCAGAGCACGACCTGCTCGCCGAAGAGATCGGTCTCGCACTCTTCCTTGAAGGTGGTCTCGATGATGCCGGCGCGGCCGCCGCCATTGGCCGAGGCGTAGGACAGGCCGAGGTCATGGGCGTTGCCGGTCGCGTCCTGGTGGATCGCGATCAGGGTCGGCACGCCGCCGCCGCGCTGATACTCGGAGCGGACGGTGTGGCCGGGGCCCTTCGGGGCGACCATCAGCACGTCGAGGTCCTTGCGCGGCTCGATCAGGTTGAAATGAACGTTGAGGCCGTGCGCGAAGAGCAGCGCGGCGCCTTCCTTCATGTTGGCATGCAGCTCGTCGCGATAGATGTCGCCCTGCAGCTCGTCCGGGGTCAGCATCATCATGATGTCCGAGACCTTGGCGGCCTCCGACGGGGTCATGACCTTGAAGCCGGCCTCTTCGGCCTTCTTGCGCGTGGCCGAGCCGGCCTTCAGCGCGATGATGATCTCCTTGACGCCGGAATCGCGCAGGTTGAGCGCGTGGGCATGGCCCTGCGAGCCGTAGCCGACGATGCAGACCTTCTTGCCCTTGATCAGGTTGATGTCGGCATCACGATCGTAATAAACGCGCATGGGTGTCTCCTTTGTCACGCGTTGGTCTTGTCCCGGTTCGAGGCGTGTCGCCCCGCACCGTAGAGGGTGAGAAACTGCTCGGTCGCCCGCTCGGCATCAGCGGCGATCTCGGCCCGGCTCAGCGTCAGCGTATCGCCGAGCAGGAGCCGAATCTGGACATCGCGGCCGGCGAGGCCGAAGAAGGTGCGGAAGGCCGTCTCGGTATCGTCAAAGGCGAGCAGGCCAGCTTCCCGCCCGGCATCGAGCACGGGCTTGAGGCGCTCGCCGATGGCGAAGCGGCCATTGGCCAGCACGATCGAGCCGAGATTGCCGTCGCGCGAGGCCGCCTGGCTGATGCCGATGCGGTTCAGCGCGATCGAGGTCGGCGAGGAAATCACCTCGAGCCAGTTCGCGGCGAAGCCCTTCAGGCTCTCGCGCAGCGCACCGGCATCGAGATTCTGCCGGTCGAAATTGCCCGCCCTCACCTTCGAGGCCTGCCACTGCACGGTCGCGGTCAGGAGCCCGTCGCGATCCCCGAACCACTTGTAGAGCGTTTCCTTGGAGCAGCTCGCGCGCCGCGCCACCGCGGTCATCGTCAGCCCGCTGCCCTTTTCGACCATCAGGCTCAACACGGCATCGAGCACGGCCTGCTGGCGCGCTGTCAGCGCCTCGCCTTGCGTCTCTGCGGAGCCTTGCGTCATGGGTGGACGAAATCCAGTACCGTACGTTACGGTTCAGGCATCTATCGCAGCGACGGGCGGCCCGCAAGCGTTATTCGCGACTGGCGGATCACCGAAGAAGAATTATCTCTGGGTCATCGGATTTCGAGGAACGGAGCCATTCATGACCCTGCCCAGCGCCAATGCCGTCGTCAGCTTCTGGCGCGAGGCCGGCCCCGCAAAATGGTTCGCCAAGGACGAGGCCTTCGATGCCGAGATCACCGGGCGCTTCCTGCCCGTCCATGAGGCCGCTGCAGCGGGGCAACTCGCCGCCTGGGATGACACGCCGGAAGGCGTCTACGCGCTGCTGATCCTGCTCGACCAGTTCCCGCGCAACATGTTCCGCGGCAGCCCGCGCGCCTTCGCGACCGACGCGCAAGCGGTGGAGATCGCCGAACGCGCGATCGCCAAGGGGTTCGACGAGACCTACCAGCCGCCGGAGAAGCGCTTCTTCTACATGCCGTTCATGCACTCGGAAGGGCTCGCCGATCAGGAGCGCTGCATCGAACTCTGCGCCGCCGCGGACGATGCCGACGGCGTGAAATATGCCGAGATCCACCGCGACATCATTCGCGATTTCGGCCGCTTCCCGCACCGCAATCCCGTGCTCGGCCGCGAGACCACGGCGCAGGAACAGGCCTTCCTCGACGAAGGCGGGTTCAGCGGCTGAAAGATCGCGACGGCCGTCAGGCCGTCGCCTCCCGATGCGCCTGCGCCATGTCGGCGAGGCTCTTGAAGTGGAAATCTACGCTCGGCCGCTTCTCCGGCACCTGCGTCGCGCCGCTGCCCGCCTTGTCGAAGCGGCGATCGATCCAGGCCCGCGCCAGCCCGGCCTTCTGCGCCGGCACATGGTCGTGGAACAGGCTCTGCGCGGTATGCAGCACCTCAGGCGCGGCGAGCCCCAAATCGGCCGCGAGATGCTCCAGCAGGAAGGCGAAGTTGCGCGGGTCGGGCTTATAGGAGCCGATATCCTCGGCCGTGTAGATGCCGTCGAAGGTCACGCCGAGCTTGCGGTTGCTGGCGGCGAAGCTCTGGCGGTCGACATTGGAGAGGATCACGAGCTTGTAGTGCCGCTTGAGATAGGCGAGCGCCTCGGCTGAATCGGGAAAGGCCGGCCAGTCCGCCACCGATGCGCCGAAGCGCTCGTTGAGATCGGCGTGGATGCGCACGCCGAGATCCCGGGCGAAGCGGGCATGCACCGCGGCGAGCAGCGTCGGATAGCGCAGGGAGGGCGTCGCCTCCTCCTGCTCGGTCTCGTAGCGGGCGAAACGGGCGAGCGCATCCTCGCGCTCCAGCGCGATCCCGCCGGCGCTGAGCAACGGCTGCAAGGCGTTCCAGATGCCGGTCTCCCAGTCGATCAGGGTGCCGTAGCAATCGAATGTCAGGACTTTGAAATCGGTCAGCTTCATGGCCGGGGCGCTCCTCAGACGGTCATCGCGAGCGCTCAAGCTAGCCAACGCCGGCACGGCCGTGATGAGGCGAAGCTCCGAACGGCTTGACCGAAACTGCGATGCCGGGATCAGGCCCCTGCCGGCCCGCGGTTCGCGGCGCGGAACTCGCTCGGCGTCAGTCCGAAGCGGCGCTTGAACTGCCGGTTGAAGGAAGCTGCGTTCTGGTAGCCGAGATCATAGGCGATTTCCGAGACAGGCGCGGCCGTCGTCGCCAGCCGCTCGGCGGCGCGTTCGAACAGGCGCTGGAGCTGCAATTGCTTGGGCGAGCGGCCCATGGTCGCCCTGAACAGGGCGTGGAACTGGCTCTGCCCGAGCCCGGCCATGCGGGCCATCTGGGCGACGCCTGTGCCCTGCCCCGTCTCGGCAACGTCCAGCACGCGCCGTTCCGCGCGCGACCAGGGCTGCGGCCGCTCAATCGGTTCGACCAGATGCAGCGCCGTCATCGCCATGCGCGCGGCGGCCCCGCTCGGGCAGGCCCCGGTTTCGACCTCGGCGCCGAGCTGGCGGAACATGCGCCACAGCCAGGGCGCGATCGGCACGAGCGAAGGCTCCGCACTGCCGAGCAATGCCGGCTGCGCCTCGCTGCCCAGGCCCGCCATGTCGACATCGAGGATGAACATGCTGCAATCGCTGCTCGGCTCGAAGCCGTGCTCGCAATGCCGGGGGATCAGGGCGACGCAGTTATGGGAGACGACACCCCGGCGCCCCTCGACATCCAGCCGCATGGCGCCCTGCATCGGCAGCAGGATCTGGCTGAAATCGTGATGATGCCGATCGCCACCGCGATAGCTGCGGACTTCGAGCTGGATCGACATCGGCCGCCCTCCTCACCCAGTCATGCGCGTCGATGCCCCGCGAGGCAAGATGGCATGGTTCAGGCGGCCGCTCAGCCGCCCCCGTCCTGCTGGCTGGCGATGCGCTGCAGGAAGATCGCCGCGATCGTCAAAAGGAAGCCCGCCCACCACAAGGGCGAGCGCAGGCTCTTGCCGCTGCCGAGCGGCTCGACCTGCCCCTTGCCGGAAAGCCGCATCATGATCGGCCAGGCGAAACAGGCCAAACCGGCAATGCCGAGGAACAGCGCGATATGTTCGAGGCTCTGTGTCGTCATGCCCTTACGCTCGCAAGATCTGGGTTCGCCGGGAAGGTCGGCCCCAGCTTCAGGGCCCGCAAGGGATCGCCATACAGCCCCGCGACGAGCAGGGCCAGCTGCCGGTCGATGCCCGGCAGGCGCGCCAGCGGCGGCACGAGCCGATCACGCAGGAAAGGCAGCAGGCGGCTGTCGGACTGGTAGAACGGCGTAAACAGGCGGCTCGCCGCCTGATAGAGCTGGACATGGAAGCGCCGCCGCGCCGCATAGCGCTCCAATGCCCCGGCGATATCCGCAGCCTCGTTCACCGCCATGGCCAGCGCATAGGCATCGAGCAAGCCCATATTGGCGCCCTGCCCGAGCTGCGGGCTGGTGGAGTGCGCGGCATCGCCGATGAAGGCGAGCCCGCGCCCGGCCGGCACTGGCAAGGTGTGATGCCGGTAAGAAGCCAGCAGCAATTGCTCGGGCGACGTGATGCTCTCCAGCATCGGCGCCGTCTGCGGCCAGTGACGGAGCACATCGGCCTTCCAGGCTTCGAGGCCGCGCGCCTGCCATTGCGCATGCTCGGCCGGTTTCAGGCTCCAGAAGAAGGAGGCGAGCAGCCTCTCGTCATCCGTCCGTCGCCCGATCGGCAGCACACCGACCATCACGCTCGCCCAGTGATAGCGCTGCTCCAGCGCATGCGGATCGAAACCCTCCGCCAGTGGCGCATTGGCCCAGACCGCGCCATAGGCCAGCGGGCGCTGCCGCACCGGCCTAAAGGCCCGGCCGATCAAGGGCGAGCGCGCGCCCGTGGCATCGATGACGAGATCGAAGGGCCCGAGCTTCCGGCCATTCTCAAGGAGGAGCGAGACGTTGCCTGCGCCGGTCTCCACATCAGTGACCTCGCAGCCGGTCTCGACAGCGATGCCGCGTGCCACCACCCCCGCCGCGAACAGCGCCTCGAACAGGCTGCCGCGATGAATGCCGAGACCGAAGGCGTCGAGCCCGAGCGCCGCATAACGCACGTCGAGCACGACGGAGCCCGTGGCCGCGCCGAGCCCATAGAGCCGGTCGAGCCTGCTGCCACGCGCGATCAGCGCCTCGGCAAGGCCGAGCTCGCGCAATACGGCAAGCCCGGTCGGCTGAAGGATCAGGCCGGAACCGAGCGGCTGCGGCGTCGCGAAGCGCTCGACCAGCGTGACGCGGTGCCCGGCGCGCTCCAGCAGCAAGGCAGCCGCGAGGCCCGCCGGCCCGCAGCCGGTGATAGCGATCTCGTAGCGGCGCGTCACCGGCAGGTGCCGGTGGTCACATCGAGTCCGGGCCGCGGCTCATCGCGGCGATGCCGGTGCGCGAAACCTCGGTCAGGCCGACCGCCGTCATCGTCTTGATGAAACGCTCGATCTCCTCGGTCGCACCGGTCAGTTCGAAGACGAAGGAAGTCAGCGAGGCATCGAGCACGCGCGCGCCGAAGGCCGAGGCGAGGCGCATCGCCTCGACGCGATGATCGCCCTTGCCGACGACCTTGACCAGCGCGAGCTCACGCTCGACGGCTTCGCCCTGCTCGGTCAGGTCGACGACCCGATGCACGGGAACGAGGCGGTCTAGATGCGCCTTGATCTGGTCGATGACGCTGGCCGTGCCGGAGGTCACCACCGTAATGCGCGAGAGATGCTTCTCATGCTCGGTCTCGGAGACGGTGAGGCTCTCGATATTGTAACCGCGGCCCGAGAACAGCCCGGCGATGCGGGCAAGAACGCCCGGTTCGTTGTCGACGATCACCGCCAGGGTGTGGCGCGCGACCGGCTGGGACTTCGGGGCGTTCGGGTAGTGAGTGGCGGGCTTCGACATGACGACCTGTGAGGCGGGTTGGAGCGAAAGAGGATGGAATGATCAGCTGTGGCGGAGATCGACGAGGGCGGGTTCGTCGACCTCGTCCTGCGTTACGATCCAGGGCTCGACCAGCGCGGCGGCAAGCCACTCGCGATAGGCTGGCAGCGCCAGGATCGCACGCATATAGTCCTGCGAGACCGGGTCGACCGCGATGCCATAGGTATCGAAGCGGGTGACGACCGGCGCGAACATCGCATCCGCCGCCGAGAAGGCGCCATAGAGGAAGGGCCCGCCGGCGCCGAAACGCTCGCGCGCCTGCCGCCACAGTCCCGTCAGCCGCTCGACGTCGCGGGCGACGCCGGGACCGCGATCACGCGCGGCGAAGCGCTTGCCGAGATTCATCGGGCAGCTGCTGCGCAGGGCCATGAAGCCGGCATGCATCTCGCTGGAGACGGCCCGCGCATGCGCGCGCGCCGCAACATCGCGCGGCCAGATCCCGGCCTGCGGATGCGTGTCATGGAGATATTCGCAGATCGCCAGCGTCTCCCAGACGGCGACATCGCCATCGACCACCATCGGCAGCGTGCCGCCGCTGCCGGGCGCCGCGGCGAAGACGGTTTCCTTGAAGCCGGGCTCGTCGAGCGGCACGAGCTGCTCGGTGAAGGCGATGCCGGCCACGCGCATCAGGAGCCAGGCCCGAAGCGACCAGGACGAGTAGCATTTGTTGCCGATCAGAAGCTTCATGCCGCAGCGGCCTCCCATTCCTCGACGAAATCGAGCGCCGCCGCGACGTGCAGCGCCGTGGTATCGAACACCGGCACGGAGACATCGCCCTGCGACAGCAGCAGGCCGATCTCGGTGCAGCCGAGGATGACGCCGTCGGCGCCCTCCTCCCTGGCCGCGCGTGCGACGATGGCGCGGTAGCGCTCACGCGAGGCCGGCTCGATCCGCCCGCGGCACAATTCCTCGTAGATGATGCGATGAACGTCGTCGCGCTCCTCGGGCGCCGGCACCAGCGCCTCGACGCCGAAGGCCCTGAGGCGGTCGCGGTAGAAGCCCTGTTCCATCGTGAAGCGCGTCGCCAGCAGGAGCGGCCGGCGCGACGGAGACGCCAGCACCGCCCGCGCCGTCACATCAGCGAGATGCAGGAAGGGCAGCTTGGTCGCGGCGATGATCTGGTCCGCGACCTTGTGCATGGTGTTGGTGCAGAGCACGAGGCAGGAGGCCCCGCCCTGTTCGAGGCGGCGCGCGCTCGCAGCCAGCGCAGCGCCGGCCGCGGCCCAGTCGCCCTTCGCCTGCATTTCGGCGATCGGTGCGAAATCGACCGAATGCAGCAGCACGTCGGCCGAATGCAGACCGCCCGAGCGCGCACGCACGCCCTCGTTGAGGAGCCGGTAATAGACCGCGGTCGACTCCCAGCTCATCCCGCCGATCAGACCGATGGTGGCCATGGTGTCCTAGCCCATTTCTCAGGGTCATCCCGGGCGCAGCGAAGCGGAGACCCGGGATCCATTCCGGAACGGTTCAGGAATGGATCCCGGATCGGCGCCGCTCGCGCGGCTTGTCCGGGATGACGGCTACAGGATTCGACCTCAGACGAGCTGCTTGCCCTTGGCGTCGATGATCTCGCCGGTATCGCCCTCGAAATCGGGCAGGATCATCTCGTTATGGGCCTTGCCCGACGGGATCATCGGGAAGCAGTTCTCTTCCTTGGCGACGAGGCAGTCGAAGATCACCGGACCGGGCGTCTCGATCATCTCCATGATCGCGGCGTCGAGCTTGGCCGGGTCGGAGCAGCGGATGCCGTGGCCGCCATAAGCTTCGGCCAGCTTCACGAAGTCCGGCAGGGACTGCGAATAACTCTCCGAATAGCGCCCGCCATGCAGCAGCTCCTGCCACTGGCGCACCATGCCCATGTACTCGTTGTTGAGGATGAAGATCTTCACCGGCAATCGGTACTGCACCGCCGTCGACATCTCCTGCATGTTCATCAGGATCGAGGCCTCGCCGGCAACGTCGATGACGAGTGCCTTGGGGTGCTTCATCTGCACGCCGATAGCCGCCGGCAGGCCGTAGCCCATGGTGCCGAGGCCGCCCGAAGTCATCCAGCGGTTCGGCTCCTGGAACTGCAGGTACTGCGCCGCCCACATCTGGTGCTGGCCGACCTCGGTCGTGATGTAGGTGTCGCGATCCTTGGTCAGAGCATGGAGGCGCTCCAGCGCATATTGCGGTTTGATGATCGTGTCCGAGTTCTTGTAGCCGAGGCTCTTGCGGCCGCGCCAGCCGTCGATCTGGGTCCACCACGCCGCCAGCGCGGTCTTGTCGACCTGCGGGCTGGTCTCGCGCCAGATCCGGACCATGTCCTCGAGCACATGGGCACAGTCGCCGACGATGCCGATATCGACCTTGACCGTCTTGTTGATCGAGGACGGATCGATGTCGATATGGATCTTCTTCGAGCGCGGCGAGAAACCGTCGATGCGCCCGGTGATGCGGTCGTCGAAGCGCGCGCCGATATTGATCATGACGTCGCAGTCATGCATCGCGAGGTTCGCCTCGTAGGTGCCGTGCATCCCGAGCATGCCGAGCCACTGCTTGTCGGCAGCCGGGAAGGCGCCGAGCCCCATCAGCGTCGAGGTGACCGGGAAGCCGGTCAGACGCGCGAGTTCGCGCAGCAGCACCGAGGCATGCGGGCCGGAATTGATCACGCCGCCACCGGTGTAGAAGACCGGGCGCTTGGCGCCGGCGATCAGCTCGACCGCTGCCTTGATCTTGTTCAGGTCGCCCTTGACCACCGGGCGGTAGGTCTTGTGCTGGTTGTCGCGCGGGCGGCTATAGGCGCCGGTCGCGAACTGGATGTCCTTGGGGATGTCGATCACGACCGGGCCCGGGCGGCCGTTGGCGGCGACGTAGAACGCCTCGTGCAGGATGCGCGGCAGGTCGTGGATGCTCTTCACCAGATAGTTGTGCTTGGTGCAGGAGCGGGTGATGCCGACCGTATCGCATTCCTGGAAGGCGTCCGAGCCGATCAGATGCGTCGGGACCTGGCCGGTGATGACGACGAGCGGGATCGAGTCGAGCAGCGCGTCGGTCAGGCCAGTGACGGCATTGGTCGCGCCGGGACCGGAGGTGACGAGCACGCAGCCGACCTTGCCGGCGCCGGAGCGGGCATAGCCCTCGGCGGCGTGGACCGCGCCCTGCTCGTGGCGGACGAGGACATGCTTGACCTTGTCCTGCTGGAAAATGGCGTCGTAGATCGGGAGTACGGCGCCGCCCGGATAACCGAACAGGTGCTCGACACCCTGATCCTGAAGCGCGCGGACGACCATCTCGGCGCCGGTCATCATCTCGCTCATTACGCTCTCCTGCGGCTGGTCTTTTTGTCTGTCTGGAATGCGGGCAATAAAAAAGGCCCTCGGAGGGGCCTGGGCGTGCGCTGGCGTCGGGGACGCCCGGTTCGAAAACCGGCCCCTACCAGCGCACCTCTACGAGAATAAGCTTGCGCATTGCGCACATGTTCCTTGACGAAAGTTGCCGAACGCTAACGGAGGCCGCGCAGCCGGTCAAGCGTTAACATGTGCGGGGGATCGGCACTTCCGACGAGTCCGGAAAATGCCATGCCGCAAGGGAACACTTTCTCAATCCGTCGGCGCTAGGTTCTCCCCGCTCGAACCGGGACGGATATGTACTACGAGGTCCACACCGAGAATATCGCGGCCCGTGGCCATGCCCCGGAGATCGCGCGGATTCTGAACCGCTTCGCGCTTCATCGTCAGGATGGCGGGCCCGTTGGCTACGAGAAGCTCGCCGCCGCGCTGCTGCCGGAATTCGGCGAGGACCTGATGATCCTGGAGCCCACCGGCGACGGCGACTATCGCTGGCTGCATTTCGGGCGCGAGATCATCCGCTATTCCGGTGCCAGCCGCCTCGGCAAGCGCCTCTCGGGCATGCGCGAACACGTCGCCCGCTTCTCGGTCGACAGCTTCGACCAGGCCATCGCCGAGGATCGCCCGCTCTACACCGTGCATCGCTCGACCCAGACGGTGCGCGTCGCCCTCTGGGAGCGCCTGGTCCTGCCGACCACGACGCGCGACGGCCGCCGCTTCATCATCGCCTTCAGCCGCCCGCTACAATTCCGCGAGGACCTGCTCAATGCCGTGCTGGACTCCTCGCCCAGCGGCATCGTCGCCCTGCGCGCCATTCGCGACGCGGCGGGCCAAATCGAGCAGGCCGTCGTCGTCACCGCGAACAGACGCGCCGCCGAATTGAGCGGACGCGCGGAAAACGACCTGCTCGACACCGATGGCCGCGAAAGCCTGACCTTCCTGTCCGATCCTTCGGTCTGGCGCCGCTGCCTCTATGCTATCGACCTGCAGCGCGCCGACACGCTCGAGGTCTCCTTCACCCGCGACGACGCCACGACCTGGCTCAGGGTCGCGATCGCTCCGCTCGGCGACGGCCTCCTGCTGACGCTGACGGACATCACCGACCTCACGGTCGCCAACCAGACGCTGCAGATGCGGGCCGCCACGCTGGCGCTGGAGATCGGCCGCGAGCGGGCGACCCGCCGCGCGCTGTCCGAGGAGATCGGCCTGCGCGAGGAGCGCGAGACCGAATTGCGCCGCCTCGCCGAGACCGATCCGCTGACCGCGCTGCTCAACCGCCGCTCCTTCACCGACAAGGCCAATGCCGCCATCACCGCAAGCGAGGCGGATGGCACCGACATCGCCCTCATCATCGTCGATCTCGACCATTTCAAGCAGGTCAACGACACCTATGGCCACCCGGCCGGCGATGCGGTGATCCGCGCCTTCGCCGACCTCCTGCTCGGCCAGTTCCGCAACGAGCGCAATCTCGTCGGCCGCTTCGGCGGCGAGGAATTCGGCATCCTGCTGCAAGGCTGCGACCTGGCCTCCGCGGCGGCGAGCGCCCGCCAGATTCAGGATGCGCTGCTTACCCGTTCGATGCCGGTCTCCGAGACCCTGGCGCTCAAGGTCACCGCAAGCCTCGGCATCGCCGCGCTTCACGCTGGCGAAACGCTGGCATCCCTGACGGCCCGCGCCGACCAGGCGCTCTATCGCGCCAAGAACGAGGGCCGCAACCGCCTCGGCCTCGCCGATCCCGCTCCGGTCGCCGAAGCGGCCTGACACTCAGAGCCCGAGACGCCGGACAGCCAACTCCAGCGCAGCCTCCGGCGCGATCGCCTCCCAGCCTTCCATCTGGTGGCGGAACCATGTCACCTGCCGCTTGGCATAGGCGCGCGTATCGGCCTGGCCACGTCGGATCGTCTCCTCCAGCGTGATCTCGCCATCGAGATGGGCGATCAGGCCGGGAACGCCATGGGCGCGCATGATCGGCAGGAGCGGATCGAGCCCGCGCCGCTTCAGCCGCACGACTTCGTCCAGCGCACCTTGCCCCATCATGAATTCGAAGCGCCGGTCGATCCGCTCTCGAACCGCCTCGCGCTCGGGATGCACGAACAGCCGCAGCGTCGGCACATCGCCCAGCGGCCCCGGCTCGCGCTCGCCCTGGAAACTCGCCAGCGAACGCCCGGTTGCCCGGAACACCTCCAGGGCCCGCATGATCCGCATCCGGTCGTTCGGCCGCAATCGCTCCGCCATGGCGGGATCGCAAGCGGCAAGATCGGCATGGAGCGCACTCGTCTCGCGACCTTCGGCATGAGCGCGGAAGGCCGACCGGACATCCTCAGGCACCGGCGGCATCGCCGAGAACCCCTCGGTGACGGCCTTGAAATAAAGCCCCGTGCCACCGACGAGGATCGGCAGCGAGCCGCTCGCACGCAGTTCGGCCAGCAGTGATGTCACGTCGGTGGCGTAACGCATCGCCGAATAGTTCACCGCGCCATCGACATGCCCGTAGAGGCGATGGGGCACCATCGCCTCCTCGTCCTCGCTCGGCCGCGCCGAGAGCACGCGCAGATCGCCATAGACCTGCATGGAATCGGCGTTGACGACCGTCCCTCCGGTGCGGCGCGCGATCTCGATCGCCAGCGCGGACTTGCCGCTCGCGGTCGGACCTGCGATGAGCACCGCGCCGAATTGCCCTTCCGCCTTCACCCGGTTCCTCACATGCTCGTCGCCACACTCGTATCCGCCCACGGCCAGGCGCTGGTCGGCGAAGCCCTTCTCGCCCGCCTTGCCCGCACCCTGCCCGGCATCACCGGCACGGCCGCGCTCGACGGCGAAATCGCTGCCGACCTCTTCGCGGAAGCAAACGATGCACGCAAGCTCGAAGCGGATATCCGGGCCGCTCTGGACGGCGCCGCGATCGACGTGATCGTCCAGCCGGCGGCGACGCGCCGCAAGGCGCTGTTCCTCGCCGACATGGATTCGACCATGATCGGCCAGGAATGCATCGACGAGCTCGCCGCCTTCGTGGGCTTGAAGGAGCATGTTGCCGCGATCACCGAGCGCGCCATGCGCGGCGAGATCGATTTCGAGCCGGCTTTGCGCGAGCGCGTCGCCCTGCTGAAGGGCGTGCCGCTTTCCGTCGTCGGGGAGATCATCCGCGACCGCATCACGCTGACGCCCGGCGGGCGCGAGCTCGTCCGGACCATGCGCGCCAATGGCGGCTACACCGCCCTCGTCTCGGGCGGCTTCACCGTCTTCACCGGGCCGATCGGCCAGACCATCGACTTCGACGAGCACCGCTCGAACACGCTCATCGCCCATGACGGCATTCTGAACGGCACGGTCGCCGATCCGATCCTCGGCAAGCAGGCCAAGCTCGACGCGCTCGTCGAACTGCGCGCCCGTTTCAAGCTCGCGCCCGCGCAGACCATAGCCGTCGGCGACGGCGCCAACGACCTTGCGATGCTTGGCGAGGCCGGATTGGGCGCCGCCTTCCGCGCCAAGCCAGCGGTGGCGGCGGCAGCCGATGCGCGGCTCGACCATGCCGATCTCACCGCCCTGCTCTACGCCCAGGGCTATACGGGCAGCGAGATCGTCCGGAGCTGACCTTACATTCAGGACCGCGGGTCATCCCGGACGGAGCGAAGCGAAGATCCGGGATCCATTCCGGAGCGCGGCCGGTGAGGTTCCGGAATGGGTCCCGGGTCTCCCTCCGGTCGCCCGGGACAACTCGCGTCTAAGAGCAGCGCTTCAGTCGACGATGAAGAGCTTCGCACCGGTCTTGGTCGCGGAGCGATGCGCCTCGGCATTGTCGGCGACCTGATAGCTCATGCCGGCCCGCAGCGGCAGAACACGCCCGTCCGCGAGCGTGGTCTCCATCTCGCCTTCGAGGCACAGGATGATGTGCCCTTTCGAGCACCAGTGATCGGCGACATAGCCGGGCGAGTACTCGACCATCCGCACCCGGATGCGGTTGTCCTCGGGGCCGAAATACTGGACGCGCCAGGTCGCCTCGCCGCTGTCGCCGGCATGGCGCTCCACGGGGATCGTCGCCCAGTCGGTGGTGACGAAGGGGATTTCGCTGAGCTTCATCTCGGTCTCTCCGGGCGCGGGCTCCAAGCTCTAGCCGCGTTCGGCGGGAACGCGCCAGCGCGCGCTTGACGCGACCGACCTGCGGACAAGGCATGAAAAAGGGCGGCCCTGCCGGACCGCCCTTCGCATTCTGTCGTTTCTGCCGGTCTCAGTTCATCGAGACGGCGACGAAGCGGACCTCGCCCTGACCGTTCGAGACGAGCAGGAGGGCGGATTTCTTGCCCTCCTTCTTCAGCGCATCGAGACGCTTGGTCACGTCCTGCGGCGCGTTGACCGGCTCCTGGCCGACCTCGACGATCAGCTCGCCGACGAGGACGCGCTTGTCGGCGGCGTTCGAATTGGCATCGACCTTGGTGATGACCACGCCCTTGAGGCCGTCCTTGATCGAGTAGCGCTTCCGCAGCTCGTCCGTCTGCGGCGAGAATTCGAGGCCGAGCGCGCTCGTCACCACGGGCTTGGCCGGCTCGGCCGCAGGCTTGTTCGCCGAGGCCGACTGGACCTTCTCGCCATCCTCGAGGCGGCCGAGCTTGACCGTCTTGGTCTCCTCCTTGCCCTTGCGGATGATCAGGACCGGCACGTCCTTGCCCACCGGCGTCGCCGCGACGATGCGCGGCAGATCGCGCGAATCCTTCACGTCCTTGCCGTCGAACTTGACGATCACGTCGCCGGTCTCCAGGCCGGCGGGCTTCGCCGGGCCCTTCTCGTCGATGCCCGCGACGAGCGCGCCGCGCGCGGTGCCGAGGCCAAGTGCTTCGGCGGTGGCGTCATCGACGGTCTGGATGCGCACGCCGAGCCAGCCGCGCCGGGTCTCGCCGAACTCCTTGAGCTGGTCGACGACATTGGTCGCCAGCGTCGAGGGCACGGCGAAGCCGATGCCGACCGAGCCGCCGGTCGGCGACAGGATGGCCGTGTTGATGCCGATGACTTCGCCGGCCATGTTGAACAGCGGGCCGCCCGAGTTGCCCTTGTTGATGGCCGCGTCGGTCTGGATATAGGTGTCGTACGGACCCTGGCTGATGTCGCGGTTGCGGGCCGAGACGATACCCGAGGACACCGAGCCGCCGAGGCCGAACGGATTGCCGATCGCCATCACGGGGTCACCGATCCGCATCTTGTCGGAATCGCCGAACTTGACCGCCGGCAGCGGCTTGTCGTGCTTCACCCGCAGCACGGCGAGATCGACCTTGCTGTCCTTGCCGATCACCTCGGCCTTGAGCCGCAGGCCGTCATTGAAGATCACCGTGATCTCGTTGGCGTCGCCGATGACGTGGTTGTTGGTGACCACGATGCCGGAGGGATCGACCACGAAGCCGGAGCCGGCCGATTGCGAGCGGCGCTGCTGCGGCGCCTGGCGCTCGCCCTGCTGGTTGCGGCGGTTGAAGAATTCCTCGAACAGGTCGCCGAAGGGCGTGTCGGGGCCGAGCTGCGGCAGCTGCGGCAGGTTGCGGCCCTTCTGGTCGTTGGTGGTGACCGCCGCGATGTTGACCACCGCCGGCATGACCTTGTCGACGAGATCGGCAAGCGAGGTCTGCCCCTGGAGGAGCGGCGTGTTGGCCTGCGCATGCCCCGGCGCCAGCACCGGCGAGGCCAGCAGCGCGAGGCCGGCGACGCCGGCAGCGAGAGCGATGCGGACAGGCCTGGCTGCGGAAAGGGTGTTCGATGCCATAGGGGTCCTCATGTTCGGAAGAATGCGGGCCGATGAATGCAGGCAGGCGCGCCCGATGCCGCGAGGCAGACGGACGCGCCCGATGATTGAACTCCGAAATGCGGCGGAAGGGCGACGCACGATCATGTCATCGAACACGATAGCGTGGCTGCCCCTGCGCTTACCAGACGCCGCGCGCGAGCCAGACCAGGATCACGCCCAGCACGGCCGAGCCGATGCCGATGAGCCGCATCCGGTCCACCGGCGTTTCCGCCGCGCTCCGGAGGGCATCCTTCGCCAGATTTGGGATCGCGGCGAAGAGAATGCCCTCGATAGCGAAGACCAGGCCGAGCGCCGCGATGAAATCCAGCATGCGCGTCGCTCGCCTTGATCAGGGCCGGGCCGGCGCAGGCTGGGCAGGCGCCGCGGCCTGGCCATCCTGACGCTGCGCGTTCGGGCCGTTGAAGAAACGGAAGAACGGCGAATCCGGCGTCAGCACCATCCGCGTGTCCCCCGGCTTGATGCTGGCCTCATAGGCCTGCATCGAGCGATAGAAGGCGAAGAACTCGGGATCCTTGCCGAAGGCTTCGGCGAAGACCTTGTTACGCTCCGCCTCGCCCTCACCGCGGATCACGTCCGAGCGCTGCTGCGCCTCGGCGACAACGACGGTCGCATCCCTGTCGGCCCGCGCCCGGACTTCCTGGGCCTGCTGGCCGCCGAGCGCGCGCGCTTCCGCCGCCTCGCGCTGGCGTTCGGTCTGCATGCGCTGGAACACCGCCGCGGAGTTCGCCGCCGGCAGATCGACGCGCCGCAGACGGACGTCGACGACGGTCATGCCGAAGCGCGCCGCCTCGCGGTTCACCTCGTCGCGGATGCGGTTCATCAGGCGCGAACGCTCGGTGCGCACCATCGCGATGAAGGACGCCTCCGCCAGCACCGAGCGAACGTTACCGTTCACGATCGAGGCGAGCTGCGAGTTCGCACGCGGGATGTTGTTGACCGCCTGGTAGAAGCGCAGCGGGTCCGAGATGCGGTAGCGCGTGAAGGCATCGACCACGAGACGCTTCTGGTCCGAGGCGATGATTTCCTGCGCCGGCAGGTCGAGATCGAGGATGCGGTTGTCGAGCAACGTCACCGTCTCGACCGGCGCGAACCACTTGAAGTAGAGGCCCGGCGCGGTCTTGACCGCACGCACCGCGCCGAGGCGCAGCACGATCGCCGACTGCGTCTGCGAAACCACGAAGGTGCAGGCGTAGAGCACGACCGCGACGGCCGCGACGACGACCAGCAGGCCCGCACGAAGGAAGGAGCCGTTCATCGGATGGCTCCTCCCTGCTGGCGGGAGCCCTGGGCCTGGCGGCCCGGGTTGAGCTGGTCGAGCGGCAGATAGGGCACCACGCCCTGCCCGCCCGCGGGGTTGTCGAGGATGATCTTGTCCGTACCGCCCATTATGCGTTCCATCGTCTCCAGGAACAGACGCTCGCGCGTCACGCCCGGAGCGTTCTTGTACTGCTCGTAGACCGCGTTGAAGCGGCTGGCCTGACCGCGCGCTTCGGCGACGGTCTGCTCCTTGAAGGCTTCCGCCGACTGGACGAGCCCGGCCGCGCGGCCGCGTGCCTCGGGCACGACGCGGTTAGCATAGGTCTGGGCCTCGTTGCGCAGGCGCTCCTGGTCCGCACGCGCCGCCTGGACGTCGCGGAAGGCGTCGATGACCTGCTGCGGCGGGTCGACCTTCTGCAGCTGGACGAGGCGGATCTGCACGCCGGCATTGTAGCCGTTGAGCGTCTCCTGCATCAGCTGGCGCACTTCGGTCTCGATCGCGCTGCGATCGGTCGTCAGCACCGGCTGGATGTTGCGGCGGCCGATGATCTCGCGCATCGCGCCCTCGGCCACGGCCTTCACCGTGCCCGGCGGGTCCTGGATGTTGAAGACGTAGTTCTCCGGCGCGGCCGGGTCGATCTGCCACTGCACGATGAAATCGATATCGACGATGTTCTCGTCACCGGTGAGCATCAGGCTCTCCTCGATGACATCGGTCTGGCGCGACGTGCGTACCGATTCCACCGTGCGGAAGCCGACCTCGGTGGTGATGACGTTGGTCACCTGCGGCTTGATCACGCTGCCGATCGGATAGGGCCAGTTCCAGTTGGCGCCTTCGCCGGTCTTGCCGGCGAAGCGGCCGAAGACGACGTTGAGGCCGACCTCGTTGGGCCGCACGAAATAGATGCCGGAGCCGAGCCAGAGCAGGACCAGCAGGAGCCCGCCGATTATCAGGCCGCGGCCGCCGATATTGCCACCCGGCACCAGATTCTTCAGCCGGTCCTGGCTGCGCCGCAGGATCTCCTCGAGATCGGGCGGGTTGCCATTGCCCCCGCCACCACCGCCTGAACCGCCGCCCCAGGGACCGCCGCCGCCATTACCTCCGCGCTGGCCCCAGGGTCCACCCCCGCCGCTGCCACCGCCGCTCTGATTGCTCCAAGGCATTCGCGAGCCGTTCCCTTTCGTTCTGTCGAGGCCGAGCCATAAGCAAATGACGGCCGCTTGTCAGCGCCTTCGAGCGAAGGCGCTGGGCTGACTTGGTCATGGGCCATGGATTCGTCAACGGCGCAAGCCATTCATCGTGAACGGAAAGCGGCGATCAGCCGCGCCTGGCATAGGTGACGAAGGTATAAGGATGCTCGTTCTCGGCATCGGCGGCATGGCTTTCCCGCGCCGTCTCGGCGAAGGCAGCCCTGTCCCAGTCCGGGAACACGGCGTCGCCGGAAGGCTGCGCATGGACCATGGTGAGTTCGAGCCGGTCGGCCAGCGGCTGCATCTGCGCGTAGATCTCGGTGCCGCCGCCGATGATTACGGAATGGGCGCCCATCTCCTGCCCGAGCCTCTGTGCCAGCGCCAGCGCCTCGGCGACATCATGGGCGACATGAACGCCCTCGGCTTGGAAAGCGCGATCCCGCGTCAGCACCACCGTCTGGCGCCCCGGCAAGGGTTTGCCGATCGAGAGATAGGTCTTGCGCCCCATGATGATCGGGCAGCCGGTCGTCAGCCGGCGGAAGCGCTGCAGGTCGGTCCTGAGCCGCCAGATCAGCTTGTTATCACTGCCGATCACGCCGTTATCGGCGATGGCCGCGACGAGGACGACCGGAAGAGCCTGCATGGCGCTCAAGCCTCCGCGCCGAGCTTCGCCAGCGCCTCGCCTTCCATCCGCTTCACGGTCCACTCGTCCTGCGCCTTGGCGCCGAGCGCCCGATAGAAGACGCGCGAGGGTTCGTTCCAGTTGAGCACCCACCAGGCGAGGCGCGGCAGCCCCTCTTCGACGCAGCGCCGCGCCAGTCCCGCGATCAGGGCCTTGCCGATGCCGCGCCCGCGCTGGTCCGGCCGGACATAGAGGTCCTCCAACCAGATGCCGTGCCGGCCGGAAAAGGTCGAATAGGTATAGAACCACACGGCGAAGCCGACCGGCTGGCCGTCCCATTCGGCGATGTCACAGAACGCCTTCGGGTTCTCCCCGAACAAGGCGGCCTCGATCTCGGCCTCGGTCGCGACGACCTCGTGCAGCAGCTTTTCGTATTCGGCGAGCTCGCGGATGAAGCCGAGCACGAGCCCGGCCTCGCCGGGACGGGCGGAGCGGATGGAGAGCGTCATACTGCGATCGGAGCCTTGATGCCGGGATGCGGGTCGTAATCGGTGATGGTGACGTCCTCGAACTGGAAATCCTCCAGCCGCGTCACCGCCGGGTTGAGCGTCAACTTCGGCAGCGCGCGCGGCTCGCGCGAGAGCTGCAGCCGGGTCTGATCGAGGTGGTTCACGTAGAGATGCGTATCGCCGAAGGAATGCACGAAATCCCCGACGCCGAGCCCCGTCACCTGCGCCACCATATGGGTCAGCAGGGCATAGCTCGCGATATTGAAGGGCACGCCCAGGAAGACGTCGGCCGAGCGCTGGTAGAGCTGGCAGGAGAGCTTGCCGTTGGCGACGAAGAACTGGAACAGGCAGTGGCACGGCGCCAGCGCCATCTTCGGGATATCGGCGGGGTTCCAGGCCGAGACGATCAGGCGGCGCGAATCCGGATTGCGGCGGATCTCGTTCACCAGCCAGGCGATCTGGTCGATCACCTGCCCGTCGGGCGCCGCCCAGGAGCGCCACTGCCGGCCATAGACCGGGCCGAGATCGCCATTGGCATCGGCCCATTCGTCCCAGATCGTGACGCCATTCTCCTGCAGGTAGCGCACATTGGTGTCGCCGCGCAGGAACCAGATCAGTTCGTGGATGATCGATTTCAGATGCAGCTTCTTGGTCGTGACCAGCGGGAACCCTTCCGACAGGTCGAAGCGCATCTGATGCCCGAAGACGGCAAGCGTGCCGGTGCCCGTGCGATCGTCCTTGCGGACGCCCTCGGTCAGGACGCGTTGGAGCAGGTCGTGATACTGGCGCATGGCGACTCTCTGGAAGGCGCGCGACTATAGCGGCTCGCGGGCGGCTTGGCCCTGCCCGGCAGGCAGGCATCCCCAGCCTTTGCCGCAGCCCCTGCCAGCCTGTGGCGGGAGCCTGCCACCTCACGCAAACGCGACGTTCCGTGAGCCTCTCCCGTCCGCAAACCCGCCCCAATCGGCGCCGCTCATCGCGCGCTTGATTCGTGGGGATAGTCGATATGCCGACCCTGAACGCACCCGGCCGCCTGCTGGCGGCGCTCGCTCTCAACGCCCTGATCGCGCTCTCGGCGCAGGGCGAGGAGACCTATGCCAACGCGACGATCTCGGAGCGGCAGGCGCGCGACATCGCCTGGAGCGCCGGGCTCGTCCATGTCGAGGAGATCGTCCGCCTGGACGATCGCTGGGAGGTCGCCGGCCGCACCGTCGAGGACGACGAGATGAGCCTCGACATCGACATCAGAAATGGACGCATTCTCGATTGAGGCGGAGAAACCGCACTCGTTCTTGAAAACGTATCAGAACCCTTTGCCAACGCCGCGGGCTTCCCTATATTCGGAAGTGCCGCTCGCAAGAACGGCTATGGCGATAAACGGATTACGTAATAAGCCTTTCGGACCCGGGGGCGGTACCCGGCGCCTCCACCCCAGCCCTGCAGCGCGAGCGGCAGGAACGTGCAGCCAGTCGGTTGCAGGGCTGCGGCGGGGGCGAAATAGGATCGACGAGGGTGTAAAGGTCTTCCTTTTGCTCGGAATGGTTCCGCCGTTATCGGGCCATTGCATAGTTGCCAACGACAACAATGCTCGGGTTGCTGTCGCCGCGTGAGCGGTGCTGGTTCCCAAACCTAAGTCCTTCCGTTTAGCGACGTAAGGCGGGGCCCGGAGGCGCCTGGCAACAGAAGCCTCCACTTCTTTTTCTGACGGCCTGCCGGCTGTTCCCGCCGGACCTGCAAGCGGAAACCACGACTCGATGTCCAAGGATGTTCTTCGTTACGATCTCATGGTGCAGGACGCGCTGAAGGGCGTGGTCCGCAAGATCCTGACGGAGGCCGCACGCGACGGGCTGCCGGGCGAGCACCATTTCTACGTGACCTTCCGCACGGGTGCGCCGGGCGTGCGCCTGTCGCAGCGCCTGCGCGAGAAGCATCCCGAAGAGATGACGATCGTCCTCCAGCACCAGTTCTGGGACCTGAGCGTCGGCGAGCATTCCTTCGAGGTCGGCCTGTCCTTCTCCGGCGTGCCGGAGCGGCTTCTCGTTCCCTTCGACGCGATCTCGACCTTCTTCGACCCCTCCGTCCAGTTCGGCCTGAAGTTCGAGGCGCAGGACCAGGCCGAGGAGCCAGCTTCGGCGGAAGCGGAGCCTTCCGAGCCGGCGCCCGCACCGGCCAAGATCGTGCCGGCCGCCCTCCCGGCTGCGAAGAGCAAGGCGCCCGCCGCCGAGCCGGCCGCCGCATCCGCGAAAGCGGAGCCGGCCACCGAGGGCGATGACAGCCGAGGCAGCGCCGAAGTGGTCAGCCTCGATTCCTTCCGCAAGAAGCCCTGACGACGGACGCCATGACCGAGACGCGCACCGAAACCGATTCCTTCGGCCCGATCGCCGTGCCGGCGGATCGATATTGGGGCGCTCAGACCCAGCGCTCCCTCGAGAACTTCCGCATCGGCGGCGAGAGCGAGCGCATGCCGCTGCCGCTCGTCCATGCGCTGGTGCTGGTCAAGAAGGCCGCAGCCCATGTCAACGCCAAGCTCGGCCTGCTCGACCAGCGCGTCGCCGGCGCCATCGCCCATGCGGCCGACGAGGCGCTCGCCGGCAAGTTCGACGGGCATTTCCCGCTGGTGATCTGGCAGACCGGCTCCGGCACCCAGTCGAACATGAACGCCAACGAGGTTCTGGCGAACCGCGCCAATGAGTTGCTCGGCGCAGGGCTTGGCGCCAAGAGCCCGGTCCATCCCAACGACCACGTCAATCGCGGCCAGTCCTCGAACGATTCCTTCCCGACCGCGATGCATATCGCCGCCGTGCTGGAGATCACCCGCCGCCTGCTGCCGGCGCTGCGCAATCTCGAAAAGGCGCTGAACGCCAAGGCCGAGGCCTTCAAGCATCTCGTCAAGATCGGCCGCACCCATCTCCAGGACGCGACCCCGGTCACGCTCGGCCAGGAATTCTCCGGCTATGCGATGCAGCTTCATCTCGGCATCGGCCGGATCGAGGCGGCTCTCGGCGGCCTCTATGCGCTGGCGCAGGGCGGCACCGCCGTCGGCACCGGCCTCAACGCCCATCCCGACTTCGCTGCCTTCTTCGCCAAGGAAGCCGCGACGCTGACCGGCCTGCCCTTCCGCAGCGCCGAGAACAAGTTCGAGGCGCTGGCGAGCCATGGCGCGCTCGCCGCCGCCCATGGCGCGCTGGCCGCGCTCGCCTCCGACCTGTTCAAGATCGCCAACGACATCCGCCTGATGGGTTCCGGCCCGCGCTCGGGCCTCGGCGAGATCAGCCTGCCGGAGAACGAGCCGGGCTCCTCGATCATGCCGGGCAAGGTCAACCCGACCCAGGCCGAGGCGCTGACCATGGTCGCGACCCAGGTCCACGGCAACCAGGCGACGGTCGGCTTCGCCGCGAGCCAGGGCCATTTCGAGCTCAACGTCTTCAAGCCGGTGATCGCCGCCGCCTTCCTCCAGTCCGTGCGGCTGCTGGCCGACGCGGCCGAGAGCTTCCGCGTCAACTGCGTCGAGGGCATCGAGGCCAATGAGGCGCAGCTCAAGGAATTGCTCTCGCGCTCGCTGATGCTGGTGACGGCGCTGGCGCCGGCCATCGGCTATGACAAGGCCGCCGGCATCGCCAAGGCCGCCCATCACAACGGCACGACCTTGCGCGAGGAAGCGCTGAAGGCCGGCGTCGACGCCGAACTCTTCGACGCCACGGTCAAGCCCGAGCTGATGCTCGGCCCGGCCTGACGCAAGGCGGTTTCCGTGGCCGAGATCATCAACCTCCGCCAGGTCCGCAAGCAGAAGGCGCGGGCGGAGGCCGAGAAGACGGCCGAGCAGAACCGCATCTCGTTCGGCCGCACCAAGGCCGAGCGCAAGCAGACCGAAGCCGAGCGCGACAAGGCCGCCCGCCATATCGACGGGCACAAGCTCGACCGCGACGACGAGCCGGAGCCGGCATGAAGCCGGAGCGCAAGCGCTCGCTCAGCATTGCCGGACACCGCACCAGCATCTCGCTGGAGGCCCCCTTCTGGGAGGCCCTGAAGGAGATCGCGGCCGGCGAGGATCGCCCCATCGCCGCCCTCGTCGCCGAAGTCGATTCCGGCCGGGGCGAGCTGAACCTCTCCTCCGCCCTGCGGCTCCATGCGCTCGCGCATTATCGGAAGCTGGCGGGCAGCTCGTAGATTGCGCGGTCAACCGCAAGTCCATTCCTCATCCCTTTGTCATTCCGGGGCTTCGCGCAGCGAAGAACCCGGAACCCACGACTGGGCGAGCCGCCTGCAACGGGGAATGAGATGTCTCACCCAGTCGTGGGTTCCGGGTTCGCGCCTCCGGCGCGCCCCGGAATGACAAGAGGTTTTTGCCTCGAACAGGTACGACCCACCGCGGCGAGATCACCCGCCAAGTCATTTTTCTTCAACGGCTTGCCGCAAACTCCGAAATCAGTTCACGAAGCGATTAAATCAAGCTCTCAACGCAACGGCACGCCGCGCGGTTGCGGCGGGGTAACGCCACCGGTTGGAGCCTGCACCGCCCCTTCCGGCGAGCTGGTCAGCGGCGCGCCGGGCAGGACCAGCGGGCCAGGCTGCACTTGCGGCTGAGCCTGCGGCGCGGCCGATTGGGCAGCCGCCCGTTCGGCCGCGGCGCGGGCGCGTTCCTCGGCTTCCGCCCGACGCCGCGCTTCGAGTTCCGCCCGCGCCTGCTCGGCACGCCGCATATCCTCGGCACGTTTCTCCTCGGCCTGGCGGCGCTGTTCCTCGATGCGCCGCGCCTCTTCCTGCCGCTTCTCCTCGGCAAGGCGGGCCTCTTCCTGCGCCTTCAGGAATTCGGCGAGCTTGCGCTCGTTCTCGCGCGTCTCGCGCTCGGCCCGCAGGCGCCGCGCATGCATCGCCCGCTCGCGCGCATCGGCCTCGAAGGCCTCGACCCGCTCGATCTCGCGTGCCAGTGCTCGCGCCGCCACCGTATTCGACAGCGCGCTGACATCGCTCTCGCGCCGAAGGTTCGACAACGGCCCGCGCCAGGCGATGCCGATCTGCGGCGCATCGCCCGGCCAGCCCTTCGGCAGGGCTCCCAGCGGCTTGAGGCCGAGCCTGAGATCGGCGGTCAGCGCGCGCAGGTCGAGGATGCCGCTCGCTTCGGCACGCAGCCCGTTGCGCTCGAAGGCGAAAGGCTGGAGCCGGATCAAACCTCCGGCCAATGTGAAGGGCAGCGTGACATCGCCAAGCGCCCAGGCATCCTTGTCGAGCGCTTCGCTCAGGCGATCCTGCAGGCGCGATGCGTCGCTTTCGGACGCATCCTCGCCCGTGCCGGCGATGATCCGCGCATAGGCGTTGGGATCGAAGCGTGAGAGGCGCGTGGCGGTGAGCGTCAGACTGCCGGCCCCGCTCAAGCCTGCGACCAGCCGCGCCGGCGTCTCGCCCGAACCACCGAACTCGACCTGTCCCGAGGCCTTGCCGCCGACGGCACCCCTGGTGAATTCGCCGAGATCGACCGCCATCAGGCTCAGCCGGCCATTGAGCTGGGCCAGCCCGCCATCGCGTCTCAGGCCGAGCCGACCCGCGACCTGCCCTTCGCCATAGCTGCCGCGGATATCGTCGATCCTGAGCCCGTCCTGATCCGAACGCAGGACAAAGCTGGCATTGCGGATCGCCCCGCCATCGAAGGCGAGAAGCGTCCCCGCCTCAACCGCGATGTCGAAATCGGGGAAGCCCGCCACGCGCCCGAAGCGCCCGGTCGACCAGAGCACGTTCGGCGTCGCCGCCGCCTGCCCAAGAGCCGCACCCATCAGCGGGCGCAGATCGGCTGTCGGCGCCGCGATGCGGCCGGAAGCGCGCCCTTCTCGCGGCAGCAGCAGCGAACCGTTCACCGCCATGCCGCCGAGATGGGCTGCGATATCGTCCAGCCGGATCGCCTCCTCGGCGAGGCCGAGACGCGCCGACGCATCGATCACGCCGTCCGGCATCAGCCGTGCGGGGCCTTCGGCGAGAATCTGCCCCGCCCCATCCGCCTGCATGGTCAGTCGGGGCCCCTGCCCGCTATCCTCGACGACGATCGAGAGCCCTTGTCCGGTAAGCGAGCCCGTCGCCTTGCCGCGGTCCAGTTCGAGATTGAATCGCCCCGCCCCACCCTGCTGCGGCAACGGCAGCCCCAGCGCCGCGAAAGCCTGCCGCCGATCGTTGAGCTCGAAGCCGAGCGCGGCCCGGCTCCAGTTGCCGGCCCGGTCGAGACGGCCGTCAAGCTTGAGCCGGCCTGCCGCCGCCGTGCCTTCCGCCGACAGGCTGGTCTCGCCCGAGGCCGCGCGCGTCAGCCGGAAGCCGGTATCGAGCCGCGTGAGCCCCTCGCCGACGCGCTGGAGCGCCTGGATCGCCGTCTCCGGCAGCAGCGGCCCAGCCAGCGCCGTCAACGTCTCGAAGCGCGGCGCCCGCACCCGGCCGGAAATCTCGCCGCCCTCGGCCAGAAGCGCGCCGGCGCCCGTAACGGCGACGCCGCCGAAGCCATCGACCGACAGCCGGCTCAGCCGCCAGACATCGCCTTCGCGCCGAAGATCGAGATTGGCCGAGCCCGGCGGCGCGTTGCGGAAGCGCAGATTGGTGAGCGCCAGATCGAGCGCCACGTCGCGCTGCCGGAGCAGGCCGGAGAGGCTGTTGCCGGGCGGAAGGGTGTCGAGGGTGAGCCCGTTCACGGCCGCCTTGGCCGCGATGCGGTTCGGCGCGATTTCGCCGGAGGCATCGAGGCGCAGGCCCGACGAGCCCGCCACCAGCAGGCGCTGGAAGCGGCCACCCGTGCCGCTCCAGGCGCCGACGATATCGGCGTCGATCCGCCCGAGCCGCGCGATGAAATCGGCCAGCGCCGGATCGAGCCCGGCCCGCGACAGCACCAGCCCGACGCGCCGCGCATCCTCCGCCTTGAGATTGAGCCGCCCCGAAGCCCCATTTCCATCGAGATTGCCGCTCGCGCCCAGTAGCGCCCCGGCCACGCGCACCGAAGCCGAAGCATCGCTCAAGCCGCCATCATGGAGATGCCCGCGCAGGGCGAGCGTCGAGAAATCCTCGCCGCGCCAGATCAGCTGGTCGAGATCGAGGCTTATGTCGAAGGCGCCCGGCAGACCCTGCAAGGCGCGCTCGAAACCTTGCCGCTCGGCCAGCGCCGTGGTCAGCGCATCGGCATCGAGCCGGCGTGCGCGCAATGCCAGCGAGCCCCTGCCGGTGCCGGGGAGATACTGCCCCTCGCCTTCCAGGCGCGCCGCGCCACCCGCGACGTCCAAAGCAAGCCCGGACAGGTCGAGCTGGCGGCTGCCGCCCTTGATCCGCCCGGCCAGCGCGACCGCGCCGCCCGGCGAGAGATTGAAGGCGCCGTCGAGTTCGGCACCGAAACCCTCGCCCCCCTTCGGGAAGAGCAGGGCACCGTCGAAGCCGAGCTGCAGCTCCTCGCCTGTGAGATAGGCTTTCGTCCTGAGCCGGCCGTCGGCCTCGATCTCACCGGTGGTCACGCGCAGCGATGCGCCCGCAACCTCGCCCTCAAAGCGCCACGGGCCGGCAAAGCTCACCGCCGACATCTCGGCCGCGATCGGCGAGAGCGTGACGGCCGGCTTGCCCGCCTCGCGCCAGATCAGGGTCGAGCGGCTGATCGTCAGGCGGTCGAGGCTCGCCCCGGCGGGAATACCCGTCCCGCTGCGCTCGGGCAGGCGGATGATGCCCGCCTCGTCCAGCGAGAGCGAGATCGCAGCGCCGTCGAGCCGCGCTTCCGAGAAGCGGAATTCGCCGCGCGCCAAGGCCGCCAGCGCCAGCTCCACGGTCGCGTGTTCGGCGCTGGCGGAGCTTGCCGTGCCGTCGCCCGGTCCGATCCGGACATCCTCCAGCGCAATGCGCGGCGAGGGCAGCAGGCGCAGGCCGATGGCGCCACCGATCCGCGTCTCGACGCCGAGCGCCTCGCTCAACCGCGTCTCGATCTGCGGGCGGTAGGCGCGCCAGTCGACGAAGCCGGGGCCGATCAGGGCCGCCAGCAGCGCCAGCACCAGCAGGCCGGCCAGAACTGTCAGACTCTCACGCAAATTCCGCTGCCTGCCCCTGTCGTCATGGTGAAGCGGCGCTGGCCTCGAACGTCATTGCGACCACAATGACGGCCGGTACCGGCGCCTCCCCCATCCTGCCCGCAAGTAGCGGCGAGATCACGACATTTCCGCGAACCCGGCAGGCAGCGCAAGCCGCAACGGCGTCACAGGGCGACGATTTTTCCCGGATTGAGGATGTTGCGCGGGTCGAGCGCGCGCTTCAGCGTGCGCATCACCGCGAGCGCCTCTGCCCCGTGCTCCTGCTCCAGATATTTCATCTTCTTCTGGCCGACGCCGTGCTCGCCGGTGCAGGTGCCGCCCATCGCGAGCGCGCGCTTCACCAGCCGGTCGATGAAGGCCTGCGCCCGCTCGACCTCGGCCTTGTCCGTGAGATCGACCAGCGGCTGCGTGTGGAAATTGCCGTCGCCGACATGGCCAGCGATCGGCGCGATCAGGCCGGAGGCGTCGATGTCGCGCTTGGTCTCCTCGACGCATTCCGCCAGCTGCGAGATCGGCACGCAGACATCGGTCGCGACCGAGTCGAAGCCGGGGCGCAGCGCCTTCGCCGCCCAATAGGCGTCATGGCGCGCCTGCCAGAGCTTAGAGCGATCCTCGGCCTTGGTCGCCCATTCGAACGGGCCGCCGCCGAACTCGGCCGCGATCTCGCCGAAGCGTTCGGACTGCTCCTTCACCCCGGCTTCCGTGCCGTGGAACTCGACGAAGAGCATCGTCGTCTCCGGCAGGCCGAGCTTGGCATGCAGGTTGACGCCGCGGATCATCACGTCGTCGAGCAGCTCGATGCGCGCGACCGGCAGGCCGGTCTGGATGGTCAGGATCGTCGCATCGCAGGCGGCCTTCACCGAGGGGAACGGGCAGACGCCGGCCGCGATCGCCTCCGGAATGCCGTGCAGCTTCAGCGTCACCTCGGTGATGATGCCGAGCGTGCCTTCCGAGCCGACGAGCAGGCGGGTGAGGTCGTAGCCGGCCGAGGTCTTGCGGGCCCGGGTCGAGGTCCTGACAATCGAGCCGTCGGCCATCACCGCGGTCAGCGCGAGGACATTGTCTTTCATCGTCCCATAGCGGACGGCATTGGTGCCGGAGGCGCGCGTCGCCGCCATGCCGCCGATCGAGGCATCCGCGCCGGGATCGATCGGGAACATCAGACCCTGGTCGCGCAGATGCTCGTTGAGCTCCTTGCGGGTGACGCCGGCCTCGACGACGACGTCGAGATCCTCGGCATGAACCGCGATGATCCGCTTCATCTGCGACATGTCGATTGAGACGCCGCCGAAGGCCGCATTCACATGCCCTTCCAGCGAAGTGCCTGTGCCGAAAGCGATAACCGGCACGCCATGGGCGGCGCAGAGCTTGACGATCTGCGAGACCTCTTCGGTGCTCTGCGGGAACACCACCGCATCCGGCGGCTGGTTCGGAATCCAGGTCAGCGTGTGGCCATGTTGCTGGCGCACGGCGAGGCTGGTGACCAGCCGGTTGCCGAAGCTGGCGGCGAGCGCCTGCGTCACCGCCGCGATCGCCTCCGGCGAGGGCGGCAGCACTGCGGCCTGGACAGGGCTGTCATGAAGAGCGGCGGCAGGCAGGCTCATTGTCAACATCCGGTTCTGGAGCTCAGAGGCTGGTAGGGACTATGGGATGGGTTTGACGCAGGCGATTTTGCGCGAATGCAAGGAGTTCGAGGACGCAAGCCTTGCGGCTTGCTACGAAGGACGACACGGCAGTCGCGCAAAAGCGCCGCGCCCTGCGGGTGAGGTGAAAACGCTGGAGCTGCAGCGTCGCATCGCTTGCCGATACGGACGTATCGGCTGCGCAATGCTCCTCCCATCTCCAGCGTTTTGACCTCATCAAAACCTTCCCATAGCCCCTAACAGCCTCTAGACTTCGAACAGATCGGTTTCGCAATTGGTTACGCTTCGACATGGTCCTGCCATACTGGCCGGTCCAAGATGCTGACGCCGCTTGCGAGCGATGCATACTAGATCATGCGACGGTCGAATGGGCAGCGGCAATAATGCCGCCGGGCCTTGAACGAGGCGCCTGTCAGGGAGGCGAACATGAAACACGATACACGCGCCCCGGCGCTGTTCTTCGCGCCCTTCGTCTCGTCGGCGATGCGGGTCGAGCCGCAATGGATCGACTATAACGGCCATCTCAACATGGCCTATTACCATGTGCTGTTCGACCGTGCGGTCGACGAGGTCTTCTCGCTGGTCGGCCTGACCCGCGACTATGTCGAGACCCGCCATGCCTCCACTTTCACGGCGGAGTGCCACATCCTCTACAAGCGCGAACTGACCGAGGGCGATCTCGTCCGCGTCACCGCGCAGCTCATCGCCTTCGACGACAAGCGCCTGCACTACTATCTGGAGATGCGGCACGCCAACGAGGGCTGGCTCGCTGCGACCAGCGAGAACCTGTCGCTGCATGTCGACATGGTCCATCGCAAGGTCACGCCCTTCCCGGCCGACATCCTCGCCAATATCGCCCTGATGAAGGCCGCGCACAGCATGATGCCGCTGCCGGCCACGATCGGCCGCATCATCGGCATGCCCCGGAAATCCGCGATCCGGGTCGACGAGACCGCCGAGGAGCGCGAGGTCGAGACGGCGACTGAAACCCGGCACTGACGTTCTGCCGCCTCAGGGATCGTCGTCCGGAATCTTCAGCTTGTGCCCGCAGGCCTTGCAATAGACCGCATCAGGCTCATGGCGCTGCAAGGCGCATTCGGGGCAGGGAAACAGCACCTTGTTCGGCCGGAACAGCGCCTGCGCCAGCCGCACGAACAGCGTGATCCCGACGATCATCACCACGATCGAGGTCAGCTTGCCGGTGACGCCTGGCAGCGTCACGTCGCCGAAGCCGGTCGTCGTCACCGTTGCGACCGTGAAATAGAGCGCCTGAACATAGCTCTCCAGCCCGCCCTCGTGCCGGAAGAAGAAGGTGTAGACGAAGCCCGTGACCACGAAGAGGAAGGTCGCGATATTGCTCAGCGCACGAACCACGTTCTCCCATTCGCGGAAGCGGGTTTCGCGAAACTGCGCCCAGACGATGCCCTTATGCGAGAGCGACCACAGCCGGAGGATGCGCAGGAAGCCGAAATTCTCCAGCCATTGCGGCGCAAGCAGCGTCAGCAGGATGAAGAGATCGAGCAGCATGGACGGCTGGCGCAGCAGCCTGAGCATGTTGGACGAGGCCAGCAGGCGCGCCGCGATCTCGGCGACCATGATCACCGCGACGGAATAGTCGATCCAGAGGAAAGCCGCGTTCTCCCTGAGCAAGGGCGTCAGGATGAAGAAGGCGATGATCAGCAGGTCGATGACCGTCGTCACGGCCTGGAAGCGCAAGGCGGCGGGCGAGCGGCCGTGATAGAGCTGGCGCAGCCGGTCGCGCAGGGCTTCGAAGCGGCTCTGGTCGGGCGGGGCGTCGGCGGCATCCATCGCCGACAGCATAGGCGCTAGACCAGCGCGCCGCTACGCCGCGTGGCCACCGCATGGACCGCATACCCGCGATAGGGCGCACTGACCCGACAATCGGCACCTGCCGCCTCGGCCATCCCTCGCACGACCTCGGGGAGCCCCTCGCGCGGCGTGACATGGAACAGCGCGAGCCAGCGCAGCAGCACTGCCTTGAATGGTGCCGGCAAGCCTGCCTGATCGCCGAAATCGACGATATGCAGCGAGCCACCGGGGCTAAGTCGGCGCAAGGCCTCAGTGACGACGCCCTGCCAGGGCGGGATCATCGAGAGCGCATAGGAGATCACGATCCGGTCGAAGCCGGCGCGGCCGAACAGCACTTGGGGATCGAAGCCCGTAGCATCGGCCTGCGCGAGCCGGATCCGGCCCTCAAGCCCAGCCTTCGCGACCGAGCCCTGCGCCGTCTGCAGCATTGCGCTCGAGACGTCGAGCCCGTGGCAGGCGCAATCCGGATAGCGCTGCGCGATGCGGATCAGGTTGCGCCCGGTGCCGCAGCCGATCTCCAGCACGCTCCCGCCCTTCGGTGGCTGCAATCCGTCGATGAGCTGATCGCGGCCGAGCAGATAGAATTTCCGGCTGGCATCGTAGATATGGCGCTGGTGCCGGTAGATCCGGTCCATCAGCCCGGCAGCCGAGCCGCCCGCAGCCTCGGCCGCGCTCACTGCGCCGGCCCCTTCAGCTCATAGAGGTGGAAACCGCCATAGATCGCCGAGCGATCCTGCCGGCAGAGCTCGCGGCTCTTATCTTCCGCGTAGTGCCACTGGTCGAGGATCGCGGCCGGCACCCTCCCGGGCAGCAGGCGCTCGTCGGCGGCGGTGCGGAAGATCACCCGCGCGCCCGGCCGGGCCGTCCGCGTGATCTGCGACCACAAGGCCGTGAGATCGGCGTCGTTCATCCAGTCCTGAGCGTCGAGCAGCACATAGGCGTCGCAGCTCTCGGCCGGCTGATCTTCGAGGAAGGCCGTGACCGCACTCTGGCGATAGGAAACCTTTGGAGCCCGCTCCTTCACCGCCGCGAAATGCTGCTTCTGGAGATAGGGCGGGAAGGCCGCATCCGGCCCTTCGCCATAGCGCCGGCCGAAGGCCTGCTGGGCGAAATAATTGTCCTTCAGGTCGAAATCACAGGCGAGACGCTCCAGCCGGAGCTTCAACGCCCCCAGGATGCCGTCCTCGCCATCGGCGGCCAGCGCCTTGTATTGCGCCGGCGGGATGCCGAGCCCGTAGAGCGAGGCGGGCTGCCGCACGAGCCAGCGCACCAGCTTGCGCTCGAAAACCGGCGCGAGATGCCTGTCATAGAGCGCCCGCTGCTCGGCCAGATCGCGCGCCGCCAGCATCGCCTTGGGATTGCCGCCGAGCAGCCGCGCCAGCACATGCCCGGTGCCGATGAAGCGGCCGAGCAGGCCATAGCGATGGAACCCCCGAGCGAAGAGGTTGATCCGGCGCCGGCCGTTCAGTCCCCGCCCCTCCCAGTACCCGCGCGAGACGGCATCGAGATGATCAGCGATCTCGCGATCGTAGAGCGCGACATTGGCGCTCTCATTGGCCCGGCCGAAGAAGCGCAGGAAATCGTCCTGGTTGTCCATCCGCGCCAGCGCCGCGAGCTTGAGCCGACCTAGCGCGATATGGGTGGCGTTGAGATCGACCGCGCTGACCCGGATCGGCGCGGCCGTCAGATAGGAGAGGATGTTGCAGGAGCCGGAGGCGATCGCCACGACATGGTCGCCGGCCTTGAGCTCAAGCGCCGCCATGTCGACGACCGGGTCCTCCCAGATCTGCGGATAGACCAACCCCGAGAAGGCGCGGGCGAACAGCCATTCCAGCAGGCCGGCCTTGGAGAGCGTCTTGCTGCGCCGGACGGCCTGTCCCAGGCCTGAGCTCGTCATGCGGCGGGCCGCGCGTGCCGTTTGCGTCGCCTGTTCGGTCACCGGTTTTCCTCCCTTTGCGGGTGGCCGGGCTGCTAGAGGAGTCGCGTGACGGTCCGGTGACGATGCCACGGCATCGTGAAACGACCGGAGATCGGCGGGGCTGAAATTCCGCGCGCGAAGCCCCATATTGGCGACACGAAAGCCGATGAGGCGCTCCCGCCAGGAAGGAGATCGCGATGGGTCTGATGAGCATGTTCGGGGCCGAGAAGAAGCAGGAGGAGAGCTTCCCCTTCCAGCTCACCGACGCCGAGTGGCGCGCACGCCTGACGCCTGAGCAGTACCGCATCCTGCGCGGCCACGGCACCGAGCGGGCGGGCTCCTGCGCGCTGAATTTCGAGAAGCGCGCCGGCATCTTCTCCTGCGCCGGCTGCGATCAGAAGCTGTTCAAGTCCGGCAAGAAATTCGAGAGCGGCACCGGCTGGCCGAGCTTCGACCAGCCGCTGGAAGGTGCGGTCGGCACCACCGAGGACCGCAGCTACGGCATGCTCCGCGTCGAGGTTCACTGCGCCAATTGCGGCGGCCATCTCGGCCACGTCTTCCCGGACGGCCCGCCGCCCACCGGCCTGCGCTACTGCATCAATGGCGAGGCGATGAATTTCGAGCCGGAAGCGGCTTGAGTCGCGCTTTCGTCATTCCGGGGCGCCGCGCAGCGGCGGACCCCGGAATGACGGAAGTGCTCTACGAAACAGCCGGCACCGCCCGTCGCGCCAGCGCGGCAGCATCCACCGACGGTGGCAAATCGCCGAACTGTCCCGCCCAGCCATCGCCCAGCCGCGTCGCAATGAACGCATCCGCCACGGCAACCGGCGCGAAGCGCAGCAGCAGCGAGCCCTGGAGCAGCAGCGCCAGCTTCTCTGTCAAACGCCGCGCCTGCCCCTCGTTGCGCATCATCTCGGGCAACTCGCCCTCCAGCCGCTTCAGAGCCGCATCATAGCGCCGGTCCGCCCCGGCAGCCGCCGTCAGCTCCGCCCGCAGCACGTCAACCGCCCCCTCCTCGCGCGCCAGCGAGCGCAGCACGTCGAGGCAGATGACGTTGCCCGATCCCTCCCAGATCGCGTTGAGCGGCGCCTCCCTGTAGAGCCGCGCCATCGGGTTCTCCTCGATGAAGCCGTTGCCGCCGTGGCATTCCAGCGCCTCGGTGACGACGGCCGGCGCCCGCCGCGTGATCCAGTATTTTGCGATCGGCGCACCGACACGCGCCAACAGCCGCTCACTTTCGGACGCCTCCTGCCGGTCGAGCGCCGCGAACAGTCGGAACGCCAGCCAGGCCGCCGCCTCCGCTTCGATCGCGATATCGGCGAGGACATTCTGCATGATCGGCTGGTCGATCAGCGCCTTCTGGAAAGCGCGGCGATGATGCGCATGATGCGCCGCGAGCGACACCGCCATCCGCATCAGCCCGGAAGATGCCGCCGCGATATCGAGCCGCGAATTGTGGTTCATCGACAGCCCCGTGCGGATGCCCCGGCCCGGCTCACCGATGAGATGGCCGATGGCTCCCCTGAATTCGACTTCCGAGGATGCGTTCGAACGGTTGCCGACCTTGTCCTTCAAGCGCTGGATCGCAACGCCGTTGCGCGCGCCGTCCGGCAGCCAGCCCGGCACGACGAAGCAGGAAATGCCTTCCCCGGTACGCGCCAGCGTCAGGAACACGTCGGAATGCGGCACCGAGAAGAACCATTTCCGCCCGTGCACCGAGAAGGTGCCGTCGTGATTATCCTCCGCGGAAGTCTGGGTCTGGCGCAGGTCGGAGCCGCCTTGCGTCTCCGTCATCGCCGTGCCGACGGTCGCGCCCGCCTTGAGATGCGCGGGCCCCTGTCGCGGATCGTAGCGGTTGGAGGTGACGAGCGAGCCCCATCGCTCCCACAACGCCGCATCCTGCCTCAGCACCGGCACGGCGGCATAGGTCATGCTGATCGGGCAGCAGATGCCGCTCTCCGCGCCGTACCAGAGATATTGCAGGGCGGCCCGCGCGACCTGCGCGCCGGGCTCGGGCCGGTTCCAGGCGAGCGCATGTGTCTCCTGCCCGATGGCGAGGCCCATGAGTTCATGCCAGGCAGGATGGAAGGCGATCTCGTCGATGCGGTTGCCGAAGCGGTCGAAGGCCTTCAGCTCGGGCGCATGGCGATTGGCGAGATAAGCCAGCTCCTGCACTCGCGCCGAGCCGACCGTCCGCCCCGCCTCGTGCAGCCGCTCGCGCGCCCAGTCGGCACCGAAAGTCGAGACGACCTCCGGCAGCACCGGATCGGCGGCGAAGGCGTCGTAGCCGGCCAGCACCGGCACCTGATTGGTGACCTCCCAGCGCTCTGCTCCGCCCTGTCCGGTCATTGCTGCCACCTCCCTGTGGAACGGGATATAAAATGATCGCTCCGGCAGGGCGCAATCCTGACAGCGACGCCCTATATTCGCCGGAGAACGAATCACGCACGAGCAGCGCACACCCTTGTCCGACGCAGACCCCTTTTCCGCTCCCTCGCCCCGCCCCGGCGGCCTCGCCGCGCGCGCTGCCGCGCAGCCGGCGGCCGGTTATCTCGCGGGGCTGAACCCGGAGCAGCGCCAGGCGGTCGAGGCGACGGAAGGCCCGGTTCTGGTGCTCGCGGGCGCCGGCACCGGCAAGACCCGCGTACTGACCACCCGCATCGGCCACCTGATCTCGACCAGCCGCGCCTACCCTTCCCAGATCCTCGCGGTGACCTTCACCAACAAGGCGGCGCGCGAGATGAAGGAGCGCGTCGCCCATCTCGTCGGCCCCGTCGCCGAGGGCATGCCCTGGCTCGGCACCTTCCACTCGATCTCGGCCAAGCTCCTGCGCCGCCACGCCGAACTGCTCGACCTGCGCAGCGACTTCACCATCCTCGATACCGACGACCAGATCCGCCTGATGAAGCAGGTGATCCAGGCCGAGAACATCGACGAGAAGCGCTGGCCCGGCCGCATGCTGGCGGGCTTCATCGACAGCTGGAAGAACCGCGGCCTTGCGCCCAAGGATGTGCCGCATGGCGAGGCCGCCGTCTTCGCTAATGGCAAGGGCGGCAAGCTCTACGCCGCCTATCAGGAGCGCTTGACGGCGCTGAACGCCGTCGATTTCGGCGATCTCTTGCTGCACTGCCTGACGCTGTTTCGCGACTATCCGGACGTGCTCCAGACCTATCACGACCGCTTCCGCTACATCCTCGTCGACGAGTATCAGGACACCAACACGGCGCAGTATCTCTGGCTGCGCCTGCTGGCGCAGGGCCGCCGCAACATCTGCTGCGTCGGCGACGACGACCAGTCGATCTATGGCTGGCGCGGCGCCGAGGTCGACAACATCCTGCGCTTCGAGCACGATTTTCCGGGCGCGACCGTGATCCGGCTGGAGCGCAACTATCGCTCGACCGGCCATATCCTCGCCACCGCCTCCAAGCTGATCGCCCGCAACGAGGGCCGCCTCGGCAAGACACTGCGCACCGAGGATGCGCTCGGCGAGAAAGTCACCATCACCGGCGCCTGGGACAGCCAGGAGGAAGCACGCCTGATCTCGGACGAGATCGAGGCGATGCAGGCCAAGAAATACAACCTCGCCGAGGTCGCGGTGCTCGTGCGCATCTCCGCCCAGATGCGCGAGATCGAAGAGCGCTTCGTCCAGGCCGGCGTGCCCTATCGCGTCATCGGTGGCCCGCGCTTCTACGAGCGCGCCGAAATCCGCGATGCGCTCGCCTATCTGCGCTGCGTCGTCTCGCCGACCGACGATCTCGCCTTCGAGCGCATCGTCAACGTGCCCAAGCGGGGCTTGGGCGACGCGACCGTCCAGCTCCTGCACAACCACGCCCGCGCCACCGGCTTCTCGCTGATGCAGTCGGCCCGCGCCGCGGTCGAGAGCGACGAGTTGAAGCCCAAGGCCCGTACGGCCCTGCGCGAACTGGTCGACGCCTTCGGCCGCTGGTCGAAACGCGCCGAGCACATGCCGCAGGGCGAGCTCGCCGAGCTGGTGCTGGAAGAATCCGGCTATACTGAGATGTGGAAGAAGGACCGCTCGGCCGATGCCGCCGGACGGCTCGAGAACCTCAAGGAACTGGTCCGCTCGCTCGACGAATTCCCCGATCTGCCGGCCTTCCTCGAACACGTCTCGCTGGTGATGGACGTCGCCGATGGCGAGGCCGAGGCCCGCGTCTCGATCATGACGCTGCACGCCGCCAAGGGGCTGGAATTCGACACGGTCTTCCTGCCCGGCTGGGAGGAAGGGCTCTTCCCGAACCAGCGCGCCCTCGACGAGAGCGGCCGCGCCGGTCTTGAGGAGGAGCGCCGCCTCGCCCATGTCGGCCTCACCCGCGCCCGCAAGAAACTGAAGCTCTATTTCGCCTCGAACCGCCGCATTCACGGCCTCTGGCAGACCAGCCTGCCCTCCCGCTTCATCGACGAACTGCCGGAGGAGCATGTCGAGGTCGAGCAGGCCCCGACCAGCTATTCGCAAGGCGGCTACGGCGCCTCGCGCTTCGACCGGATGGAGAGCTTCGGCTCGACCTACAACACGCCGGGCTGGCAGCGCGCGCAGGAGAACCGGGCGAAGAACAGCGGCTTCTCCGAAAGCGGCCGCGGCTTCGGTCAGGGCAACTTCGGCGGCTCCTCCCGCCAGCGCGGCCCGCTGCTGATCGAGGGCGAACTGACGGCAAAATCCTCAGGCGAATCCGCCTATGGCGAGGGCGCCCGCGTCTTCCACGTCAAGTTCGGCCCTGGCTCTGTGGCGAGCGTAGACGGCAACAAGCTGACGGTCGATTTCGACAAGGCCGGGCGGAAGATGGTGCTGGACTCGTTCGTGCAGAAGGCCGGCTGAGCCAACGAACACTACTCTTGAGCAGACGACCGACCATGCCTCCCGAGATCACCCTCACCGACGCCGAAGACGACGCTTTTCGCAAGCTGCTCGGCGAAGGCCTGAAAGACTATAACGACGCCGCGATCGGCCGGCACGATCGGCAGGAACTGCAGATTCGCATCACCGATCCCGAGACGGGCAAGCCGATCGGCGGACTCGCGGGCCGCACCTCGCTCGGGCTGCTCTTCATCGACACCGTCTACTTGCCGAAGAGCCTGCGTGGCACCGGCATCGGCAGCCGCATCCTCGCCATGGCCGAGGAGGAAGGGCGCCGGCGCGGCTGCAGCAAGGCCGTGCTCTTCACCATCAGTTTCCAGGCGCCGGAGTTCTACAAGAAGCTCGGCTGGCAGGTCTTCGGCGAGATCGCCCCGAAGCCGCCCGGCGCGACCCGGATCTACCTGACCAAGGACCTCTGAGCGCTCTGGCGCCGTCCAAGCGGCCGTCGGGCCGAAAAGGTAACATGACGATGCAGACAGAAGGTCTTGCAGGTCGACGGGCCGTGATCACCGGCGCCGGGCGTGGACTAGGCGCGGCACTTGCCATTGCGCTGGCCGAGGCTGGAAGCAGCGTCGTGCTCTGCGGCCGCAATCCAGCCGGGCTGTCGGATACTGCCGCGATCATTCGCGAACGAACCGGTCGCGAGCCTCGCCTCGTCACGCTCGATCTCGCCGATGCCGCCAAGGTCGAAACCGCCGGCCGAAAGCTCGCCGACAGCGAGGATATCGACATCCTCATCAACAATGGCGCGATGTGGCTGGAGGGGCGCGAAACCGCCTATTCCGCCGAAGAGGTACTCGGCGTCGTCAACGCGGCGGTTTCCGGCACCTTCCTACTGACACAGGCATTGCTGCCGGCGATGCGGCGTTCGAGCTGTCCGGACATCGTCACCATTGGTTCGATCAGCGGGCTGCCCAATGCCGCTCTGCAAAGCGTCTCCGTCCCCTTCTATGCCGCCAAGCACGCGCAGGCTGCGCTCGCCGACGGCTTTCGTCAGATGCTCGCGGGATCGCCGATCCGCTCGATCGCGGTGCATCCGCCTTATCTCGACGACATGCTGCCGGGCGACGCCGAATGGCAGGCGAACACAGAGCGCAGCAAGGGCAACCGTGGCAGCAATCGCGATGTCGTCGAAGCCGTCATCTTCGCGCTGACGCGGCCGCGTCACCTGACCTTGGCGATCACGCTCGATGCCGATGACGGCGGGCAGTTCCCCCAATCGTCTCGTGGTTGAGCGCGGCCGCCGAGCCGCTACCCCTCTTCCCGCTCGCGAAACGCCTTCCGCGCGGCCGAAACCTCGGCGTAATAGGTTTCGGCCCAGGTCCAGACCCCGCAGAAGGCGGCGCTGAGCTCGCGGCCCAGTTCGGTCAGCGTGTAATCGACATGCGGCGGGATCACCGGATGGACCGTGCGAGTGACCAGCCCGTCGCGCTCCATCTCGCGTAGCGTCTTGGTCAGCATCTTCTGGCTGATGCCGCCGACGATGCGGCCGACTTCCGTGAAGCGCAGCGTCCCGTGCTCCTCCAGTGCTTCCAGCACCAGCATCGTCCATTTATCGGCGACCTGCGCGATCACCTGCCGCACCAGAGATTCTACCGCCGGGCTGACCGGTGGGATCGCTTCGCTGCGCTGATGCATCGCCGCCATGGCGGTCCGGATCGCCTGCATCCGACACTCTCCTTTTGGTGCGTATGGCACTTCTGGGCGCCTTCTTTCCATTGAAGAGTATGGGCGCCATCTCGTCTCGTGCAACCACGAGAGGGCTTTGCCATGAAGATTTCCGGAAACACCATCCTCATCACCGGCGGCGGCTCCGGCATCGGCCGGGCCCTTGCCGAGGCGCTGCACGCCAAGGGCAACAAGGTCGTGATCGCCGGCCGCCGCGAAGCCGTGCTCGATGCGGTCACCGCGGCCAATCCCGGCATGGAATCGATGCTGCTCGACATCCAGGACGAGGCCGATATCGCGGCCTTCGCCCGGCAGGCCGCCGCGCGCTTTCCGCAGCTCAATGCCGTCATCAACAATGCCGGCATCATGAAGCCTGAGAACGTGCCGGCCGCGGACAACCTGGCCATCGCCGAGGAGACGATCGCGACCAACCTGCTCGGGCCGATCCGCCTGACGACCGCACTGCTGCCGCATCTCCTGAAGCAGCCGCAGGCCACTGTCCTGACCGTCTCGTCAGGGCTCGCCTTCGTGCCGCTGGCGGCGACCCCGACCTACTCCGCGACCAAGGCCGCGATCCATTCCTGGTCGATCGGCCTGCGCGAGCAGCTGAAAAACACGTCAGTCGAGGTCATCGAGATCGCCCCGCCCTATGTGCAGACAGAACTGCTCGGGCCGCATCAGGCGGTCGATCCGGCTGCGATGCCGCTCGCCGATTTCACCAACGAGGTGATGACGATCCTCGAAACCCAGCCCGAGGCCACCGAGGTCATCGTCGAGCGCTGCAAGCCGCTGCGCTTCGCCGAGGCGACCGGCAGCTTTGCGCAGGTCTTTGCTGGGCTCAACGCGCAGCACGGCTGACACCGGCTTTCGTCATGGTCGGGGCAAACCCGACCATGACAACCCCGCCGCGCACTGCTAAGGCCAGCGCATGCGCGAAGGCCTCCTGCCAGCGACGGTCGCGACCGTCCTCGAACTCTCCACCTCGGGCGAACAGGCCCGGGCCCTCACCGAATTGCTCGGCGAGATCTTCGATCCCACCGAGACGGCGATTTCCGCCTTCGAGGTCGAGGACGGCATCACCACGCTCTCGATGAACATCCCGTGGAAGGTCGAGATCTATTTCGCCAACCCGCCGGACGAGGAAGCGGTGCGCGATCTGCTGCGTCCGATCGTCGGCGAACTCGTGGACAACACGCCCTTCACCACCGTCAACACCAAGGACTGGGTCGCCAACAGCCTGGACGGCCTGAAGCCGGTCCGCGCCGGCCGCGTTCTCGTCCACGGCGCGCATGACCGTCACGTCGTCCGCACCAACGATGTCGCGATCGAGATCGAGGCCGCGCTCGCTTTCGGCACCGGCCATCATGGCACGACCGCCGGCTGCCTGCTCGCGCTCGATGCCGAACTGAAGAAGCGCCGCCCGCGCCACGGCATCGATATCGGCACCGGCACCGGTATTCTGGGCTTAGCTCTCGCCAAGCAGATCAAGCGGAAGGTCGTCGCCGGCGATATCGATGCGGTCGCGGTCGAGGTCTCCGCCCATAATGCCCGGCTCAACCACGCGCCGAACGCGCTCGATCTCTATGTCGCGCCCGGCCTGCGCCATGCCAAGGCCTGGCGCCCCGGCCATTTCGACTTCGTCTTCGCCAATATCCTGGCCGGCCCGCTGAAGCGGCTGGCACCGTCGATCGCCCGCGTGCTCTCGTCGAACGGCACGCTGATCCTGTCGGGCCTGCTGGCGATGGATGTCGTCGGCGTCGTCTCGGCCTACCGGCACCAGGGCGTCTATCTCGCGAGCCATTCGCTGCGCGAAGGCTGGGCGACGCTGGTCATGAAAAAAGGCGGCGCAGCCCCGAGGCCGCGCCGCCTTGCCTGACCTCCGGCGCTCCCGAGGGAAGCGCGAGGCCGTTACTCGTTCGGCTCAGAAGCCGATATAGCCGTACTTCTTCTCGGCATCGGCCTGCAGGCTGCGGGCATCGTGCCAGACGGCGGCGGTGAACTTCGCGGCATCGGCGATCTGTTCGTAGATGTGCTTGATGATGGCGATCATGATGATGGTCCTCAGGGGTTGTCAGCTGCGCGGCCTCAGGCCGCAGCGGCGTGAATTCAGCGATTGAACGGCAGCGAAACGTCGCTCGACAGCGTCGCGGACGGGTAGCCGCCCAGCACGAGCTCTGCCTCGTTGACGAGGAGGTTGCGGGCGCGCAGTTCGCGGGCTGCGGAACGCGCGCGGCTCACGACGAGCGCGGCATAGAAGCGCTGCATCAGGCCCGGCTTGTCGGAGCGGGTCTTGGCACCGGCCTGAACCGGTACGGGCAGCACGTCGGCATTGTTCAACACATAGGTCATGGGTCTATCTCCGAAAAACGAAGGACAGTCCCGGTCGCCTCCTCGTTCTCTTATGCGACTAAGGTGGGGTCATTTCGCACTTGCGAGAAGATATGTTCGCATATGCAAGATATGCAGAAAACGCATGCGATCCGTCCATATCCGTTAATGTTTGCGCAGATTGCATAACCACACGGCACAATGCGGAGCGCAGAGGCAGTGCCGTCCCACGGAACGGGCAGTGCCCGGCGGACGCATTTGCGCTGGCGCTTTCGCGGGCGCGCGGCGACGATGGCCCGACCTAAGCCGGACCCCGCCATGACCGATTCGACCCTGCCGACCTGCCGCTTCCAGTCCTTCTCCGAGCCGAGCGACCCCAAGCTGGTTGCCGGCCGCGTCGCCGCGCTGCGCAAGGCTCTTGCCGTGCAAGGGCTCGACGGCTTCGTGATCCCGCGCGCCGACGAACATCAGGGCGAATATGTCCCCGCCCATATGGCCCGCTTGGCATGGCTGACCGGCTTCACCGGCTCGGCCGGCAACGCCGTCGTGCTGGCCGACAAGGCCGCGCTGATCGTCGACGGCCGCTACACCATCCAGTCGGCCGAGCAGACCGACACTGCGGTCGTCACGCCCGTTCGCATGGAAGAGACCCCGCTGGAGCGCTGGGTCGAGCAGAACCTGCCGGCTGGGGGCAAGCTCGGCTATGATCCATGGCTGCATACGGTCGATGGCCTCGCCCGGCTCGAAAAGGCTGCGGCCGCGGCCGGCGGCAGCCTCGTCGCCGTCAAGGCCAACCCGATCGACGCGCTCTGGAGCGACCGCCCGGCACCGCCGACTGCACCGGTCAAGGCGCATCCGGCGGCCTTCGCCGGCGAGGACAGCGTCTCGAAGCTCGTCCGCATCCAGAAGGCGCTGGCCGAGGCGAAGATCGACGCGCTCGTCGTCTCCGATCCGCACGCGCTGGCCTGGATCTTCAACATCCGCGGCGGCGATGTCGAGCACACGCCATTGCCGCTCGGCTATGCCATCGTCCCGCGCGAGGGCCGGCCGACCGTCTTCCTCGCGCCCGAGAAGATCACCAACGAGGCCGGCGACGCGATCGGCGCCGTCGGCGAGATCGCCCCTCCGGCCGAGCTCGACAGGCAGATCGCGAAGCTCGGTGCGGCCAAGGCCAAGGTCCGGCTCGATGCCACAACCGCTGCTTCCGCACTGGCGACCCTGATCCGCGAGGCCGGCGGCACGCCCGATGCCGGCACCGACCCGATCGCCCTGATGAAGGCGCGCAAGAACGCGGCCGAGCTGGACGGCGCCCGCAACGCCCATCTGCGCGACGGCGCCGTCATGGTGCGCTACCTCTCCTGGCTGGCGCGCGAGGCGCCGAAGGGCGGCCTGACAGAGATCGATGCCGTTGCTGCGCTCGAGGCCGAGCGGCTCAAGACCGGCCTGCTCAAGGACGTCTCCTTCACCACCATCGCCGGCGCCGGCCCCAATGCGGCATTGCCGCATTACCGCGTCAGCGAGGCGACCAACCGCAAGCTGGAGCCCGGCATCTTCCTGGTCGATTCAGGCGGCCAGTACGAGGACGGCACCACCGACATCACGCGCACCATGGTGATCGGCACGCCCACGGCCGAGATGCGCGACCGCTATACCCGCGTGCTCAAGGGCCACCTCGCGATCTCGCGGCTGGTCTTCGTCAAGAGCACCTCGGGTGCGCAGCTCGATGCCTTCGCGCGGCTGCCGCTTTGGCAGGGCGGCTTCGATTTCGACCACGGCACCGGCCATGGCGTCGGCAGCTATCTCTCGGTGCATGAGGGCCCGCAGCGGCTTTCCAAGCTCGGCACCACGCCGCTGGAGCCGGGCATGATCCTCTCCAACGAGCCCGGCTACTACAAGCAGGGCGAATACGGCATCCGCATCGAGAACCTGATCGTGGTCGAGGAGCGCCAGATCCCCGGCGCAGAGCGGACGATCTACGGCTTCGAGACGATTACCTGGTGCCCCTACGAGCGCGCCCTGATCGAGAAGAGCCTGCTCGATGCCAGCGAGATCGCCTGGATCGACGCCTATCACGCCACGGTCTGGGAGAAGCTCGCGCCGCAGGTCGAGGGCGAGGCGAAGGCCTGGTTGGAGCAGGCCTGCCGGGCTTTGTGAGTTTCTCCCTTCTCCCACCCATCTCGGGCTTGCCCGAGATGGGAACTCAAGATGTCAAAGTCGGCAACAGCCGACTTTTACGGGGAGAAGGTGCCGGCAGGCGGATGAGGGCAGCGCGACGCCCTTCATTCCCTCATCCGTCAGCGCTCCGCGCTGCCACCTTCTCCCCCGAGGGGAGAAGGAAGAGCGTCACATCACCATCCTGAACCCGACCACCGCGACAACCCCGACAGCGACCACACCCAGCAAGGGCAGTCGCGTCGCCGCAAGCCCCGTCACCGCTGCCGCCGCCGTCTCGGCCCAGCCGGTGGCGAGCGCACTTGGCGCGATCACGGCGATCAGTACGGCGGGCGGGATCGCGTCGAAGGCGGCCTGCGCCCGCGGCGAGAGGCTGAGCCGCCCGGCCAGCGCCAGCCCGGCAACGCGCGTGAAATAGGTCACGATCGCCATGCCGAGGAAGGCGAGGAGATTGATCGGATCGACGCTCACGCCTTGGCCTCCTCGGTGACCGGCTGCTCTTCGCCACTTGCGGCGAGCCATGCCGCCAGCAATCCGCACAGCGCCCCCGCCGCGACATGCCAGGGCGGCCCGGCGAGCCGATAGGTCACGGCCGAGGCGATGCCGGCGGCCGCGACCGTCCAGAACGTCACCCGGCCCTTCCAGAACGCGGCGACGAGCGCGATGAACAGCGCCGTGAAGGCGAAATCGGCGCCGAGCCGCTTCGGATCGCCCAACACGGCGCCGATCATCGCGCCGAGTGTCGAGTTGATCAGCCAGCCCGCAACGAAGGGAATGACCATCGCGAACCAGTAGGCCGGCGTCAGGCGATGCGTGCGGGCGCGCTTCTCGGCCAGCGCCCAGTTCTCGTCGGCCATGTAATAGAGGCCGAGGAATTTCTGCCAGCGGCTGAAACCCTGGAGCTTGGGCGCGAGCGAAGCCCCCATCAGCACATGGCGCGCATTGATCAGCAGCGTCGAGAACACCAGCGCCGCCACCGGCGCCGGGCTCGCCCAGAGCTCGATCGCGGCGAACTGCGCCCCGCCGGCGAAGACCATGAGGCTCATCAGGAAGACTTCGAGGGGCGAGAGCCCCTTGCTGGCCGCCACCGCGCCGAAGAGCAGCCCGATCGGCGCCGCCGCCACGGCGGCCGGCCAGATATCGCTCAGGCCGCGCCTGATGTCGTCACGCATCGTGGACATGGAGTGTCGGTTCTTTCGAAGCTTGTCGTTCAGCCGGCATGCGCGGCGCGGAAGGCCCCGGGCGTTACTCCGAGCCGCGCCTTGAAGGCCCGCGTCAAATGCGGCTGGTCGCAGAATCCAGTCGCCGCGGCGACATCGCCCAGGCTCTCACCGCGCCGCAACCGCTCGCGCGCTCGCCGGACGCGGACATCGATGAGATAGGCATGCGGCGTCAGCCCGGTCTCGCGCCGGAAGGCCCGGATCAGGTGATGGCGCGGCAAACCGGCCAGCGCGGCGAGGTCGGCCAGCGACAGGTCTTCCTCATAGCGCGCCTCGATCGCCCGCCGCGTCCGCGCCACCGGCCCGTCCTCGCGCCCGACCGCCTGCACGTTCAGGTCGGCATGGCGCGCCAACATATGGGCATAGGCGCGCAGCAAGGCCTCCTCGCCCGCCAGCGCGTCGGTGCCATCCTCCAGCAGACGATGCGCGGCGCTGAACAACGCGGCACCGGCCGGGTCCTGCACGACGGGATCGCGGAAGAACGGCGTGCCGACGGCCTCGTTCCCGGTCAGCGACGCCGCGATCTCCTGCATCAATTCGACGGAGGGATAGCTCATCCGGTAGCGATAGCCGCCCTCGCTCGGCGCGCCGTCATGGACGTCGAGCGGATGGTTCATGACGATGTCGCCGGGGCCGGCATAGAGCTTCTGTCCGCGCGCATGCCAGACCTCGCAACCCATCTCGATCGTGCCGATCGCATAGGTGTCATGGGCATGCGGGGCATAGGCGTGGGTGCGGAAGGTCGCGGCCAGGAACTCGAGCCCGTCGAAGCGGCGCGCGGCAAACAGATGCGCACTCTCCCCCGCCCTGAGCGGGCTCTCCAGCAAGGCCTGTTCCTGCGAAATCGACTGCATGCCCAAAGATAGCGCAGAAGCCCGCCATACTGTCTTGAAGAAAAGTGATCGGGCGCATCACGCGCCCGATCGGTTTTGAGATCGGAAGCCGCTCCGGTTTCCGCAGCCCTCGTCCTGAGGAGGCCCGAAGGGCCGTCTCGAAGGGCGCTCCAGCTTCTCCGGAGCCTCCTGGAGCATCCTTCGAGACGCCGTTTCGCGGCTCCTCAGGATGAGGGCTCACATTGCCTCAGATCGCGTGCGCAGCGGCGCCGCCGCCCACCCGCTCGGGGCTCCTGGAGCCCAGCAGCAGCACGCCCAGCCCACCGACCAGCGTCGCGACGGTCGCATAGGCGATGACGCCGAGCGTCCCGAAGCCATCGACCAGCAGGCCGCCGAAGATGGCCCCGCTCGCGATCGCGATCTGGAAGGCCGCGACGATCAGGCCGCCGGCCGATTCGGCCTCATCCTCAGGCGCGACCCGCACCAGCCAGGTCTGGAAACCGACCGGCAGCGCGCCGAAAGCGAAGCCCCAGAGCCCGACCGCGATGGCCGAGGCGAGCGGCGACGCACCGACGAAGAGCAGGCTGAACCCCACCAGCGCGATCAGGAAGGCGCCGAAGATCACCGAGGCCTTGGCGCTGCGAGCCGTGATCGCCCCGCCCGCGAAATTGCCGAAGAAGCCGCCGACGCCATAGGCCAGCAGGACGAGCGAGATCGCCTCGACCGAGAGCTTGGGGATCTGCTCCAGGAACGGGCGGACATAGGTGAAGCCCGCGAAATGGCCGGAGATCACCACGACGATGCCGGCGAGCACGATAGCGATGCTGGGCTGGCCGAGCAGGCGGAACAGCGTGCGGATATCGGGCGAGCCCCGCGCCGGCAGCCGCGGCAGCACCGCGATCTGGACGACGAGCGTCGCGACGCCGACCAGCGCCGAGAGCCAGAACACGAAGCGCCAGCCCATCACGTTGCCGAGATAGGCGCCGATCGGCGCGGCACTGACGGTGGCGAGGGAAACGCCGGCGAAGATCAGCGACATCGCCTTGGGCAAGGCGCTCGGCGGCACGAGCCGCATCGCGGTCGCCGCGACCATCGACCAGAAGGCGCCGAGCCCGATGCCGAGCAGGACGCGGGCGAAGAGCAGCGTCGGCAGATTGGTGGCGACAGCCGCAATGATGCTGGAGACGATCAGCAGGCCGGTCAGCGACCAGATCACGAGGCGCCGGTCGATGCCGCGCGTCACGATGGCCGCGGCGAGACCCGCGATGGCGCCGACCACGGCAGTCGCGGTCACCGCCTGCCCGGCCGCGCCGACGGAGACGCCGACATCGGCCGCCATCGGGGTGAGGAGGCTCGCCGGCAGGAACTCGGCCGTGACGAGGCCGAAGACGCCGAAGGTGAGGGACGTGACGGCAGCCCAGGCCGGCTTGTCGCGGGCCTCCTCGGCTGTGTCGTCGAATTCGAGTGCAGTGGCAGACAGGGAATCTGACATGGGGTTCTCCATGAGGTTGCCGGAAGATGGGCGTGGCCCCATGGAGTTTCCATGCTATATCATCCGCATCTCATGACCGTTCGTCCAGGATTGCCATGACTGCTTCCACCGACCACCTGACCGAGATGCTGCGGGGCCTGAGGCTCGACGGCGTCGATTACAGCCGCTGCCAGTTGGCGGCCCCCTGGGGCGTCGTCTACCCGCCGACCCATCAGGCCTATTTCCATTTCATCTCGCGCGGCAGCTGCTGGCTGAAGACGCCGGCCGGCGAATGGCTGCAGCTCGCGGATGGCGATGCCGTGCTTTTGCCGCGCGGCGGCGGCCATGTCCTGGCCAGTTCGCCCGAGGTCCTCGCCTCCCCGCCCTGCGACTGCCGGGTGCTGGAGGCCTATGGCAATGTCTTCGATGTCGAGGGCGGCGGCTCGGGCGCGCATATGCTGCTCTTCACCGGCCGGATGACCTTCAATGTCGATCTCGACCATCCGCTGCTGCGCCTGATGCCGGACCTGATGCGGATGAGCGATTTCATCGCCGACGAGCCCGGCCTCCCGCACCTGCTGGAGGCGATGGGCCGCGAGGTCATGATGGACAGGGTCGGGGCAGGCGGCATCCTCGCCCGCCTCGCCGATGTGCTGGCGGCGGCGATCATCCGGGCCTGGGTCGAGCGCGGCTGCGGCGCCGCCAAGGGCTGGGTCGCGGCCGCACGCTGCCCGACCATCGGCAAGGTGCTGGCGGCGATCCACGCCCATCCCGAGACCGACTGGACGGTCGAGAGCCTCGCCGAGTTGATGGGCGCCTCGCGCTCGGGCTTTGCCGAGCGCTTCGCCGAGGTCGTCGGCGAGACGCCGGCCCGCTATGTCGCGCAGGTCAGGATGCATCAGGCGCGGCAATGGCTCGCCCGCGACAAGTTGCGGATCGCGGTGGTGGCGCAGCGCCTCGGTTACGAGTCGGAAGCCTCGTTCAGCCGCGCCTTCAAGCGCATCACCGGCCTGGCCCCGAGCCAGGTGCGCACCGCAGGCGAAGCGCCGCCAGCCGCGATGTTCACGCCGGCGGTGGCAGCGGCGGAGTAAAGCTCAGCCGCCCACCAGATCGAACCAGCCGGCCTCGTCGATCACCTCGACGCCGTGCTTGGCCGCATCCTTGAGCTTCGATCCCGCACCGGGACCTGCGACGAGCAGATCGGTCTTCGACGACACCGAGCCCGCGACCTTGGCGCCGAGCCGCTCGGCCATTGCCTTGGCCTCGTCACGGGTCATCCGCTCCAGCGCGCCGGTGAAGACCACGATCTTGCCGGCGACCGGGCTGGCCGAGGCCACCGCTTCAAGCGGCTGCGGCGAGACCTGAGCTAGCAGGCGGTCGAGCAGTTCCTCGTTATGCGGCTCGCCGAAGAACTCGACCAGCGCCTCGACCACGGTCGGGCCGACGCTGTCGATGGCGCCGAGCTCCTGCCGCTCGGGCGAGGCCTCGTCGGCGGCGGCGATGCCGGCCGCGCGCAGTGCCTCGAACGAACCGTAATGCCGCGCCAGCAACCGCGCCGTGGTCTCGCCGATATGGCGGATACCGAGCCCGAAGATGAAGCGGTTGAGCGGCGGCGTGCGCCGATCCTCGATCGCATCGAACAGCTTCTTCGCACTGACGGCGCCGAAGCCTTCCTTGTCCTTGAGCTTCTTCAGGTTCGCCGCATCGCGGACGGCCAGCGTGAAGATATCGGCCGGCTCCCTGACGGGAAGCTCGGCATCGCCGTGGAAGAACTCGATCTGCTTATCGCCAAGCCCGTCGATATCCAGCGCGTCGCGCGAGACGAAATGCTTCAGCCGCTCGACCGCCTGCGCCGGGCAGATCAGGCCACCGGTGCACCGGCGGATCGCGTCCTCCTTGCCGCTGCGCGGATTGAGCTCGCGCGTCGCATGGCTGCCGCAGGCCGGGCAGAGCGTCGGGAACTCGTAGGGCTTCGAATCCGCCGGCCGCCTGGCGAGATCGACCGCCTCGACGCGCGGGATCACGTCGCCCGCCCGCTTCACCGTCACCGTGTCGCCGACGCGGATATCGGTGCCGTCGCGGATCGGCAGCCCCTTGGAATCGAAACCGTGGATATAATCCTCGTTATGCAGCGTCGCATTGGTCACGACGACGCCGCCGACTGTGACCGGCTTCAGGCGCGCCACCGGCGAGAGTGCGCCGGTACGGCCGACCTGGATGTCGATCGCCTCCAGCACGGTCGTCGCCAGTTCGGCGGGGAATTTATGCGCGATCGCCCAGCGCGGCGCGCGCGAGACGAAGCCGAGCCGGGCCTGCAGCGCGAGCTCGTCGACCTTGTAGACCACGCCGTCGATATCGTAGCCGAGCGTCGCGCGCTGGCTCTCGATCAGGCGATATTGTGCGATCAATTCCGCCACGCTCTCGCAGCGCTTCATCAGCGGGTTGGTGCGGAAGCCCCAGCGCCGGAAGGCCTCGACCACGCCGAATTGCGTCGGCGCCGGCAGCACCGGCATCTCGCCCCAGGCATAGGCGAAAAAGCGCAGGGGCCGCGCAGCGGTGACGCTGACATCGAGCTGGCGCAGCGAGCCCGCCGCCGCATTGCGCGGATTGGCGAATTCCGGCAGCCCTTTCTCGCGCTGGCGCTCGTTGATACCGGCGAAATCGGCGTGTCCCAGATAGACCTCGCCGCGCACTTCGGCGATCTCAGGCACATCCGGCCCGGCAAGCGTTTTGGGGATTTCGGAGATGGTGCGGGCGTTCAGCGTGACATCCTCGCCCTCCTCGCCATCGCCGCGCGTCGCGGCCGCGACCAGCTCGCCCTTCTCGTAGCGCAGCGAGAGCGAGAGCCCATCGATCTTGGGCTCGGCCGTGAAGGCGATGCCGTCTTCCTCCTTGCGGCCAAGGAAGCGGTAGACCCGTCCCACGAACTCGGCGACGGCCTCGTCGGAGAAGGCGTTGTCGAGCGAGAGCATCGGCACGCGATGGCGGATCTTGGCGAATTTGCCCGACGGCTTGGCGCCGACCTTGGCGCTGACGTCGCTCTCCTGCGCCAGCGCCGGAAAGGCCTCCTCCAGCGCGACGAGCCGGCGACGCTTCGCGTCATAGGCGGCGTCGTCCATGATCGGCTGGTCGTCCTGGAAATAGGCGTCGTTCGCGGCCTGCACCTGCGCCGCCAGCAGCTTGTGCTCGGCCTTCGCCTTGCGCGACGTCAGCTCCGCGATCGGCGTTTCGGAGGGGGCGGAATCTTCAGCGTCGCTCATGGCAAACCATTAGGCGAGATGATCGTGACGAGGAAGGGCAGCAGCCTTTGCGACAGATGCAAGGCTGCGCCGCCCCGAAAGCCTGCGACAAACCAGGCGTTCGCGCGTATAATTCCCGAGCTGGGAATTGGAAGCTCGACGCCGCAGGCCGTTGACGCCAAGGTTCACGTCGACAGCCATTGGCGAACCGGGCCGGAACCGGGAGACACGCCATGGCCAATCTCGACGGCACAGTTCACGACATTGTCTCGCTCTCGCAGCCGCGCATCAGGACCATCACCACGCGGGACCTGACCGAGGCGCTCCTGCGTGGCTGGGAGGATTTCAAGGCGCAGCCGAGCCACCTCGTCTTCATCGCCCTGATCTATCCCGTTGCCGGCATCCTGCTGGCGCAGCTCACGGTGAGCTACAACATCTTCCCGCTGCTGTTTCCGCTGCTCTCGGGCTTCGCGCTGCTCGGCTCCTTCGCCGCGATCGGGCTCTACGAAATCAGCCGCCGCCGCGAGAAGGGCATGGACTCGTCCTGGATGCATGCCTTCGCGGTGCTGCGCTCGCCCTCGATCGGGCAGATCGCCCTGCTCGGCGCCATGCTGACCGGGATTTTCCTCGGCTGGCTGTTCAGCGCCTGGTTCCTGTATCGCGGCCTGCTCGGCCTGCCGGCCGATGTCTCGACCGCCGATTTCCTGCGCGCCACGTTCACGACGGCGGATGGCTGGATCATGATCGTGATCGGCAATGCGATCGGGCTTCTGCTGGCGATCCTCGCCTTCTCGATCTCGGTCGTGTCCTTCCCGCTCATCATCGACCGGCATGTCGATGCACCAACCGCGATCCGCACCTCGATCGCCGCCGTCGAGGCCAATCCGCGCGTGATGATGTATTGGGGCCTGATGGTGACCGGCTTGCTCGTGCTCGGCTGTCTGCCGATGCTGGTCGGCCTGATCGTGGTCATGCCGGTGCTCGGCCATGCCACCTGGCATCTCTACCGCAAGGTCGCGGGCTGAGGTCCACGCGCGCCAAGGGGAACCTTTGGCGCCCAAAACGGGTTCACCCCCTGCCAGATCGAGCCGCAAGGCTCCATTCCGTCAGGGGTTTTCATGAACAACATCATTTATCTCGTCGGCCTCGTCGTGGTCGTGCTCGCCATCCTCTCCTTCCTCGGCCTGCGCTGAGGAGGGAGAGCGGGGACGTTTTCGACCCGCGCCGACGCGCGAGGCTCAGCCGCGCGGGCCACCACGCGGCTTGCCCTTGCCGAAAGGCTTGGGGCCGCCCGGGCGCCCGCCTTCGGGCTTGCCGGCGAAAGGCTTGCCCTTCCCCGCAAACGGCTTCTTGAAACCGCCGTCCGGCTTGCCATCGTCGCGACGCGGCGGACGCGCGTCATCGCGCGGAGGCCTGCTGTCGGCGCGGTAGGGCTTGCGGTCCTCGCCGCGCGGTGCGCGTTGATTCGCGTCCCGGGGCTCGAAGCGCGGCCGCTGCGGCCTGTCCTGGGCAGCCTGATCGTCACCCCAGCTCTTGCGCGGCGCGGCCGGACGCTCGGCCTTGTCGGCGAAGGACTTGGCTGGGCGGCGCTCGGCCTCGGTCGTCGGCTCGATCACGATCTTGTCGCGATCGGGGATGCGAACCGAATCGTAGAAGCGGTCAGCGACATCGGCATCGATCTCGACCTTGGTCTCGCGGTCGAAGATGCGGATCGCACCGACCTCGTCACGCGTGATCCGGCCACGGCGGCACAGCATCGGCAGGAGCTGGCGCGGATCGGCGCCCTGCTTGCGGCCGATATCGAGACGGAACCAAACGGTATCGCCACGCGGGCCGGCAGGCTTGCGCGGACGCTCGCCATCCTCGCCCTCGTCGCGCCCGGCGCCGAACGGGCGGCGCTTGGCAGCGTAATCCTCGTTGGTACGGGCCGGACGGCGCTCGTCGCGGCCGAAGCCGGGATCACCGACCTCTTCCGCCGCCGGCAGGCGGGCGCGATAGAGCCGCACCAGCGCAGCAGCGATGTCGCGCGCCTCGCGGCCTGCCATCAGCGCCTCGATCATGCCGGCATCGTCCTCGGAGCCGTCGCCATTCAGCAGCGGGTCGGAGAGCAGGCGCTCCTGATCGAGGACGCGGATCTCCTCCTCGGTCGGCGGGCCGATCCACTCGGCCTCGACCTTGGCCTCCATCAGCAGGCGCTCGGCCTTGCGGCGGCGCGACTGCGGCACGAGCAACACGCTCGTGCCCTTGTTGCCGGCGCGGCCGGTGCGGCCCGAGCGATGCTGCATCACCTCGGAATCGTTCGGCAGTTCGGCATGGATGACGAGGTCGAGCCCCGGCAGGTCGATGCCGCGCGCGGCCACGTCGGTCGCGACGCAAACCCGCGCCCGGCCGTCGCGCAGCGCCTGCAGCGCCGCGTTGCGCTCGTTCTGGCCGAGTTCGCCGGAGAGCGCGACCGAAGTGAAGCCGCGCTCCAGCAGGATCGCCTCGAGATGGCGCACCGCATTGCGGGTGTTGCAGAATACCAGCGCCACCGGCGCATTGTGGAAGCGCAGCAGGTTGACGACCGCGAGCTCGGCCTCCTTCGGGAAGACGCGCACGGCCTTGTAGGCGATATCGGCATGGCCGCGCCGGGTCGCTTCCACCTCGATACGCAGCGCGTCGTGCTGGTAGCTCTGGGCGAGCTGGACGATCGCCTTCGGGAAGGTCGCCGAGAACAGCAGGCTGCGGCGGCTCTCGGGCGCGGTCTTCAGGATGAATTCGAGATCGTCACGGAAGCCGAGATCGAGCATCTCGTCGGCCTCGTCGAGCACGACGGCCTTCAGCGCGGAGACATCGAGGCGGCGACGCTCGATATGGTCGCGCAGGCGGCCGGGCGTGCCGACCACGATATGCGCGCCCTCGTCGAGCAGCATCGCCTCGCGGCGCGGGTCCATCCCGCCGACGCAGGAGATCACCCGCGCCCCCGTCTGGGCATAGAGCCAGGCGAGCTCGCGCTGCACCTGCAAGGCAAGCTCGCGCGTCGGCGCGATGATCAGGGCCAGCGGCTCGGCCGCGGGGCCGAGCTTTTCGGCGGTGCCCAGCAGGGTCTCGCCGATGGCAAGGCCATAGGCGATGGTCTTGCCGGAGCCGGTCTGCGAGGAGACCAGCAGGTCACGCCCGCGGGCGGCATCCTCGATGACGGCGCTCTGCACCGGCGTCGGGTCGGAATAATTGCGATCGGCGAGCGCGCGCGCGAGCGGCGGGCTCGTGAGGGAAAACGACATGCGATAAAGGCCTAAGGGTTGCGGCGCCGATGAGGGAACGGCGCGAAAGCGTGAGCGATGGGTTCAGGCGGCACTAGAGCATCGGACCGAAAGGCAGAATGCGCTTTTCGGCAAATCCGATGCCAAAACAAAGAGCTAGATCGCCCCCCGTCGTCCCGAAGGACATATGGCGATCTAACGGGCATGCTGCACCATCGGATGACAGCGGCTCATAAAGCAAAGCGATACAAAAGGAAATGCGGCATTCCCGCGCCCCGCGCAGGGCTGAGCCGGGCCGGGCGCGCCTTGCCGGCTGGGTGGCGGCCCCACTAGCTTCCCGGCCAGACTGAACGCGCCTGATGCCGAAGCGGAGAACACCGATGGTCCAGCAGTCCCGCCGCATCGGCGCCTATGAGGTCTCGATCCTGCATGACGGCGTCTTCGAGGCACCGCTCGATGTCCTCATCCACGCCGATGGCGAGGCCGCCCGCGACGAGGCGGTCGCGCGTTGGGGCAAGCCGAAGGTCAGCATCGCCGTGAACTGCTTCGCGTTGAAGGGGCCGGACGGGCTCACCTTCGTGGATGCCGGCACCGGTCCGTCCTGGGGCGCGGCGATGGGCCATGCCCCAACCGCCATGGCGGCCGCGGGGATTGCGCCCGAAGACGTCGCCCGCATCCTGATCACCCATCTCCACGGCGACCACGCGCTCGGCCTGTTCGACGGCGACAAGCCCTTCTTTCCGAATGCGGAGATCGTCGTGCCCGAAGCCGATTTCGGCTTCTACGGCGACGAGGCCAATCGCACACGGACGCCGGAGAAGAAGCAGGGCGCCTTCGCGATCACAGCCACATTGAAGAAGCTCTATGCCGGCCGTATCCGCGCCGTCCCGGCGGGCGAAGCCCATCCGGGCATCACATTGGTCCCCCTGCCCGGCCACACCTTCGGCCATAGCGGCTACCTGATAGAAGGCGAAAGCGAGAGCCTGCTGCTCTGGGGCGATGCGCTGCATCTCTCCGACCTTCAGGCTTCCGACCCGGAGATCGGTTTCGTCTACGATTTCGACGCCGGCACGGCACTGGCCTCCCGCCGCGGCATCCTGGGGCGGGCCGCACACGAGAACTGGCTCGTGTCCGGCGGACATGTCGAAGGGTTCAGGCGGGTCGTGAAGAAGGGCGCGGGCTACGAACTGTTCGCCGCGTAGACGGCCTTTCAGCCGCGCAAGCCCGCGGCCTGCAGCAGGCGCCCGGCCGCCGCGCGAGCTTCCTCGGTGATCGAGGCGCCAGCCAGCATCCGCGCGATCTCCTCGCGCCGCGCCTGGTCCTCCAGTGCCGTGACCCGGGTCACGGTGCGCGAGGCTTCGCCCTCCCCCGCCGATTTGGCGATCAGGAAATGCTGCCCGGCCTTGGCCGCGACCTGCGGCGCATGCGTCACCGAGATCACCTGCACCCGGCCGGCCAAACGCGCCAAACGCTCGCCGATCGCATCGGCGACTGCACCGCCGACACCGGTATCGATCTCGTCGAAGACCAGGGTCGGCGCCGAGCCGCGCTCGGCGAGCACGACCTTGAGCGCCAGCATGAAGCGCGAGAGCTCGCCGCCCGAGGCAACCTTCATCATCGGCCCCGGCCGCGTGCCCGGATTGGTCTCGACCCAGAACTCGACCTTGTCGAAGCCTTCCGGCCCGCGCGCGCTCGCATCGCTGTCGATCCGCGTGATGAAACGGGCCCGCTCCAGCTTGAGCGGCGGCAATTCGGCCTTCACGGCCGCATCGAGCCGCGCCGCCGACGCTTGCCGCGCCTCCGACAGAGCCTGCGCCAGCCCGATGAAGGCCGTCTCCGCCTCGCTCAACTCCGCTTCGAGCCGCGACAGCGACGATTCGCTCTCGTCCAGCGCGGCGAGATCGCTCGCCATGGTCGCCGCCAGCACGGAGAGCCCGTCGACCGGCACGTCGTATTTGCGGCCGGCAGCCCTCAGCGCGAACAGCCGCTCCTCGATACGTTCCTGCTCGCGCGGATCATATTCGGCGGCGCGCGTCGCGGCGGCGAGTGCCTCGCCGGCCTCTTCCAGCGCGACAATCGCCGTGTTGAGCGCCGCGATCGAGGGGTCGACCAGCTCCGGCGCCTGCCCAGCCCGGCGCTCCAGACGGCGCAGCACGGCGGCTAACGTCGGTACGGCCGAGGATTGCCCGCCGACCGCCTCATAGGCTTCGTTCAGGTCGCGCGCGACCTTCTCGGCCTGCATCATGCCCTGGCGGGTGGCGGCGAGCGCATCCTCCTCGCCCGGCTGCGGCGCAAGCCTGCCGAGTTCCTCGACGGCATGGCGCAGGAAGTCCGCTTCCTTGCGCGCCGCCTCGACGCGAAGGCGCTGCGATTGCAGGGCCTGCCGGGCGCGCTTGAGCGTCTCGCTGGCGCCGGCGACGGCCTCGGCCTGTGCTTCCAGCCCGCCGAAACCATCGAGGATCGTGCGGTGCTGCGCCGGATCGGTCAGGGCGCGGTCGTCATGCTGGCCGTGGATTTCGACGATGGCCGCGCCGACCATCCTGAGGATCTGCACGGAAACCGGCTGGTCGTTGATGAAGGCGCGGGTGCGTCCGTCCGCATATTGCACACGGCGCAGGATGAGATCGCCGTCGGTGTCGATCTCCTGCGCCTGCGCCAGCTTGCGGGCGGGATGCACCAGCGGCAGGTCGAAAACCGCGCTGACCTGCCCTTGCGCCTCGCCATGGCGCACGAGCGAGCCGTCGCCGCGCCCGCCGAGCGCCAGCGCGAAGCCGTCGAGCAGGATCGACTTGCCCGCGCCGGTCTCGCCGGTAAGGACACTCAGCCCCTCATGGAAGCCGAGATCGAGCCTGTCGATCAGAACGATGTCGCGAATCGAGAGCTGCGCCAGCATCGGCGCTCACGCCTGTCTTCGGAGCCGGCAGGGTTGCCCGTGGCCCGTCATGCGAGGGGCCTCCTCTTTCGTCAGAGGCGGTTCAGCCCGACAATACCGCCGACCGTGCGCGAGAAGCCCTGGAAGGCGCGGCTGATATAGGAACCGCGATCCTCGCGAGGCTCCAGGCCGCCGCTCTGCAGCAGGGCGTAGGCGTCCTTGTACCAGGGGCTGTCCGGGAAGTTGTGCCCGAGCACGGCCGCGGCCGTCTGCGCCTCGTTGGTGATGCCCATCGCCATATACGCCTCGGCGAGACGCATCAGTGCCTCCTCGACATGGCGCGTGGTCTGGTACTTGATGATCACTTCGCGGAAGCGGTTCACCGCGCCGGTATAGTTGCGCTTCTCCAGATAGTAGCGCCCGACATTCATCTCCTTGCCGGCGAGCTGGTCGCGCGCCACCAGGAGCTTCTCCCGGGCGTCGAGCACGTATTCCGACTTCGGATAGTTGGCGATCAGCTGCTCCAGCGCCTGGATCGCCTGCGCCGTCCGCTCCTGGTCGCGGGTCGCGTCCGGGATCTGGTTATAATAGGACATCGCCATGATGTACTGGGCATAGGCTGCGTCCGGGCTCGCCGGGTTCTGCGCGATGAAGCGCTTCGAGGCGGTGATCGCCTCTTCCCACTTGTTGGCCTGGAAATTGGTGTAGGCCGTCATCAGCAGGCCCTTGCGGGCGTAAGGCGAGAACGGCGCGGTCTTGTCGATATCCTCGAACTTCTTCGAGGCCCCCTCGCTGTCGCCGTTCTGCAGGCGGGCGAGGCCTTCGTTATAGAGCTTGTCGGCCGGGGTCGGCGGCGTCAGGTCCGGCTTGTAGACCTCCGGCTTGTCGAAGGGATTGAGCGAGGACAAGGTATCGCAGCCGCCGAGCAGCATGGCGGCGCCCAGCGCAAGAGCGATGCCCCTGCGCGGCGAAGAACCGCGATGGATTGCCGGAAGGCTTTGCCGCGTCACGCTCACGTCGTCCGTCCTCTTTCGATCGTCCCTCAGGCATCGGATCGCCACTTTGCGTCTGAAAGGACGCATGGCGATCAAGCCTCCGGGAAGCATGCCTTACCTCAGACGCTTCCCCCGCGCCACTGCCGAAAATCGGTTATGACGGGATTCCGCATCGCTGCGGCATCTGGGACAAAAACCGGGCGATAGGAAGGCGAAGCCGCGTTCCGCCGCGGCTCAGTGCAGATCCGGCGCGAAGGCGGCCGGAGCGGCGGCAGCCATCTGCACGGCGCGCGGCGCCGCGAAGACCGGCTGGGATTCGACGATCGCGAAATTCGCGCGGTCGGCGAACAGCGCCTGGAGGATCTGAACATTCATCCGGTGACCGCCGCAATAGGAGCGGAACTCGCCGATGATCGGATAGCCGGCGAGCGCGAGATCGCCGATCGCGTCGAGCACCTTGTGGCGCACGAACTCGTCGCCGTAGCGCAGGCCCTCGGGGTTGATCACCTTGTCCTCGCCGACGGCGACGGTGTTCTCGAGCGAGGCGCCCTGGGCGAAGCCCGCCTTCCAGAGCTGCTCGACATCGCGCATGAAGCCGAACGTGCGGGCCTTGGAAATCTCGCTGGCATAGCTTTGCGCGTCGAGATCGAAGACCTTGCGCTGGCGGCCGATCACGACGCTGTCGAAATCGATCTCGACATCGAGGCGGAAACCATGCTCGGCCGGGGCGAGCTCGGCGAAGGCGCGACCCTGCTCGATGCGGACCGGCTGCAGAACCTTGAGATAGCGGCGCGGCGCGGCGAGCGAGGTCATGCCGGTCGCCTCGATGGCGGCGACGAACTCGCGGGCGCTGCCGTCCATGATCGGCATTTCCGGCCCGTCGATCTCGACCAGCACGTTGTCGAGGCCCATGCCGGCGCAGGCCGACATCAGGTGCTCGATCGTCGAGACCGAGGCCGGGCCACGATCGCCGATGACCGTGCAGAGCTCGGTGGCGCTGACCTTGGTGTGCTTGGCGTGGATGAGCTGGGGGGGCATGCCCTCGATGCCCGTGCGCAGGAAGACGACGCCGGAATTGGCGCTGGAGGGCTTGAGGCAGATGCTGGCGGGGGCTCCGGAATGGACGCCGATCCCGGTCAGGGTCACGGCTGCGCGCAGGGTCGTCTGCCGATCGAAGCTCATTCCGTCATCCAATCCTGATCATCGGGATCGCCTCTCGTCCGCCTTGGCGGGGTGGCAGGATCACGATGTCTATCCAAGGCCGGCACCGGAGCGAACCCGGCGACGCTGTCGTTCTGATGCGCCGCAAGATAAGCTTTTGGAGCCGCCTCTCAAAATCACGCTTTCTTTCGCTGTGTTACAGCGCTGCTCAGGCGGAGCGGGTCATATAAAGCGCTGAAAGATAAACATTTTCTAACAGCGAAAAACCCGCCGCGGATGATCCGCGGCGGGCTTGTTACAAAGCCGTGAGGGGCTCGGGTCCGTCAGTTCGCCTGGCGACGGAGGAAGGCGGGGATCTCGAGATGGTCTTCCTCGCTGGAGCGAGTCGGCGCGGCGCGGCCATGCGGGTCGAGCTGGCCCTGCGCCGGGCGCGAGGCCGGCTGCGGCGCCGGACGGCGCATGTACTCGGCATGAGCAGCGCTCGGCGCGGCCGCCTGTGGCATCGGGGCCTGCGGCATCTGGCGGACGGGCGCCGGGGCGGGAGCCATCTCGGCTTCCTCATCCTTGCGGCCACCGAAACCGACCGAGGCCAGGCGCTGCATCAGTGACATGCGCTTCTGCTCGACGGCGGAGGGCGGCTGCGGCGCGGGCTGGGCGCCGCGATGCGCATTGAGTTGGGCCTGGCCCGGAGCCGGCAGGTCCTCGACGCGCGGCATGCGGGTCGGGCGAACGACGGCGCGCTCCGGCATCGGCGGGATGAAGCTCTCGTCGAAATGCAGGCTCGGCTCGGCATGGTGGATCGGCTCCGGGGCCGGCGGAGCGACCATGACGGGGCGCGGCTGCACCGGCTCGATGCGGATGTCCTGCGCGACCTGGGCGATCGGGGCGGGTTCCGGCATCGGCATCGGCGCGGGAGCGACGCGGGCCGTCTCGATCACGGGGGCCGGCGGGGCGACCGGGCGGGCGGTGGCGACGGCGGCGTTGCTGCGCAGGCGGGCCTCGGCCTTCAGGCGCTCGGCGACCTGGGCGATGCGGGCTTCGGTGTCGTCGTTCTCGACCAGCGACGAGATCGGCTTGTCGATGCCGGTCGCGACGACCGAGACGCGCACGGTGCCTTCCAGCGATTCGTCGAAGGTGGCGCCGACGATGATGTTGGCCTCGGAATCGACCTCCTCGCGGATGCGGGTGGCGGCCTCGTCGACCTCATAGAGCTTCATGTCGCGCCCGCCCGTGATCGAGATCAGCAGGCCGCGCGCGCCCTTCATCGAGACATCGTCGAGCAGCGGGTTGTTGATCGCGGCCTGGGCCGCGGTCAGCGCGCGCTTCTCGCCCTGGGCCTCGCCGGTGCCCATCATCGCCTTGCCCATGCCGCGCATCACGGCGCGGACGTCGGCGAAGTCGAGATTGATCAGGCCGGGGCGAACCATCAGGTCGGTGATGCAGGCGACGCCCGAATAGAGCACCTGGTCGGCCATGCCGAACGCATCGGCGAAGCCGGTGGTCTCGTTGGCGACGCGGAACAGGTTCTGGTTCGGGATGACGATCAGGGTGTCGACCGCCTCGTTCAGCTCGCCGATGCCGGCCTCAGCCATGCGCATGCGGCGCTGGCCCTCGAACTGGAACGGCTTGGTGACGACGCCGACGGTCAGGATGCCCATGTCGCGGGCGACGCGGGCGATCGCGGGGGCCGCGCCGGTGCCGGTGCCGCCGCCCATACCGGCGGTGATGAAGACCATGTGGGCGCCCGCCAGATGGTCACGAATCTCGTCGATGACCTCTTCGGCCGCCGCGCGGCCGACTTCCGGCTGCGAGCCGGCGCCGAGGCCCTCGGTGACCTGCAGACCCATCTGGACGATGCGGGAGGCGCGCGACAGGGCGAGAGCCTGCGCATCGGTGTTGGCGACGACGAAGTCGACGCCGTCGAGGCCGGCCTCGATCATGTTGTTGACCGCATTGCCACCGGCGCCACCGACGCCGAACACCGTGATCCGGGGCTTCAGTTCCCGGATGTCCGGGGCTTGCAGATTCATCGCCATGGTTGCCTCTTTTGATCCCTTGTCCGGCGCCTGGCGGGAGCCGTCCCGATTGCTACGTTTGACGCCGTGGCTCGTCCTTGAGGACGAGCCGTACTCACTAAAAACTGTCTTTCAGCCAACGCCCGACACGCGAGAAGTAGTTGTCCGTCCCGGTCAGGGGCAGGCGCCCGCCGACCGCGCGCGGCTCGAAATGCTCGACATGGGCGACCTGCGGATAGACCAGCAGGCCGACCGCCGCCGCGAAAGCCGGGCCCTTGCCCGCTTCCGGCAGGCCCTTGATCCCGAGCGGCCGGCCGGTCCGGACCTGGCCGCCGAGGATGCGCCGCGCCACTTCCGGCAGGCCGGTGAGCTGGCAGGCGCCGCCGGTGAGGACGACACGCCGCCCGGCCTGGGCCGAGAAACCGGCATTGTTCAGCCGGTCGCGCACCAGTTCGAGGATCTCCTCGACGCGCGGCTTGATGATCCGCACCAGATGCGACTTGGCGAGATGGTTCGGCATGTCGCGCTCGTCGTCATCGACCTGCGGCACGGCGATCATGTCGCGCTCGTCGGAAGCGCTGGAGATGCAGGAGCCGTGCAGCGTCTTGAGCCGCTCGGCCGCCGAGACGCGGGTCGAGAGGCCGCGCGCCACGTCCATAGTGATGTGGTTGCCACCGACCGCGATCGCGTCGGCATGGACGAGATGCCCGCCCGAGAAGACGCCGAGCGAGGTCGAGCCGCCGCCGAGATCGACGAGCACGACGCCCATTTCCGATTCGTCGTCGACGAGGACCGAGAGGCCGGACGCATAGGGGGTCGCGACGACCGCCTCGACTTCGAGATGGCAGCGCTCGACAGCGAGCATGACGTTGCGCGCCGCCGCCGCCTCGCTGGCGACGACATGCATGTCGACCGAGAGCTTGCCGCCGATCAGCCCACGCGGATCGAGCACGCCCGGCACGCCGTCCAGCGCATAGCCGGTCGGCAGGGCATGGAGCACGGCCTTGCCGGGACGCAGGGCATGGGTCGCGGCAGTCGCGAGCACGCGCTTCACGTCGCCGTCGCCGACGGAGCCGGAGCGCAGGTCGACGCTGGCGGCATAATGCTGCGAGCCGATGCGCCCGCCGGTCAGGTTGACGATGACCGACTGCACCTCGACCTTGGCCATGCGCTCGGCCGCATCGACCGCCGCGCGGATGGCGCGCTCGGCGCTTTCGAGATCGACGATCGCGCCGCCCTTGAGGCCGAGCGAGCGCTGATGGCCGATGCCGATGATGCGGGCGACATGGGTGCGCCCGCGCAGCCGCTCGTTGGTCTCGGCCGGGCTGAGCTCGGCGATCAGGCAGACGACCTTGCTGGTGCCGATGTCGAGAATCGACAAGGTCGCGCTCTTGCGCGACGACAGCGGACGCATGCGGGGGGTCAGACCCTGGGAGGTGACGTGGTTCACGCCTCGCCTCCCTTCTTCTTGGACTTGCTCTTGAGCTGGTCGGCGCGCGCCGCGGCGGCCTCTTCCGAGAGCCGCATCGTCACCCGGTCGGGCTGGCGCAGATCGATGGCGAGCACATCCTTCTCGAGGATGCGGTAATCGCTCTCCAGCGACACGAGGCGCTGCACCGCGGCTTCCGGCTTGGTCTCGGGCAAGCGCACATCCATGCCGTTGTCGAGTTTCAGGTTCCAGCGACGCCCGGAGACGAGCGTGGCTGCGCGGATATGCTGGGCGAAGGCGCCGGCCTGACTGCGGATCGCCAGATATTCGGCGGCGCGGTTATTGGCGTCCTTACCGACGACCAGCGGCAGATAGGCGAAACGGCCATCGTCCATCTTGTCGATCACCGTGCCGTCGGCCGCGATCACGAAGAGCTCGCCCTTCACCTGCCAGAGCGCATAGGGCTCGCGCTCGGTGAGGGCGATCGAGACCTCGCCCGGATAGAGCTTGCGGACGGCAGCCTCGCGAATCAGCGGCGTCGCCTCGAGCTGCTTGCGGGCCTCGTCGGCGTCGAAGAACACCAGCGAGGTCTTCGAATCGATGCCGGCCGCGACCAGGACCTCCTGCTCGGACAGTCCCGAGAGGCCGGAAATGGTGACGCGGTCGATGCCGAAGCCGAGCGCCCGCGCGAACATGTGGCGCGGCTCGCCGTAATTGTCCTGCATGGCCTGCCAGTGGCCGCCGAGCACGAAGCCGCTGCCGAGGCTGAGCGTCAGGAAGCCCAACGCCAGCCAGGTGCCGAGGCTCTGCGGCAGGCGCTGCGCCAGCGGCACCGCGACGGCGCTGCGGCGCGAGCGGCGCATCCAGCGGCCCTGGCGCTGCTCGCCCACCAGAAGCTGGGGGGCGGCAGGCGCGACCGGGAGCCGGGAGAGCGGCCGGGCAGGCGCATATCGGGGCATGGCAACGGTCTTCGTCGACATCGCTTTCACCGATCGAGGGAGGCGTCCTCCACCATCCATTTGACGAGCTCACCGAAATCCAGGCCCGCATGGGCAGCCAACTCGGGCACCAGGCTGGTTTCGGTCATCCCGGGCTGCGTATTGACCTCCAGCCAGACGAGCGTGTCGCTCTCGTCGTGGTAACGGAAGTCAGATCGGCTGACGCCCCGGCATCCGATTGCTTGATGCGCCGTTAACGCACACTCTTCGATCTGCTGGTAAATTTTCGGTAAAATTTGCGCCGGACAGATGTGGATCGAGCCGCCTTTCGCGTACTTCGCGTCGTAGTCGTAAAACTCGCCGGTTGCGGCTTGTATTTCGGTCACACCGAGGCTGCGGTCGCCCATCACGGCGCAGGTCAGCTCGCGCCCGGCGATGAAGGTTTCGGCCAGCAGCATCTCGCCGCAAGGCCAGTCCGGCCGGGCGATTTCCTGCGGCGGATGCTCCCTGCCCTTCTTCACGATGACGACGCCGACGGAGGAGCCCTCGTCGATCGGCTTCAGCACGTAGGGCGGCGGCAGGACATGCTTCTTGGCGGCCGCGAATCGCGAGACGTTGACGCCGTGCGCGACCGGCACGCCGGCCGCCTTAACCACCGTCTTCGCCCGGTCCTTGCGGATCGCGAGCGCCGAGGCCAGTACACCGGAATGGCTGTAGGGAATGCGCAGGATCTCCAGAACGCCCTGGATCGTGCCGTCCTCGCCGAAGCGGCCATGCAGGGCATTGAAGGCGACATCGGGCTTGAGCTTCGCCAGCACCTCGGCGATGTCGCGCTGCACGTCGACGCGCGTGACGCGATAGCCGACGCTCTCCAGCGCCCGGGCACAGGCCGCGCCGCTGTTGAGGCTGACCTCCCGCTCGACGGACCAGCCGCCCATCAGCACTGCGACGTGTTTGCTCATGAGGGCCCCCGCTCGATGCGATGGGCCCAACCTCGTTAAACATGGTTAACAGCGCGTTAACCATGACGCGCCCGGCTTTGACGCGAAGCTTCGGATCGCAGCCCTGAAGCCGCATGAAGCCCGCTGCGGCCGGGCCTAGCCGATCTTCGCGAGCAGCCGCCTGAGCTCCGCTCGCTCCTCTCCCGAAAGCGCGCTGACCAGCCGCTCCTCGGTCGCGACATGGCTGACGACGATTCGGTCCACCAGCGCGAAGCCGGCATCGGTCAGCACGATCCGCAGCGCCCGCCGGTCGGCCGGATCGGGCTGGCGCTCGATCAGCCCGCGCTTCTGCAAGCGGTCGAGCCGGTTGGTCATCGCCGAGGTCGAGATCATCATGTCGGCGGCAAGTTCGGAGGGCGAGAGCGCCCGCCCCTTGCCCTGGCGCCGCAGCGTCAGCAGCACGTCATGGCCGGCGAGATCGAGATCGTCCCCCGCGAGATTGGCGGAAACCCCTTCGCGCACCCGGTCCGCCGCGCGCCAGAGATCGCCACACACTGCCATGACGCTGGTATCGAGGTCGGGCCGTTCCCGCCGCCACTGCGCCAGGATCGAATCCATCGGGCCACCCTGCGCGTCCCGGCGCTCTTGACTCATTTTCATGCCTCGCCCAATTACACGACATCAAATAATTTGACATCGAAATATATCACTTCGAATCACAATACCACCTGCCCCTCGCCGGGCAAGCCAAACGGATACCCTGCCATGGAACCGAGGATCGCCAGTTTCCCGATCGACCCGGTCTTTCTCGACCGCTGGTCGCCCCGCGCCTTCCAGCCCGAAGAGATCGACCAGAACGCCCTGCTGACGATGCTGGAGGCCGCGCGCTGGGCGCCCTCGGCCTATAACGAGCAGCCTTGGCGCTTCCTCTACGCCCGGCGCGGCGACGCGCATTGGCCGGAGTTCCTGGCCGCGCTCGACGATTTCAACCGCGAATGGGCGCAGAACGCGGCGGCCCTCGTCTTCGTGCTGTCGGATGCCGGCGCCGGCACAGCCGATGCACAGGCGCAATCCCCGGCGCTGCGCAGCTTCGACACGGGCGCAGCCTGGTCCCAGCTTGCCCTTCAGGCCACGCGGCTCGGCTATCACGCCCACGCCATGGCGGGGCTTGAATACGATGTCGCGCGCCGCAACCTCGCCGTGCCCGGCCGCTTCCGCATCGAGATCGCCGTCGCAATCGGCCGCCGCGGCACGCCGGACCTCCTTCCGCCGGCTCTGCGCGAGCGCGAGCAGCCGAGCCCGCGCCGCCCCCTGACGGAAACCGCCTTCGCCGGCCCCTTCCCCACCTGACCGTCCCGTGACCATCATCCCGCCCGGGAGCCCGCCATGTCGCTCAGCCTCAACAGAACCCTGCTGACCACGATCCTCGTGCCCTGCATCTGGGGCACCACCTACATCATCTTCACACAGACGCTGCCGGTGGATCATCCGCTGCTCGTCGGTGCGCTCAGGGCCCTGCCGGCCGGATTGCTGCTGATGGCGCTCGGCCCCGGCTTGCCGCCGCGTGACAAGCTCTTGCCGCTGGCGGCGCTCGGCCTCGCCAATATCGGTATCTTCTTCGCCCTGCTTTTCGTCAGCGCGGCGCGCCTGCCCGGTGGCCTCGCCGCAACAGTCGGTTCGACCCAGCCCCTGATCGTCGGCCTGCTCGCCTGGCCCCTGCTCAGCCGGCGTCCGGGCCGCGGGCAGATATTGGCAGCGCTCGCCGGCCTCGTCGGCGTCGCCCTACTGGTGCTCGATCCGCATGCGAAGCCGGATGCGATCGGCATCATCGCCGGCCTCCTGAGCGCGGCCTCAATGGCGACGGGCACCGTGCTGATCGAGCGCTGGGGTAAGATGGGTTCACCTCTGGCGATCGCGGCCTGGCAGCTCACGCTCGGCGGCCTGATCCTGCTGCCGGTCGCCCTGATCGCAGAAGGCCTGCCGCCGGCCCCCACCGCCCTGAACGGGCTCGGCTTCGCCTATCTCGTGCTCATCGGCACGGCCCTGACCTATTGGCTCTGGATCAGGGGCATCACGACGCTCGGCGCCGGCGTCGCCTTCCTCGGGCTGCTCAGCCCGACCATGGCGACGATTCTGGGCGCCCTGTTGCTGGGCGAATGGCTGAGCCCGCTGCAATTCCTGGGCATCGCGATCGTCTTGGGCTCGACGATCGCCGGAATGATCCTGTCGCGCCGCCGCGCGGCGGCAGTCCCGGCTACGCCGCAACCCCGAGCCGCTTGATCTCCCACTGCAGCTCGAAGCCGGAGTTCTCCTTGACCCGGCGGCGAACCTCCTCGCCGAGCCCCTCGACATCGGCGGCCGTCGCGCCGCCGGTGTTGATCAGGAAGTTGCAGTGCATCTCGGAGACCTGCGCCCCGCCGACGCGCAGGCCACGGCAGCCGGCGGCATCGATCAGCTTCCAGGCCTTGCCGCCCTCGGGGTTCTTGAAGGTCGAGCCGCCGGTGCGTTCCTTGATCGGCTGCGCCGCCTCGCGCGCCTGCGTGACCCGGTCCATCTCCGCCTGAATTTCAGCCTGATCGCCCGGCCGGCCCTGGAACAGGGCCGAGGTGAAGATGATGTCGCGGGTCGAGGCTGCGCTGTTGCGATAGGTGAAGCCCATATCCGCATGGCTGAGCGTCACGATCTCGCCCTTGCGGGTGACGCCACGCACCGAGACCAGCACATCGGTGGTCTCGCCGCCATGTGCGCCAGCATTCATGCGCAGCGCCCCGCCGATCGAACCCGGAATGCCGCGATAGAAGGCGAGCCCATCGAGCGAGGCATCCGCCGCCGCGCGAGCGACCTTCACGTCCGGCACGGCTGTGCCGGCACGCAGACGATCACCGCTCTCCAGCGCGATTTCGCCGAAAGCCTTGCCGCCGAGCCGGATCACGACGCCGGGAATGCCGCCATCGCGCACGATCAGGTTGGAGCCGAGGCCGATCACCGTGACGGGGATTTCCTCCGGCAGCTTCGACAGCAGATAGGCGAGATCCTCGTCATCGGCCGGCGTGAACAGGATCTGCGCCGGGCCGCCGACGCGGAACCAGGTCAGGCCCGAAAGCTCCTGATTGGCGAGGAGGCGACCCCGCAGATCGGGAGCCGAGGCGCGGATATCGGAGGAGAGGTCTGCGAAGGGCATGGCGTCGCTTTAGAGCATGATGGTCCGGGACGGAACTGCCCGTCATGCTCGGCTCAGGCCCGAGCATGACGGCGCAATTGCGGCGATCCCGGCTTATCCCTTCAACGCTGCCAGCTCGCCCGGCAGCGCGTAGGCCCATTGCGTGATGTTGCCCGCGCCGAGACAGACGACATAGTCGCCCGGCCCCGCCAGCTCCGCCACCATGCCGGCGAGCTTGTCGGAACTCTCCAGCGGCAGGGCATGGCGATGGCCACGGGCCTTGATGCCGGCGACCAGCGAATCGCGATCCGCCCCCGCGATCGGCGCCTCGCCGGCCGCATAGGTATCGGCGACGATCACCGTGTCGGCATCGTTGAAGCAGGCGGCGAAATCGTCGAACAGGCTCGACAGGCGGGTGTAGCGATGCGGCTGCACGATCGCGATGACCTTGTTCTTGGTCGAGGCGCGGGCGGCCTTGAGCACGGCAGCGATCTCGACCGGATGGTGGCCGTAATCGTCGAAGATCAGTGCACCGTTCCACTCGCCGGTCTTGGTGAAGCGGCGCTTGACGCCGCCGAAGCCGGCGAGCGCCTCGCGGATGCGTGGCACGGGAATGCCGAGATCGTAGGCGACCGCGATCGCGGCCGTGGCATTCAGCGCGTTGTGGTGGCCCGGCATCGGCATCACGAGATCGCGGACGACCTCGTCGCGGCCGGTCTTGCGGTCACGGATCAGCAGCGTGAACTTCGCCTGCCCGCCCGAGAGATCGATATCGATCAGGCGGAAATCGGCCTGCGGATTCTCACCATAGGTGACGACGCGGCGATCGGTGATCTGGCCGACCAGCCCCTGCACAGTCGGATGGTCGATGCACATCACCGCGAAGCCGTAGAAGGGCAGGTTCTCGACGAAGGAGCGGAAGGCCGCCTTGATGGCATCGAACGTGCCGAAATGGTCGAGGTGCTCGGGATCGATATTGGTGACGATCGCGACGTCGGCCGGGAGCTTCAGGAAGGTGCCGTCGGACTCGTCGGCCTCGACCACCATCCAGTCGCTCTCGCCCATGCGGGCATTGGTGCCATAGGCGTTGATGATGCCGCCGTTGATCACGGTCGGGTCGAGCCCGCCCTTCTCCAGCAGCGTCGCCACCAGCGAGGTCGTGGTCGTCTTGCCATGGGTGCCGGCGATGGCGACGCAGCTCTTCAGGCGCATCAGCTCGGCCAGCATCTCGGCGCGGCGCACCACCGGCAGGCGCTTCTCGCGCGCGGCCAGCAGCTCCGGATTGTCGCGCTTGATCGCGGTCGAGACCACGACGACCTCGGCCTCGCCGAGATTCTCCGCCTTGTGGCCGACGAAGGTGGTGATGCCCTTGTCGGCGAGGCGCTTGACGTTGGCGCCGTCGGAAGCGTCCGAGCCCTGCACCTTGTAGCCGAGATTGTGCAGGACCTCGGCGATGCCGGACATGCCGATGCCGCCGATGCCGACGAAATGGATGGAGCCGAGCTTCGGCGGCAGCTTCATGGTCCTGGAATCCTGTCAGTTCGAATGATTGGCCGTAGCGATCACGAGATCGGCCAGGCGGTCGGCGGCGTCGGGGATGCCGGCGCTCTTCGCGTTTGCCGCCATCGTCGTCAAGTGCGTGGGTTGCGCGATCAGCTTGGACAATTCGGCGGCAAGATGGCGGGGTGTGAATTCAGGCTGGAGGATACGGGTCGCCCCGCCCACGCCTTCGAGGAAGGCCGCGTTCGCCGCCTGATCCTGGTCGAGCGAGCCCGGCAGCGGCACCAGCAAAGCCGGCCGGCCGATCACGGTGAGCTCCGCCACGGTCGAGGCGCCCGAGCGGGCAATGACGAGCTGCGCCGCCGCCATCTGCGCCGGCAGATCCTTGAAGAAGGGCGCGATGGTCGCCTGGACGCCGAGCATCTCGTAGGTGCCGCGCACGCGCTCGTCGTCCTCGGCCCGCGCCTGCTGGACGATGGTCAGGCGCGCCCGTTCGGCCTCGCTCAGGAGCTCGATCGCCGGCGGCACGATATCGGCCATGATGCGCGCGCCCTGGCTGCCGCCGAAGACGAGCAATCTGATCTTGCCCTCGCCCGGCCCGTCATAGTCGCGGCCCGCCGCCTCGATCACGGCCGGGCGCACGGGGTTTCCGACATGACGGCACTTGGCCTGCTGCGCCTCGGTGAGCCCGCCGACCCGCGCGAAGCCGGTGGCGATCACATCGGCTCGTCCGGCAAGGAAGCGGTTGGCGCGGCCGATCACGGCGTTCTGCTCGTGAATCAGGGTCTTCACACCGGCAAGCGAGGCGCCCAGCACCGGCGGCACCGTCGGGTAGCCGCCGAAGCCGACGACGACGGCGGGCTTCACCTGCCCGATGATCCGCCGCGCCGCGAACGTGCCCTTGGCGATGGCGAACAGCGCCTTGGCCTTCTGAACCGGCGAGCGGCCGGACGGCGTCGCCGCCGGCACGGCATGCACCGCCTCGGCCGGGAAACTCCCGGCGAATTCGGCGGCGCGCGTGTCGGTCATCAGCACGACGCGCATGCCCTTGGCGTGCAGTGCGTGGCTCAGCGCCTCCGCCGGGAAGAGATGGCCGCCGGTTCCCCCGGCAGCCAGCATGATCAGTTTGCCCATCAGGTCAGCGCCCGAAATCGACGGCGCGCGGACGACGGCGGGTCAATGCCAGCAGGAAGCCGGTTCCGACCGCGAGTGAGAGCAGCGAGGAGCCGCCATAGGAGATGAAGGGCAGCGTCATGCCCTTGGCCGGCATCATGTGCAGGTTGACCATCATGTTGATCGCCGCCTGGATGCCGAAGAGCAGGGCAAGGCCAGTGACCGCGAGACGGATGAACGGGTCCTCCGCCTTCTGCGCTACGAACAGCGCCCGGATCACGATCGCCGCGAAGAGCGCGACCAAGAGCATGCAGACCACGATGCCGAATTCCTCGGCGGTCACCGCGAAAATGAAGTCCGTATGCGCGTCGGGCAGGATGCGCTTCACCGTGCCCTCGCCCGGGCCTTTGCCGAGCCAGCCACCCTGCGCGAAACTCTCCAGTGCCGTGTCGACCTGGAAGGAATCGCCCGAGCCCTTGTCCATGAAGCGCTCGATGCGGGCGCGGACGTGCGGCACCAATTCATAGGCGACGAGGATGCCGACGGCACCGATACCGCCGAGCCCGATCACCCAGAACCAGTGCAGGCCGGCGACGAAGAACAGCCCGCACCAGACGAGGCTGACCAGCATGGTCTGGCCGAAATCAGGCTGCAGGACGAGCGGCACGATGGTGATCGGCAGCAGCAGCAGCGCCAGGATCGTGCCCGGCAGGTCCGGCCGGCGCGTGCCCTCGGCGAAGGCCCAGGCGGCCATGATGACGAAAGCGGGCTTGAGGAACTCGGACGGCTGGACCGAGCCCAGCGGGCCGAGCGTCAGCCAGCGCTTGGCGCCCTTGACCTCGACGCCGAAATAGAGCGTCGCCACCACCATCGCGAGCGAGCCGAGATAGATCAAAAGCGCGGCACGCCGGACTTGCCGCGGCGTCATCAGCGACACCCCGAGGAAGATCGCCATCGCGCCGACGAGATAGGCCGCCTGCCGGTTGACGAAATGGAAGGTCGAGAGGCCGAGCCGCTCGGCCACCGGCGGCCCGCCCGCCATCAGCAGCACGACGCCCGAGACCATCAGGGCGACGAGCGCGGTCAGGATGAGGCGATCGATCGACCACCACCAGCGGCCGCTGAGAGAAGGTTCCGCGCGCGAGACCATGACGGGTATCCCATCGACAAATTCGGCGCGGCCGAAACCGCGCTTGCGTGACGAATCACTCTGTCAATGAATGGTTAACCGATTGATTCCGATGCCCCGGATCGGCTGGGGAAGCGCATCGCGATCCACAGCCGCGCATGGCCCTTCGTGGTCTGTTCGATGCAGTCTCGGCCACCCCGATCAGCCCCTCGCCTCAAATCGGACTCGTGCTGTCGGTCAGATGCAAGGGCCGCTCCTGACACGCATTGTCGGCTCATGCCGGGAGTTTCACGCCGCACGCGTCTCGACAGCGAAAGGACTGACCATGGCCATCGCCGAGAATACGATCAGCAAGAACACGATCTGCCTGTGGTACGACAAGGACGCCGAGGCCGCCGCCCGCTTCTATGCCGAGACCTTCCCGAATAGTTCCGTACAGGAGGTCTTCCGCGCCCCGACCGATTTCCCCTCGGGCAAGGCCGGCGACGCTCTAACTGTCACCTTCACGGTTCTCGGCATACCCTGCCTCGGTATCAATGGCGGACCGATGTTCAAACACAGCGAAGCCTTCTCCTTCCAGGTCGCGACCGACGACCAGGCGGAGACCGATCGCTACTGGAACGCCATCGTCGGCAATGGCGGGCAGGAAAGCGAATGCGGCTGGTGCAAGGACAAATGGGGCCTGTCCTGGCAGATCACGCCGCGCGTGCTGACCGAGGCGCTGGCCGTCGGCGGCGAGGAGGCGAAACGTGCCTTCGCCGCGATGATGACGATGCAGAAGATCGACGTCGCGAAGATCGAGGCCGCCCGGCGCGGTTGAGCACACGACATCTCCGGCTGCTGCCGAATGAAGGACGTGGCCACGCCGCAATTCCGTCACCCCGCCCGTGATCGATCCCGCAGCGGCGCGATTCAAGCGTTGCTTGATTCGCACCCGGGAAGACAACTTGCGGAAGATCTGGCGTGGTGTTGCCTTCGGTGTGCTCGCGCTCGCCGCGCTCCTCTATGTCGGCAACACGAACTATCTGGCACCGGCGCGCAGCGGCGGGCCCGTCCTGCTGGCGCATCGCGGCATCGCCCAGCAATTCGATACGGCCGGGCTGACACGGGACGGCTGCACCGCGACGCGCATGCTGCCGCCGACCCATGGCTATCTCGAAAACACGATTGCTTCGATGCAGGCGAGCTTCGAGGCGGGCGCCGACATCGTCGAACTGGACGTCCACCCGACGACCGACGGGCAGTTCGCGGTCTTCCATGACTGGACGGTCGATTGCCGTACCGATGGCCGCGGGGTCACGCGCGAGCACAGCATGGCCGATCTCCGGAGGCTCGACCTCGGCTACGGCTACACCGCCGATGGCGGCAAGACCTTCCCTTTCCGTGGCAAAGGCATCGGCCTCATGCCCTCGCTCGACGAAGTCCTGCAGCGGTTTCCCGACCGGACTTTCCTGATCAACGTCAAGAGCAATGACCCGGCCGAGGGCACGAAGCTCGCCGCAGTCCTCAACGCCCTGCCGCCGCAGCGGCGCGCCACGCTTCTGGTCTATGGCGGCGACAACCCGATCGCGACCCTGCGGGCGCAGGCGCCGGACCTCAAGGCGATGTCGCGCGCTTCGCTGAAGACCTGCCTGCTGCGCTATCTCGGCACAGGTTGGACCGGCTCGGCGCCGGATGCCTGTCGCTCGATGGTCGTGTTCGTGCCGATCAACCTCGCGCCCTGGCTCTGGGGCTGGCCGAACCGTTTCCTCGCCCGGATGGAGGCAGTGGGCAGCCCCGTCTTCGTGCTCGGCGGCTATCGCGGCGGCGAGCATTCAACGGGCATCGACAGCAAGGCCGATATCGAGCGCCTGCCGGCTGGTTATGCCGGTGGCGTGTTCACCAACGAGATCGAGGCGATCGCGGCCGCGCTCAAGCCCCGCAAGCCGGCGGCGCCCTGATGGGCCGCGGCGGCTAGCGCTTGCCGCCGAAGGGCTCGAAGCCCGGCAGCTCCGCGACCAGCTTGCGGAAGCTGTCGCCGCGCACCTCGAAATTCGGGAACTGGTCGAAGGAGGCGCAGGCCGGCGAGAGCAGCACCGCGATCTCGCCCTCGCCCGTCGCCGCCAGCGCGTCGCGCGTGGCGTCCGCCACCGCCTTGTCGAGCGTGACGCTGCGCTCGTAAGCGACGCGCCCGTCGTCGTCGAAGGTCGCGGCGAAGAGATCGCTCGCCGCGCCGATCAGATAGGCCCGCGCGATATTCGGGAAATAGCGCCGGAGCGACTCGATGCCGCCATCCTTGGCCTTGCCGCCGAGGATCCAGAAGATGCCGTGGAACGAGGTCAGCGCCTTCTCGGTCGAGTCGGCATTGGTCGCCTTGGAATCATTGATGAAGACGACGCGACCGATCCGACCGAGCTCCTCCATGCGATGCGCCAGACCCGGATAGGTCTTGAAGCCATCGGCGATCTCGTCGGCGCTAAGACCAAGCGCAGAACAGGCTGCAAAGGCCGCCGCAGCGTTCTGGGCGTTGTGCGAACCACGCAGCGAACCGATGCCCGCGAGATTGGCGACGACACGCGGCTTGCCGTCCTTGACCTCGACGATACGCGTGTCGAGCCGGCCCTGATTGGCGGTGACGCCGGCAAAGACGCCCTCGTCGAGCGGCTGCTCGCCGCTGATCCTGACCAGAGGGCGGCCTCCGGCCGCGCGACGGCGCGCCATCTGCTTCGAGGCGTCGTCATCGACGCCGACCACCGCGATATCGGCCGCGGCGACCAGTCGCTCCTTGATCGCGGCGTAGTTCTCCAGAGAGCCGTGCCGGTCGAGATGGTCCGGCGTCAGATTCATCTGGATGCCGACGGTCGGCTTGAGCGAAGGCGCGAGATCGATCTGGTAGCTCGAGCACTCGATGACATGGATGCGGTTCGCGGCCGGCGGCTCCAGCGCCAGCACGGCCGTGCCGATATTGCCGCCCATCTGCACGTCGCGGCCGGCTTCCCTGAGCACATGCGCGATCAGCGCCGTCGTCGTCGACTTGCCGTTGGTGCCGGTGATGCAGACCACCGGCGAACCCGGCGCGACCTTGGCCCGCTCCAGGAAGAACAGTTCGACATCGCCGATGATCGCGACACCGGCAGCCGTGGCCTTGCCGACAGTCCAATGCGGCTCGGGATGGGTCAGCGGCACGCCGGGCGAAAGCACGAAAGCGGAGAAGCCCGACCAGTCCGCGCTCGCCAGATCGACGACGGCGATGCCCTCGGCCGCTGCCTTCTCCCGGCTCTTCTCGTTGTCGTCCCAGGCCGCGACCTCGGCGCCGCCCGCCTTGAGCGCGCGCGCCGTCGCGAGGCCAGAGCCGCCGAGGCCGAACAGGGCGACCTTGCGCCCCGAAAAGACGGTGACCGGCGTCATCTCAGCGCAGCTTCAGCGTGGCGAGGCCGACCAGCGCCAGCACGACCGAGATGATCCAGAAGCGGATCACGACCTGCGGCTCGGTCCAGCCCAGCTTCTCGAAATGGTGGTGGATCGGCGCCATCAGGAAGACGCGCTTGCCCGTGCGCTTGAACACGAAGACCTGGATGATCACCGAGAGCGCCTCGACGACGAAGAGGCCACCGACGATGGCGAGCACGATCTCGTGCTTGGTCGCGACCGCGATGGTGCCGAGCAGGCCGCCGAGGCCGAGCGAGCCGGTATCGCCCATGAAGATCTGGGCCGGCGGGGCGTTGAACCAGAGGAAGCCGAGGCCCGCGCCGATCACCGCGCCGCAGATCACCGCGAGTTCGCCCGCGCCGGGAATATGGTGGATCTGCAGGTAATTGGCGAAGATCGCGTTGCCGACGAGATAGGAGATGAAGCCGAAGGTGCCGGCCGCGATCATCACCGGCACGATGGCGAGCCCGTCGAGACCGTCGGTCAGGTTCACCGAATTGCCGGCGCCGACCACGACAAAGGCGGTGACCAGCGGGAACAGGATGCCGAGCGGGATGATCGCTTCCTTGAGGAAGGGCATCGCGAAGCCGGAGCCGATCGCAGGCGGCTGCGTCTGCATGATGAAATAGCAGGCGATCAGCGCGACCACGACCTCGATCGAAATGCGGGCCTTGCCCGAGAAGCCCTTGTGCGACTGCTTGGTGACCTTGAGAAAGTCGTCATAGAAGCCGATCGCGCCATAGGCGGCGGTGACGCCGAGCACGATCCAGACATAGGGGTTGCGCAGGTTGCCCCAGAGCAGAACCGCGACGAACAGCCCGGTCAGGATCATCAGCCCGCCCATGGTCGGCGTGCCGCGCTTGGCGAGATGCGATTCCGGCCCGTCGGTGCGGATCGGCTGGCCCTTGCCCTGCTTGATCCGCAGCCAGGAAATGGCCGAGGGCCCGAAGAAGAAGACGAAGAGCAGCGCCGTCGCCGTCGCTCCGCCTGCGCGGAAGGTGATGTAGCGGAAGACGTTCAGCACCGGGAAGGTGCTGGCGAAGTCGGCGAGCCAGACGAGCATGCTGCTTGGTTCTCTTGTCTATTGGTCTTCGGCAGGCACGGCAGGAAAGCGCGCGAGGATCGCCTTGACGATCGGACCCATGCGCGTGCCCAGCGATCCCTTGACCGTGACGGTGTCGCCACCACGAATCGCATCGAGCACGAGCGGCTCCAGTTCGCTCGCGGAGGCGGCATAAGCCCCTCGCATGGCGGAAGGCAAGCTCTCATGGAGCCCTTTCATCAGCGGCCCGCAGGTGAAGACCTTGTCGATCCCGTTCGAAATCAGCGGCTCCGCGAGCCCCCGGTGCAGCTCCAGCCCGGTCGCCCCGAGCTCCAGCATGTCGCCGAGCACGGCGATGCGTCGGCCCCGACCTTCGACCGGAAGGCGGCCGAGATTCTCGATCGCGGCCCGCATCGAGGCCGGGTTGCCGTTATAGCTCTCGTCGAGCAGCGTGACCTTGCCGCCCGGCGTCTGCAGCACCTGCCGCGCGCCGCGTCCGGCCGGCGGCGTGAGATCGCCCAGCGCCAGCGCAGCCAGCGCGAGATCGGCGCCGAGCGCATGCACAGCGGCCAGCACCGCGAGCGAATTCAGCACGATATGCTTGCCTGGGCTGCCCAGGCGATAGGTGACGGGCTCGCCGAAGACGCGGGCCTCGACCGTCGACATGTCGGGCTTCAGCGCGCAGGAGATCAGTTTGACATCGGCATCCGGGCTCTCGCCGAAGGTGACGATCCGCCCGGCCGGGCCGGACCTGGCGATGTCGCGCAGCAATTCGGATTGCGGGATGTCGGCATTGACGATCGCCGTGCCGCCCTTCTCCAGCTCCCAGTAGACGCCCGCCTTTTCCTCAGCGATCCCCTCCAGCGAGGCGAAGGCGGCGAGGTGCACGGGCTGGATCGTGGTGACGATGGCGACCTGCGGGCGCACCATCCGCGCGAGCGGCACGATCTCGCCGGGGCTGTTCATGCCGATCTCGTAGACGCCATAGGCGACGTCGGCGGGGGTGCGGCAGAGCGTGAGCGGCACGCCCCAGTGATTGTTGTAGGAGGCGACCGGCGCATGGGTCTTGCCTTGGCGCGAGAGCACGAGGCGCAGAGCCTCCTTGGTACCGGTCTTGCCGACCGAGCCGGTGACGGCGACGACGCCGGCCTTAAGCTCGGCCCTGCGCGCCGTGCCGGCATGCTCCATCGCCTTCAGAACGTCCGGCACGACGGCAAGGGCGCCCGCGCCTTCGAACTGCGCCGCATGCGCCTCGTCGACCACGGCGAGCGCCGCGCCCTTGTCGAGCGCGCCCTTGACGAAATCATGCCCGTTGCGGGCCTCGCCGGTGATAGCGAAGAAAACGTCGCCCGGCTCCAGCGTGCGGGTATCGATCGAGGCGCCGGTCACGACCGGCGGCACCGCGCCCTCGGGCTTCGCGCCGAGTGCCGCGATCAGCTTGTCTCCGGTCCAGAGCGGGGCGCTCATGATTTCAACTCCAATAGCGCCTTGCGGACCACGTCATGGTCCGAGAAGGGCAGCGTCCGGTCGCCTATGATCTGGCCGGATTCATGGCCTTTTCCGGCCACGACCAGCAAATCCCCAGGCTGCAGCATCTTCACCGCGGCGTTGATCGCTTCCTCGCGGTCGCCGATCTCCTTCAGCTTGGGCGAAGCGGCCATGATCTCGGCCCGGATCGCCGCCGGGTCCTCGCTGCGCGGATTGTCGTCGGTGACGATGGCGATATCGGCCTTCTCGGCCGCAATCGCGCCCATCAGCGGGCGCTTGCCCTTGTCGCGGTCGCCGCCGCAGCCGAAGACGCAGATCAAGCGTCCCGTCGCATAGGGCCTGAGCGTGGTCAGCACGGCCGCCAGCGCATCGGGCTTATGGGCGTAATCGACGACGACGAGCCCGCCATTGGCCTCGCCGACGCGTTCGAGCCGCCCGGCGACGCCCTTCAAGCCGGAAATCGCCTTGAGCGACGCAGCCTTGTCCTCGCCGGTCGCGATGGCGAGCCCGGCGGCGACCAGAGCATTGCCGGCCATGAAATCGCCGACCAGCGGCAGATCGACCGACAGCTCGCGCCCGTCGAAGCCGACGGTCAGCCGCTGCGAGAACCCGTCGCGCTCGTTGCGCCGCAGGGTCAGCGTCTCGCCCTTGCGGCCGATGCCGATGATCGGATGCCCGGCCATGGCAGCAGCCTCCGCCGCCTCCTCCGCATAGGGCTCGTCGCGATTGATCACGACCGGCGCACCGTCGGGCAGCAATTCCCAGAGCCGCAGCTTCGCGGCGAGGTATTCCTCGACGCTGGGATGATAGTCGAGATGATCGCGCCCGAGATTGAGGAAGGCGCCGGCGCTCAGGCGCACGCCGTCGAGGCGGCGCTGGTCGAGCCCATGCGAGGAGGCTTCCATCGCCAGATGCGTAATGCCCTCGCCCGCGAGCTTGTCGAAAGAGGCGTGCAGCGAGAGCGGGTCCGGCGTCGTCAGCGAGCCGTAATCGGCGCCCTTGGCGGTCACCACGCCGATCGTGCCGACGCTCGCCGATTCATGGCCAAGCGCCTGGAAGATCTGCCGCGTGAAATCCGCCACCGAGGACTTGCCGCTGGTGCCGGTCACCGCGACGATGGTCTTCGGCTGGCGCGGATGGATTTTCGCCGCAGCCAGGGACAGCGCGAGGCGCGGGTCTTCGACCTGCGCGAAAGCGACGCCGGCCGGCAGATCGGCCGGACGCGGGCCCCCGGAGACGATCGCGACCGCGCCATGCCCGACCGCATCCATGATGAAGCGCGCGCCATCCGCCTTGGCGCCGGCGAGCGCGACGAAGACGTCGTCGCCCGTCACCTTGCGGCTGTCGAAGGCGACGCCATGCACCTGCTGGCTCGCGGCCTCAGCCTCGAAAATCTCGGGGAAGAGGTCTCCGAGGCTGTATCCGGTCATCGTCATGGCCACCGTTATAGACTTGAAACGCTTTTGGCTCAGCGCGAACCCCAGGCGCCGAGCCGCGCCATCAGCGGGAACGGCGACGGCGGCGGGTCGAAGCGCGGGTTGAGCCCCAGGATCGGGCCGGCGCGCTCGATCACGCGGCCGGTCGTGACGCCGGCATTCCACGCCGCGGTCGAATAGCCGCCGCTCTCGGCATAGCCCTTCGGCTCGTCATAGATCGCGAGGAACAGGTATTTCGGCTTGTCGGAGGGCGCAATCGCCGTGAAGGTCGTGAAGTTCTTGTTCTTGGCGTAGCGGCCGTTGATGACCTTTTCGGCCGTGCCGGTCTTGCCGCCGACGAAATAGCCGGCGACGTCGGCCTTGCGGGCCGAGCCCTTCTCGCCGTTGAGCCGCATGATGAAGCGCATCGCTTCGGAGGTCTCGGGCTTGATCACGCGGGTCGCGACCTGCCGGGCTTCCTCCTCGCTGCGCTTCAGGAAGGTCGGCTTCATCAGGTAGCCGCCATTGACCAGGGCGGCGACGGCCGACAGCGCCTGCAGCGGCGCGACAGCGAGGCCGTGGCCGAAGGCGATGGTCGCGGTGTTGATCTCGCCCCAGCGCTGCGGAACGATCGGCGCCGCGCTTTCCGGCAGCTCGGTCGTCATCCGGTCGAGCTGCATCATCTTCTTGAGGAAGGCCTTGTGGCCCTCGACGCCTACGGCCAGCGCCATCTTGATCGAGCCCATGTTCGACGAATGCAGGAAGACTTCCGGCACGGTCAGCGTCCGGCCGGTGCCGTGGTATTCCTTGATGACCTGCCGGCCAAACCGCATCATGCCGCCCGCGGTCGAATAGCTCGAATTGATGTTGGCCTTGCCGGAATCCAGCGCCATCGCGATGGTCAGCGCCTTGAAGGTCGAGCCCATCTCGTAGACGCCGACATTCATCCGGTTGATCCGGTCCTTCTCCAGCGCGTCGACCGGATTGCCGGGATCGAAATCGGGCAGCGAAACCAGCGCGATCACCTCGCCGGTATTCACGTCCATGATCGCGCCGGCAGCGGCGATGGCCTTGAAGCGCTCCAGCCCCTTGGAGAGTTCGTCGCGCAGCAGATGCTGGACGCGCAGGTCGATCGAGAGCTTCACCGGCTTGAGGTCGGACGCCTCGGTGGCGAGCCCCGCGCCGTTCAGGTCCTGCAGGCCCTGCGAGTCGATGTATTTCTCGATGCCGGCGATGCCGACATTGTCGATATTGGCGAAGCCGAGCACATGCGCCGCGGCGGTGCCGTTGGGATAGACCCGCTTGTTCTCGGGCACGAAGCCGATGCCGGGGATGCCGAGCCGGTGGACCTCCGCCTGCTGGCGCGGCGTGATCTCGCGCTTGACCCAGACGAAGCCCTTCTTGGTGCCGAGCTTGTCGCGCAGGTCCTTGGCGTCGAGGTCCGGTAGCACGGCCGTCAGCAGCTCGGTCGCCTCGTCCTTGTCGAGGATGCGGCGCGGCTCGGCGAAGACCGAGACCGTGCGGATATCGGTCGCCATCACCTCGCCGTTGCGGTCGACGATGTCGGGCCGGGCCGCCGAGATGGCGTTGGAGGTGGCGCGGCGCAGGCCCACCTGCTCGTTCGGCGCCACGCCGAGATAGACGAGGCGGCCGGTGATGGCGAGGAACAGCGCCGAGAAGCCGAGGATGACGAGGCCGACGCGCGGCTCGCTCTTCTCGCCGCTCATGCGGAAGACGTCGCGCAGCCAGGCGAAGCGCCCGCGCTTGACGACGATCTCCTCCGTTCCGGCCTGCGCTTCCACCGGTGCCTCCTGATCGATCGAGCGGCTCATGGCATGGCTCCCGGCGTGGTCGTGCCCGCCTTGGTGTTCCGAGGCGTCTCGGTCGGCAGGCCAAGCCCGAGATCCTCCAGCTTGCGGCCAATCGCATCGACCTTCGGGCCGCGGTTCGGGACGTCGGAGGGCTTGACCACCTGCGTCACCACGAAGGGCTGCAGGTCGAGATGGCGCTCCGCCAGCATCTGGACGCGGTCGGGCCGGTTCAGGAACTGCCACTCGGCCTTGAGCACGGCGATGGCGTCGCGCTCGCGCTGGGTCTTGGACTTAAGCTTCTGGAGATGCTCGGTCGCCAGCGTCGTCTCGTATTTGATCGAATAGGCATAGACCGCCGAGGAGACCAGCGCGCCGATGGCGATGACATGCAGGAGCTTGATCACGCTCAGGGCCTCCGGCGCGGCTGCGGGTCGGGGACGGTGGAGAGCGCGACGAGCCCGGCATCGGCCTGGCGCGACGGCGCGTCGTTGCGTTCGGCGGCGCGCAGCTTGGCCGAGCGGGCGCGCGGATTGGCCCGCATCTCGGCCTCGGTCGGCGCGACGGCGCCCTTCTCGACCAGCCTGAAGGTCGGCTGTGCGGCGGCCACCGCCGGCGCATGACGCGAGCCCGCCGGCACCCGGCCGGAACGCTCGGCGAAGAACTGCTTGACGATGCGGTCTTCCAGCGAATGGAACGTCACGACGACGAGCCGCCCGCCCGGCTTGAGCACCGTCTCGGCCGCATGCAGCGCCCGGACCAGTTCGCCGAGTTCGTCATTGACCGCGATGCGCAGCGCCTGGAACACCCGCGTCGCCGGATGCGCCCCACCGGGCTCGCCCCGCACGATGCCGGCGACGAGATCGGCCAATTGCTTGGTGGTCGTGATCGGCGCCTTGCGGCGGGCCTCGATCACGGCCCGGGCGACGGCGCGCGAGCGGCGCTCCTCGCCATAATGATAGAAGATGTTGGCGAGCAGCCCTTCCTCGGCCTCGTTGACGAGGTCGGCGGCGCTCCGCCCGGCGCTGCTCATCCGCATGTCGAGCGGCCCGTCGAAGCGGAACGAAAAGCCACGCTCGGCCTGGTCGATCTGCATCGAGGAGACGCCGATATCGAGCACGACGCCGTCAAGCGGCGCCATCTTGAAGCGCTCGGCCTCCTCGGCAAGCTCGCCGAAATTGGCCTGCGACAGCGTCAGGCGCCCGGCCATCGCGGCCACGAGATCGGCCCCGCCGGCGACCGCCGAGGGATCGCGGTCGAGCCCGAGCAAGGTCCCATCCGGCGCGGCGTCGAGGATCGCGCGCGAATACCCCCCTGCTCCGAAGGTGCCGTCGAGATAGCGCCCGCCAGCCTGCGGCGCGAGCGCGGCCAGAACCTCGGCGAGCAACACGGGCACATGACGAACCGGTCCGCCAATGGCTCCGCCGGAACGGTCGCCATGGTCCGTCATGTGCCCGAGCCTCCGGTTGGAATGGTCAAACTGCCGAGCGTGCGCTTCACGTCGCGCAGACGCGTCCGCGCCGCCTCGAGATGCGCGCGGAACCGCTCCGGCTCCCAGATCTGGAACTTGTGGCCGTGGCCGACGAAGGTCACGGCGTCGCCGATGCCGGCATGCGCCTTCAGCGCCTCGCTCAGCACCATCCGCCCCTCCGTGTCGATCTTGAGCACCTCCGAGGTGCCGTTCAGCGCCGTCGACAGCAACTCCCACTCGTCCGAGAACGGCGAGAAGCGCGCGAGGATGTCGTCGATCGTGGCCCGCAGCGCGTTGCCGCCGGCATCCAGCGCCGGCAGGTCGAGCGACTGATGGACATAGAGGCCCTCGTAGCCGTCCTTCACCAGGACCGACCGGAAGCTCGATGGAATGGAGACGCGCCCCTTGGCGTCGAGCCGGTTGGTGAAATTCGAGACGAAGCGGTCCGTCAACGCCGCCTCCCGGCCTGCTCTTCAAGGCGCCACCGCTGAGATGGGCAAGCGGCAAAAAGACTCCCCGTCGAGGCGGGCAAGGCAGGCCAGCGAGCCAAATTCCGCGCGGCACACGGAGCCTGACCCTTGGTTTGCCTGCCGGCTTCGACGGGATGATTTGGGATAGCATGGGCCTATATGGGCGTCAATGGAATCACAGGCGCAACGACGCACCTGCGAGGACTCTCCGCCATCACAGCTCGTTAAGGTTAAGTATCCGTAAGCACGCGCAATTCGGCATCGCCCGGCCCTATGGGCAGGTGGAAAAACGCATCAGCGCTGCGAAAAATTTTTACGAAAGCGGGCGGCTATTTCCGGCGAGCCGCAAAGCGGTGCCAATCGCAGGCCATCGGAAGGCATCACGATTGTCATTCCGGGGCGCGCCGGACGCGTGAACCCGGAACCCACGTCTCGGTGGACATTCGATGCGCGGTTGCCGGCAGCTCACCCGGTCGTGGATTCCAGGTTCTTCGCTACGCGAAGCCCCGGAATGACAAATGTAGCGCCTGCGGCAACGCGCACACCCTCAATCCTCGCGGGACGATGCCAGCAGTGCATCACGGACGAGGCCGAGCTGATCGCGCAGCCGCCCCGCATCGGCGGCCGTGCCACCGAGCGCCTCGCCGACAGCGCCCTGCACGCAGCGCCCTTGCTCGCGCAGGCCCTCGCCCTTCTCGGCCAGACGGATGCGCACCTGCCGCTCGTCGCGAGCGTCACGCTCACGACGGATCAGGCCGGAGGCTTCGAGCCGCTTCAGCAGCGGCGTCAACGTGCCGGAATCGAGCATCAGGCGCTCGCCCAGCTCCTTCACCGTCAGCCCATCCTGCTCCCAGAGCACCAGCATCACGAGATATTGCGGATAGGTCAGCCCGAGCGCGGCCAGGATCGGGCGATAGGCCCGGTTGAAGGCATGGCCGACCTGATAGATCGCGAAGCAGAGCTGCTGCTCCAGACGCGGCACCCCCTCCCCGGCCTTGTCCTGCTTCGCCATCGCGCCCTCGCCGATCACCTTGCTTCACGGAAAGCCGAAAGCAGCCCCATAATCAACCGCCTTCGGCTTCGCTCAAATTAATTGTTGACAATCTAATTGCGCACAATCTATATGGCAAGCATCGCCTCACCCAAGGAAGGAGACCTGATCATGAAGACGCTCTACACCGCCCATGGTTCCGCCACCGGCGGCCGCGAAGGCCAGGCCGCGACCGATACCGGCAACGTCAAGCTCGTGCTGAACACGCCCAAGGAACTCGGCGGCGGCGGTGGCGAAGGCACCAATCCCGAGCAGCTTTTCGCCATGGGCTACTCGGCCTGCTTCCTCGGCGCGCTGAAGTTCGTCGCCGGCAAGGAGAAGGTGAAGATCCCGGACGACGCGAAGGTTTCCGCCGATATCGGCATCGGCGCCCGCGACGACGGCCAGGGCTTCGGCATCACCGCCAAGCTGACCGTCTCCGTGCCCGGCCTCGACAAGGCCGCGGTCGAAGACCTCGTCAAGAAGGCCCATGTCGTCTGCCCCTACTCGCACGCGACGAAGGGCAACATCCCGGTCGAGACGACGGTGGCCTGAGGGCTCACCATCAATCAATACGCGCCGTCATCCCGGACGCAGAGGAGCGGAGATCCGGGATCCATGCCTGAGCCTTCCTCGGAAGCGCTCCGGAATGGATCCCGGGTCTCCCTCCGGTCGCCCGGGATGACGCGCTCTTGAAACGATGTCGAAAAGCCGGGAAGCAAGGTGCCAGTCGGCCTGTAAGCCGGGTTCTGGATGGCCGGAGGATCGCTCCCCCGACGTGACGGCCATTCCTCTGGGACGCGCATTGCTGCGCGCCTCGAGCAACCAACCCGGACGACAAGGCACAGAAACCTGCCCCTGCCCGCTTGCGCGGGCAGCATCGTCCCTATTCGGTTTTGCTCCCGGTGGGGCTTGCCATGCCGTCCCCGTTGCCGGGTCCGCGGTGCGCTCTTACCGCACCTTTTCACCCTTACCCTACGCCGGAGCGCTGGGCGGTTCGATCTCTGTGGCGCTTTCCCTGGGGTCGCCCCCGCCGGACGTTATCCGGCACCGTGTTTCCGTGGAGCCCGGACTTTCCTCCCTCGCGAGCGAGAGCGGCCGCCCGGCCGACTGGCGAGGGGGAGATGCGCGCTGGCGCGCCCGGCGTCAAGCGAAACCGGGCGGCTAGAGCATCGGACCGAAAAGTGGAATGCACTTTTCAGAGAAATCCGATGCTGGAGTAAAGAGCGAGATCGCCACTTTGCGTCCGATAGGACGCAAGGCGGTCTAGGGTCAGTTGCGGGCGGTGATCGTGCGCACCTTGGCGCAATAGGTGCGGTTGGCGCCGCTCATCCGGGTCGTCATATGGCCGCTCTGATACTTCATGATCGTGCGGCAGGTGTCGCCGCCGGCCATCTTGTAGGCCATGGCGAGATACTTCATGCCGTAGCGCGCATTGGTCTCGGCATCGAGCAGCCCGCTCGCGCTGCCGGAATAGCCCATGCCGCGTGCGGTCTGGTGGCGGATCTGCATGAGGCCGTAATTGCCGGCATGCGAGGCGCGCGGATTGTAGCGGCTCTCGACGCGCACGACGGCATCGGCCAGCGAGAACGGCACGCCGTTGGCAGCAGCATGGCGGGCGACGATCGCCTTGATGCCCTCGGAGCCGGCGGGAGCGGCGAGCGCGCGGCTGGCGCGGGTCTCGGTCTTGTCGGCCTCAGCCTTGGCAACTTCGGTTTTGGCAGCTTCCGCCTTGGCGGCGCGGGTCGGGGGCTTCGCCTTGGGAGCCTCGGCCTGAACGTCCTCGCCCTTGCCATCGGCAGTCTTGGAGCGGGCGATCTCGGCATCGCGGAGAACGATAGCTCTGGGGTCCGTTTCAGCGTTGACGTAACCCTCGGCCCGGGCCACCCCGGAGAGGCTAATCAGGCACGCAGCCGCGAGACCACCACAGATATATCGCATGTCGTTTTAAACCCCATTGAGCCATGACTGGCCGATGGGGGCGCTCAACTGATGGCCGAATGTGTCGATAATCTGACACATCCCACAGAAAAACGCAGAGAAATTAGCGTAAACAGGAATTTATTCTATATTTAACTATTCAGTATTCATATGTATTCGATCGCCTGAAAAACTTCGCCGGCTCCCTGACGCTCGAACCGAATCAAGCAGGCGAATCGGCTGCCGCATTTCAGCCGTATTCCCGGCCGGAAGTGCTTTTTTGGCGCGGCAGGCCGCCGCACCGGGCGCTCTTGCGCGGTATCCCTCCCTCCTTTCATCATCCGCGCATACGGACTCACCGGGATCGGTTTTGTGATGGCTTCCTCTTTCTGGGGCGCTCTGGGCGGCGGCGGGCTCGGGCTCGTGATCGGCGGCCCGCTCGGCGCGCTCGTCGGCGCGCTCGCCGGCCATGTCCTGGTCGATCGCGAGGGCGCGCCTTTCGGGCCGGCGCCGCGCGAGCTGGTCTTCACCACCGGCCTCGTCGCGCTCGCCGCCAAGATGGCGCGCTCGGACGGCGTCGTGACCTGCGACGAGGTCACCGCCTTCCGCCGCATCGTCGAGGTCCCACCCGAGCAGCAACAGCGCATCGAGCGCCTGTTCGACCTCGCCAAGCAGACCAGCGCCGGCTTTGAGGCCTATGCCACGCAGATCGCCGGCGCCTTCAAGGACGAGCCCGCGCTGCTGGAGGACGTGCTCGACGGCCTGTTCCTGATCGCCGCCGCCGATGGCGCGATCCACGAGGCCGAGCACGCCTATCTCCAAGCTGTCGCCGGCATCTTCGGCATCGCCGATACCGATTTCGCCCGGATCGAGGCCCGCCATGCCCGCCGGCCGGACGATCCCTATCTCGTGCTCGGCGCCAATCGCGAGATGGACGACGCCGAGCTGAAGCGCCATTACCGCCGCCTCGTCGCCGAGACCCATCCCGATCGCGAGATCGCGCGGGGCCTGCCCGAGGAAGCGGTCGCCATCGCGACGCGCCGCATCGCCGCCATCAACGCCGCCTGGGACATGATCCAGAAGGAACGCGGCATGAGCCGCAGCCTCGCGCCCGAACCTGCTTGAATTCAGACCTTTCAGAAAATACGCGGGTCATCCCGGACAAGCAGCGAAGCTGCGCTGATCCGGGATCCATGCCTGAACCTTCATCGGAGACGCTCCGGAATGGATCCCGGGTCTTCCTTCGGTCGCCCGGGATGACCGCGCGTTTCCATTGCAATCTGACAAGACTCTAAAGCCCCCGCATGACCGATACAGCCACCCCCGACAGCCGCTTCGCCGCCAAAATCTTCCCGTCGCCGAACCATGGCGAGCGCAAGCACCCGGACGGGACGCCGGGCCGGCGGCCGGACATGCTGATCCTGCACTACACCGGCATGCCGGTCGCGGGCGAAGCGCTGCAATGGCTCTGCAACCCGGTCGCGCAGGTCTCCTCGCATTATTTCGTCTTCGAGAACGGCCACACGCTCCAGCTCGTGCCGGAAGGCCGCCGCGCCTGGCATGCCGGCGCCTCGCACTGGGCCGGTGAGACCGACATCAACTCCTGCTCGATCGGCATCGAGATCGCCAATCCCGGCCATCCCGGCGGCCTGCCCGACTATCCCGAGGAGCAGATCGCGGCGACGCTGAACCTCTGCCGCGATATCTGCGAGCGCTGGTCCATCCCGCCGGAGCGCGTGCTCGCCCATTCCGACATCGCGCCGGGCCGCAAGATCGATCCCGGCGAGAAATTCCCGTGGCGGCGCTTCGCCGAGGCCGGTGTCGGCCTCTGGACGGAACCGGCTCCGATCCGCGGCGGGCGCTTCTTCGCCCGCGGCGAAAGCGGCCAGCCGGTCGAGGCCCTGCAGGCGATGTTCGCCATGCTGGGCTATGGCGTCACCGTCGACGGCGTTTTCGACGAGAAGCTGGAGGCGGTGGTCGCCGCCTTCCAGCGTCACTGGCGTCAGGACAAGGTCGACGGCGTCGCCGATTCCTCGACGATCACGACGCTGCGCGACCTGCTTGCCGCCACGCAGGTCAGCCGGACTGCCTGAGCCGCAGCTAAGCCAAAGATTGCAGGAAGTTAACTCGCCGGACGACGCACTTTCTGGCAAGCTGTCCCTCGCTCGCGCTCAGGCGCGGGTGGGACGGGGAAACGACCTTGCGCAGATGGCTGATCGGAACCGGGCTGATCGTTCTCGCGGCGGCCGGCGGCTACTGGGCCCTGCGCCCGGCCGGCGGCAATGCCAATGAGCCGCCCTACCGCACGACCCCGCTCGATCGCGGCCGGATCACCGCCGCCGTGCGCGCCACCGGCACGCTGACGCCGGTCACCACCGTGCTCGTCGGCTCGCAGCTCTCCGGCCAGATCGTCGAGGTCCTCGCCGACTACAATTCGCAGGTGAAGGCGGGACAGGTCGTCGCCCGCCTGCAAAGCGACCAGATCCGGACGCGCCGCGACGCCGCCCAGGCCGATCTCGAACAGGCCAGGGCCGATCTCGTCGTCAAGACCGCCCAACTCGAACGCGCCCGCGCCGCCCGCATCAAGGCGGATTCCTTCATTCGCGATATCGAGGCGCAGCGTGCCCGCACCACGGCTCAGCTCGCAGACGCCAAACGCACCTTCGAACGGCAGGACCAGCTCTTCAACCGCAGCACGGGCTCGCAGCAGAATCTCGACACGGCCCGCACGCAGGTCGAGGTCCAGACCGCCTCGCTGGCATCCAACGAGGCCCAGCTCGCCTCGGCCCGCGCCGAGCTGAAAGGGCTCGATGCCGATATCCAGCTCGGCGAGGGGCAGGTCCAGTCCGGCCAGGCCGTCATCGCGGCCCGCGACGCCAAGCTCAGGGATATCCTGATCGATCTCGAACGCACCCAGATCCGCTCGCCGGTCGATGGCGTCGTGGTGCAGCGCCAGGTCGATCTCGGCCAGACCGTCGCCGCCTCGCTCTCCGCGCCGACACTGTTCCAGATCGCGCAGGACCTGCGCACCATCGACATCTACGCCAATATCGACGAGGCCGATGTCGGCCGGCTGAAGCCGGGCCAGCCGGTCTCCTTCACCGTCAACGCCTACCCGAACCGCAATTTCCAGGGCCGGGTCGAGATGGTCCGGCTCGGCGCCCAGACCATCCAAAACGTCGTCACCTATACCGGCATCATCCGCGTCGAGAACCGCGACATGGCGCTCCTGCCGGGCATGACCGCCAATCTCCAGGTCGTGACCGAGGACCGGCCCGATGCGCTGCGCGTGCCGAATGCCGCCCTGCGCTTCCGCCCGGCCGGCGCTGCAGGCGCCGCGCCTTCAGGCACGGGCCCGGTTGCGGTTCCGGAAGCTGGCGAGCGGGGGCCCCGCGCCGCCGGCGCCCTGCGCGAGCGCATCGAGGCCGAGTTGCAGCCGACACCCGAGCAGAAGCAGGCGATCGCCGAGATTCTGAGGGAGCGTCGCGGCAATCGCGAGGCCATGGCCGGGCTCTCGCCGGAGGAACGGCGCGCCGCCTTCCGCGCCGCCGGTGCCGAGCTGGTCACCCGGATCGGCGCCGTGCTCGACCCCGAGCGCCGCGCGAAGCTCGAAGCCTTCATGCAGGAAGGCCGGCGCGCGGCGCCAAGCCGTGGCGTTCCCGGCCGCGTCTATGTGCTCGACGAAGCCGGACAGCCCAAGCCCGTGCCCGTCATGCTCGGCCCGACCGACGGCGCCTTCACGGAACTGCTCGGCGGCGAGGTCAAGGACGGTGCGCAGGTCGTGACCGGCGGCGGGCCGCGCGTGACGACGGCACCCGAGCCATCCGCCCCCCGCGCCCGCGGGCCGCGGCTGTTCTGAGGGCGCAGCGATGCCCCTGATCGAAACCCGCGACCTCTCCCGCGTCTACGATCTCGATTCCGGCCGCGTCACGGCGCTGGACCGGGTTTCGCTCGCGATCGAGGCCGGCGATCTCGTCGCGGTGATGGGTCCGTCGGGCTCCGGCAAGTCGACCTTCATGAACCTGATCGGCTGCCTCGACCGGCCGAGCGGCGGCCACTATGTGCTGGACGGCGTCGCGGTCGAGACCTTGTCAGGCGACGGGCTCGCCGAGCTGCGCAACCGCAAGCTCGGCTTCGTCTTCCAGCAGTTCAACCTGCTGCCGCGCATCGATGCCTGCGCCAATGTCGAACTGCCGATGGTCTATGCCGGCGTCGCCCGCGCCGAGCGGAAGCGGCGCGCGCTGGCCGCGCTCGCCCGCGTCGGCCTAGCCGAGCGCGCCCATCACCGGCCGATGCAGCTCTCCGGCGGCCAGCAGCAGCGCGTCGCCATCGCCCGCGCGCTGGTCAACGAGCCGCGACTGCTGCTCGCCGACGAGCCGACCGGCGCGCTCGACAGCCGCACCGCGTTCGAAATCCTCGCGCTCTTCCAGGAGCTGAATCGCGAGGGCGTCACCGTCGTCCTCGTCACGCATGATGCCGAGGTCGCCCGCCACGCACGCCGGCTGATCCGCTTCCGCGACGGCCACCTGCTCAGCGACATCAGGCAGGGGCCGGCCGACGCGCGCGCCGCGCTCGCTGCCTTCGATGCCGGCATCGGCCTGCCGGAGGCCGCCGCATGAGCCTCGCCGAAGCGATCCGCTCGGCGCTGTCCGCCATCGGTGCCAACGCCCTGCGCTCGGCCCTGACGATGCTCGGCATCATCATCGGCGTCGCCGCCGTCATCGCCATGGTCGCGATCGGCTCCGGTGCCCGCGCCCGCGTCACCGGCCAGATCAAGTCGCTCGGCGCCAATCTCGCGATCATCCAATCCGGCAATGTCACGCAGGGCGGCGTCCGGCTCGGCGCCGGCGCTTCCTCGACCCTCACCGACGAGGACGCGGCTGCGATCCTGCGCGAAGTCGAGGACGTTACGGCTGCCGCCCCGGTCCTCGTCACCCGCGCCCAAGCCGTCTATGCCGGCGCCAACTGGTCGACGCAGATCACCGCCACCGACCTCGATTTCTTCGCCGCCCGCGAATGGGAGATCGGCGCCGGCCGCCTGTTCGAGCCCGAGGAACTGCGCAAGGGCGAGATCGTCGCCGTGATCGGCCAGACGGTGGCGCGCAACCTCTTCGGCGACGAAAACCCGCTCGACCAGCAGTTCCGCATCCGCAACGTGCCCTTCAAGGTCATCGGCGTGATGGCGCCCAAGGGCCAGTCCGCGCTGGGGCAGGATCAGGATGACGTCATCTTCGTGCCGCTCGACACCGGCCGGCGCCGCATTGTCGGTCGCAACTATGCCCGCGACCGCTCGGTGCAGAGCATCATGGTCAAGTTCGCCAGCGAGGAGGCGATCGCGCCGGGCATCGCCGAGGTCACCGCCCTGCTGCGCCAGCGCCACCGGCTGATGGAGGATCAGGAGGACGACTTCATCGTCCGCAACCTCACCGAGATCGCCAATACCGCAACCGCCGCCGCAACCACGCTGTCATGGCTGCTCGCCGCCGTGGCTGCCGTGTCGCTCCTCGTCGGCGGCATCGGCATCATGAACATCATGCTGGTCTCGGTCACCGAACGCACCCGCGAGATCGGCCTCAGGCTCGCGGTCGGAGCCCGCCAGAGCGCCGTGCTGACCCAGTTCCTGATCGAGGCGACGACGCTCGCGACCATCGGCGGCGCGGTCGGCGCCGGGCTCGGCATCGCGGCGGCGCTGACCATCGCCCATATCGCCGGCTGGCCTTCGGTGATCTCGATCCAGACCATCCTGATCGCAGTCGGCGTCTCCGGATTGATCGGCGTCTTCTTCGGCTTCTACCCGGCACGGCGCGCCGCCAGGCTCGATCCGATCGAAGCGCTCCGGCGCGAATGAGCCGACGGATTTTCCGGCGCTGCGCAAGGGTCGCTTAACCCCGCCCGCCCTAGGCTGCCCTTGAGGCAGTCAGGAGGCGGACCGTGAACAGCCAGCAGCTCACCGCGGCGACGCAGCCCCTCTACGATCGCGCGGTCGCGGCCGCCGCCGTCGGCGCCTGGGAATGCAATCTCGCCAATGAATCGCTGAGCTGGACGGACGGCGTCTACGACCTGTTCGGCCTGCAGCGCGGTTCCGCCATCTACCGCAGCGCGACGCTGGATCTCTACGAGGAGCGCTCGCGCCGCGAGATGAACCAGCTGCGCAGCAAGGCGATCAGCACCGGCCAGGGCTTCGCGCTGGATTGCCGGATCAAGGCGGCGAATGGCGAGAAGCGCTGGATGCGCCTCATCGTCGGCGTCGGCCATGAGCACGGCCGGCCGATCCGCATCTTCGGCTCGAAGCAGGACGTGACCGCCGAGAAGGGCTTGTGGAGCGAAACCGCGACGCTGGTACGGGCGAACGCATCGACGAACCTCGCCGCGCGCCGCAGCTTCACCGACGCACTTCGGCAGTCCCGATACGAACGCGGCCGCGAGCCCGAGCGCTGCGCCCTCGCCATCTTCGGGATCGACCGGTTCGCGACGCTCGTCGAGACCTATGGCCGGCCCGCGGCCGACGACGTGATCCGCAATTTCGGCGAGCGGCTGCGCCGGCTCTTCCCCGATGCGCTCGCCATCGACCAGACCGGCCCCGGCGCTTTCGCCCTGCTGCTGCGCATGCCCGGCGACAAGGGCTACCTCGCCTCGATGCTCTCCGGCACACGCAAATTGCTGTGCCGGCCGATGCCGCGTGGCAACCTCGTCATCGACTTCACGCTCTCGATCGGTGCAGCCCTGCTGACGCCGGAGGGCTATCGCGAGCAGAACGAAATCTTCGCCGAGGCCGAGGCCGCGCTTCAGGTCGCCGGCATGGCCGGGGGAGACTGCGTCCGCGTCTTCGACGGGCCGGTAGCCGCCGTCAGCCGGGTCGCGCTCGCCGGCTGACAATCACCCAAACGCCTCGCTGAAGCCGGCCCTGCCCGGTCAGGATGCCTGCCCGCGCGCCAACGCCTTGAGCTTGGCGCCGACCTCGGCAATCGCCTGAATCGCCGGAACGTATTCGCGCCCAAGCGGCGTCAATGCGTATTCGACCGAAGGCGGCGAGCCCGGCAACACCTTCCGCGCGACGACGCCCTTGGCCTCCAGGCCGCGTAGCCGGGCGCTGAGCATCTTGGCCGAGATCGCGGGGATGTCGCGGCGCAGCTCGCCGAAGCGTCGCGGGCCACCGCTGAGAAACCAGACGACATTCGGCGTCCAGGCTCCGCCGAGCACCAGCATGCAGGTGCCGACATCGCAGGTCTCAGGTGGTGCCGGAGCTCGATTCCTGCGAATTTTCAAAGCCATGCGAAAAACCTCCGGTAACCGGGAGGATACCGGAAAATGCAGTTACGACAAGTAATGAGGTATACAAAGGTTATCATCGAGACCTAACCATGGCGCATCACCGATCCACGGAGATGAACCGTCATGAAGCTCTATTTCGCACCCGGCGCCTGCTCGCTCTCGCCCCATATCGCGCTTCGCGAGGCCGGCCTGCCTTTCACCCTCGAGAAGGTCGACATCCTCACCGGCAGGACCGCCAGCGGCGAGGATTTCGCTGCGACCAACCCCAAGGGCTACGTTCCCGCGCTGAAGCTGGACGACGGCAATGTCCTCACCGAAGGCGCCGCGATCGTGCAGTACATCGCCGATCTCGCCCCCTCTGCCGGCCTCGCTCCCCGGCCCGCGACGCTGGAACGCGCGCGGCTGCAGGAATGGCTCAACTTTCTCGCGAGCGAGCTCCACAAGGCATTCTCGCCCCTGTTCCGGCCCGGGACGGACGCGGCCGGACGACAGGAGGCCCGGACGGCCATTGCGCGGCGCCTCGGCCATATCGAAGCCGAGCTCGCCGATGGGCGCAGCTATCTGCTCGGAGACGGCTTCAGCGTCGCCGACATCTATCTCTTCGTCATCGCGGGCTGGGCCGAAGGCAAGGACATTCCCCTGTCGGCCTGGCCCCGCCTGACCGCCTTGCTGGAGCGCGTCGCGGACAGGGACAGCGTGCGGGAAGCGCTGAATGCCGAACGCCTCGCCGCCTGATCCAGGGTCCGGCACCATGAACGCGCAATTCGCCCCGATCGAAGCCCTGCTCGGCCAGTATTTCGATGGCCTTCATCACAGCGACGCGGCCCTGCTGGGCCGCGTCTTCCATCCGCAGGCGATCTACGCCTGCGCGAGCGACGGGCGGCTGATCCACATGACGATGGACACCTACCTGCCGATGGTGGCCGCCCGTCCCTCCCCGGCAAGCCGCCAGGAGAAACGGCACGATCGGATTATCTCGATCGCCTTCGCCGGGCCGGTCACGGCGCTGGCCCGCGTGGAATGCGCCATCGGAGAGAAGCGCTTCACCGACCTGCTCAGCCTCGTCCAGCTCGACGGAGAATGGCGCATCATCGCCAAGGTCTTCCATTTCGATCTTGCGCCCGCCGCCTGACGAGGGCGGCGGCTGAACGCTGAACAGCGCCGGCGGTCACAACACTGTCGCAGGGGAAGCACTAGAAGAAAGCGATCGATCGAGACCTCACCTGTGGCCGCGACTGGCCCGGCCTTGCCGGGGCGGTCATGGCCGCGCCGCAAGCCTCGCCGGCGCTCCAGCGCCGGCCGCGCCGGGAATCTCCGATGCAGATCGACATCTTCTCGCAAGTCATCGTGCCAGTGATCGGCGGCCTGGGCATCTTCATGCTCGGGCTGGAATTCATGAGCAACGGCATCCAGTCGCTTGCCGTCAACAAGATGCGGGCGCTGCTCGCGCGGATCGCCGGCACCCCGTCCAAGGGCGTGCTCGCCGGCACTTTCATCACCGGTGTCATCCAGTCCTCGACCGCGATGACCGTCATGGTCGTCGGCCTCGTCAATGCCGGCGTCATCGGCCTCAGGCCCGCGATCAGCGTGATCATGGGCGCCAATATCGGCACGACGCTGGGCAACGGCCTGATCGCGCTGCCGCTCGGGCCGCTCGGCCTGCTGCTGGCCGGCATCTTCGCGCTGGTCCATATCTTCGCCAAGACCGACAAGGTGAAGAACATCGCGCTCGCCTGCATGGGCTTCGCGCTGATCTTCTACGGCCTCAACCTGATGACCGGCGGCCTGCGCCCCCTGCGCAACATGCCGGAGGTGATGAGCGTGATCTCGGCGCTCAAGGCCGATACCTATCTCAACCTGATCTATTGCGTGCTGATCGCCGCCGGCATCACCGCGATGATCCACTCCTCCTCGGCCACGATCGGCATCGTGATGGGGCTCGGCGCCGCCGGCATCCTCGACTGGAAGACCGCGGTCGCCTTTTCGCTCGGCGCCGATCTCGGCACCACCATCACCTCCTGGATGGCTTCGCTCAACCTGTCGAAGAACGCCAAGCGCGCGGCCTACGCCCATATCTCCTTCAACATCATCGGCGTGATGGTGACGATACCGCTCTTCTTCATCTCGATGGACGTGCTGACCTGGGCGATGCAGTGGTTCGGCGGCGATCCGGGCGTGCCCGTGATCAAGGACGGCAAGGAGACCTTCCCGCTCGTGCCGGTCGCTGTCGGCCTCTACTCGACCTTCTTCAACATCTTCAACACGCTGCTGCTCTTCCCCTTCGTCGGCGTGTTCGAGCGCGTGCTGTCGCGGGTCGGCGCAACCTCGGCCGAGGATATCGAGGACTATTCGCAGCCGCGCTATCTGGTGAAAGCGCATGACCATGCTGAGGCCGTGCAGGCGATCCAGCGCGAGACCGGCCGCTATCTCGAGGCCGCCCGCCTCTTCGTCGACATCGCCCGCGGCAAGCCTGACGCCCCGGACAAGATCGAGGAGCACTATGCCGCGATCGACATCCTCAACCGCGACATCCGCGCCTATACCTCCGGCATGTTCACGCCCGAGATGCCCTATGCCCGGGCCGATCTCGTCGCGAGCCTGATCGAGGAAGAGGATTTCACCGCAAGCCTCGGCGAGACGCTTTACCAGATCGCCCGCCGCATCGAGCGCCAGCCCTTCGGCGAGCAGGGCCGCCAGCTCGTCGACACGGTGCTCGACAAGGTCTCCGAGACGCTCGCCACCATCGTCCCGATCGGACAGGAGCGGGCGCCGGCGACCGGCATGGCCGAAGCGCGCAATGCCGAGCTTCTCGCCCTGCGCGAGCGCTGCCTGCGGCTGGGCTCGGAACTGCCCTGGGTCGAGCGCGGCGCCATCCTCGCCCTGCTCGGCAGCGCCGAACGCGCCTTCTTCCTGATCGAGCGCATCGATGCCGAGCGCCGCTCGGTCTCGCGTGAGGTCGTGACGGTGCCGGCCGGCGCGAAAGCCGGGGAAGCCGGCCTCGGTGGCCTGACGCCTGCGGCTGTTCCGGCCTGAGCCACGCAATTTGCAACGCCAGTCGAAAGCCGCCCCGTCGGGCGGCTTTCTTGCGTCAGAGCAGCCTGGTGAAGACGATCTGTCCGTCGAGGCCCCGGCCCATGTCGCGCCAGCCATGGCGGACATAGAAGCGCTCAGCCCGCGTGCCCGCCCCGGTTTCGAGCCAGGCCTGGACATGACCCACCGCCTTCAAGCCGGCCAGCGCCGCATCGAGCAAGGCGCGGCCATGGCCCCGCCCCTCCTGCGCCGGATCGATGAACAGGGCCCAGATCAGGCCGGTCTGGTGGTTGGCGCAGGCGAAGCCAGCGATCTCGCCGGCATCTTCTGCGACGAGGAAGATCGCGTTGTCGCGATACCAGGCGACATCCTCGTCCGTGACCTTCGAGGGGTCGCTCAGGATATTCTCGCGCACGCCCATGCGGATCGCACGGATGCGCGGCTCATCCGCCGCCATCGCCTTGCGGATCAGCCTTCTCTCGTCAGTCGTCACGAACGCTCTCCATCGCTGCGGCGAGGGTGATGCCCGCCGCAGCGCTGGAAGGCAACTACTCCGCCGCCTGCAGGCGATAGGCTGACGTGTCGTAATTGAGGATCGGCGCGAGCCAGCGCTCGACCTCCTCGATCGTCATGCCCTTGCGCTGCGCGTAGTCCTCGACCTGATCGCGCTCGACCTTGGCGACGCCGAAGTAATAGGCCTCCGGATGCGCGAAATAGAGCCCGGAGACCGAGGAGCCCGGCCACATCGCATAGCTCTCGGTCAGCTTGACGCCGACGCGACGCTCGGCCTCCAGCAGCCGGAACAGCGTTTCCTTCTCGGTATGGTCAGGCTGGGCCGGATAGCCCGGTGCCGGGCGGATGCCGCGATATTCCTCGCGGATCAGGTCCTCGTTCGTGAAAGCTTCGTCCGGCGCATAGCCCCAGAACTCCTTGCGGACGAGCTGGTGCATCCGCTCGGCGAAGGCTTCGGCGAAGCGGTCCGCCAGCGCCTTGACCATGATCGAGCGGTAATCGTCGTTGTCGCGCGCGAACTTCTCGGAGATGCGCTCCTCCTCAGCGCCCGCCGTGACGACGAAGGTGCCGATATAATCCGGCGCCACGCCTTCCGGCGCGACGAAATCGGACAGGCACATGTTCGGCTTGCCGTCGCGCTTTGAGAGCTGCTGGCGCAGCCCATGGAAGGTCGCGAGCTGCTCTTGCCGGCTCTCGCCGGTATAGAGGCGGATATCGTCGCCGACGGCATTGGCCGGCCAGAAGCCGATCACCGCCTTCGGGTTGAACCAGCGCTCCTCGACGACGCGCTTCAGCATCGCCTGCGCATCGTCCCAGAGCGCACGCGCCGCCTCGCCCTGCTTTTCGTCCTGCAGGATCGCCGGGTAGCGGCCCTTGAGCTCCCAGGTCTGGAAGAACGGCGTCCAGTCGATCACCGGTACGAGATCGGCGATATCGTAGGTGCGGAAGGTCCGCGTCCCCAGGAAGCTCGGCTTCGGCGGCACATAATTCGCCCAGTCCGTCTTGAAGGCGTTGGCGCGTGCCTTGGCGAGCGGCAGGCGCTGCTTGTCGGCCTCGGAGCGGCGATGCGCCTCGGCGACCTTGGCGTATTCCGCCTGCACACCCGCGACATAGCCCGGCTTCTGCTCCGAGGAGAGCAGGCTTGAGACGACGCCGACGGCGCGCGAGGCGTCGTTCACATGCACCGCCTGGCCCTTCTCATAGGCCGGGTGGATCTTCACCGCCGTATGGACGCGGCTCGTCGTCGCCCCGCCGATCAGCAAGGGGATGTCGAAGCCCTCGCGCTCCATCTCGGAGGCGACAGTGACCATCTCGTCGAGCGAGGGCGTGATCAGGCCGGAGAGCCCGATGATATCGACCTTCTCCTTGCGCGCCGTCTCCAGGATCTTCTGGGTCGGCACCATCACGCCGAGGTCGATCACCTCGTAATTGTTGCACTGGAGCACGACGCCGACGATGTTCTTGCCGATGTCGTGGACATCGCCCTTCACCGTCGCCATCAGCACCTTGCCGGCGGCCGAGCGCTCGGAGCCGCCGTTGAGGCGCTTCTCCTCCTCCATGTACGGCATCAGGTAAGCGACGGCCTGCTTCATCACGCGGGCGGACTTCACCACCTGCGGCAGGAACATCTTGCCCGAGCCGAACAGGTCTCCGACCACGTTCATGCCGGCCATCAGCGGGCCTTCGATGACGTGCAGCGGCTTGGCGGCGTTCAGGCGCGCCTCTTCCGTATCGACATCGATGAACTCGGTGATCCCGGCGACGAGAGCATGCTCCAGCCGCTTCTCGACCGGCAGTTCGCGCCAGGCGAGGTCCTTGCCGGATGCCGCAACCGAACCGTCGCCCTTGAAGCGCGGCGCGGCCTCCAGCAGGCGCTCGGTCGAATCCTTGCGGCGGTTGAGGACGACATCCTCGCAGAGTTCGCGCAGTTCGGGATCGAGATCGTCATAGCTGCCGAGCTGACCGGCATTGACGATACCCATGTCCATCCCCGCCTTGATGGCGTGGTAGAGGAACACGGAGTGCATCGCCTCGCGCACCTTCTCGTTGCCCCGGAACGAGAAGGACAGGTTCGAGACGCCGCCCGAGATATGAGCATGCGGCAGCGTCTCGCGGATTGCGCGGGTGGCATTGATGAAGTCGTTGCCGTAGTTGTCGTGCTCCTCGATGCCCGTCGCCACCGCGAAGATGTTCGGGTCGAAGATGATGTCCTCGGGCGGGAAGCCGATCGTCTCGGTCAGCAACTTGTAGGCCCGCGTGCAGATCTCGATCTTGCGCTGGAAGGTATCGGCCTGCCCGACCTCGTCGAAGGCCATGACGACGACCGCCGCGCCATATTGCCGGCAGATGCGCGCCTGTTCGAGGAAGGCCTCCTCGCCCTCCTTCATCGAGATCGAGTTGACGATCGGCTTGCCCTGGATGGTCTTGAGGCCCGCCTCGATCACCGGGAATTTCGACGAGTCGACCATGATCGGAACGCGCGAGATATCCGGCTCCGAGGCGATCAGGTTGCAGAACTCGGTCATCGCCTTCTCGGAATCGAGCAGGCCCTCGTCCATGTTGATGTCGATGACCTGCGCGCCATTGGCGACCTGATCGCGCGCCACGTCGAGCGCGGCGGCATAGTCGCCGGCCGTGATCAGCTTGCGGAACTTGGCCGAGCCGGTGACGTTCGTGCGCTCGCCCACGTTGACGAAGGGGATGGTCTCGTCGAGCGTGAAGGGCTCCAGACCGGCGAGCCTGAGATAAGGCTTTGTCTCCGGAATCTGGCGCGGCGCCTTGCCGGCAACGGCCTCGGCGATGGCGCGGATATGGTCCGGCGTCGTACCGCAGCAGCCACCGACCATGTTGACGAAGCCGGCGTCAGTGAACTCGGCCAGCATCTTGGCCGTCGCTTCGGGCCGTTCGTCATAGAGGCCGAATTCGTTGGGCAGGCCGGCATTCGGATAGGCGCAGACGAGCGTGTCGGCGATGCGCGACATATCCTTGATATGCGCCCGCATCTCGCGCGCGCCGAGCGCGCAGTTGAGGCCGATGGTCAGCGGGGCGGCATGGCGCACCGCGTTCCAGAAGGCCTCGACCGTCTGGCCCGAAAGCGTGCGGCCCGAAAGATCGGTGATCGTGCCGGAGATCATCACCGGCAGGCGGATGCCCTTCTCGCGATAGACCTGCTCGATCGCGACGATCGCCGCCTTGGCGTTGAGCGTGTCGAAGATCGTCTCGATCAGCAGCAGCTCGGAGCCGCCATCGATCAGGCCCCTAACCTGCTCGGCATAGGAATCGCGGACCTGATCGAAGCTCACGGCGCGGAAGCCGGGATTGTTGACGTCGGGCGAGATCGAGAGCGTGCGGTTGGTCGGGCCGATCGCGCCGGCAACGAAGCGGCGGCGCCCATCCTCCTTCTGCGCGATCATCGCTGCCTCGCGGGCGAGCCGCGAGCATTCGACGTTCAGCTCATAGACGATCGCCTCCATGCCGTAATCGGCCTGGGCGATCGAGGTGCCCGAGAAGGTGTTGGTTTCGACGATATCGGCGCCCGCCCGGAAATAGGCGAGATGGATGTCGCGCAGCGCCTCAGGCTGGGTCAGGGCGATGATGTCGTTATTGCCCTTGAGATCGTGGTTGAAGCCCTTGAAGCGCTCGCCGCGGAAATCGGCTTCCGAGAGCTTCAGGTTCTGGATCTGCGTGCCCATCGCGCCGTCGAGCACGAGGATGCGCTCACGCGCGGCCTGACGCAGCGAGCGCTCGATTTCGGCGCCGTCGACGGGAGCAGGAATGAAGTCGGACATAGGCTTACTCCGCCGCCACGGCCTGCGCCGCCGCCTTCTCGGGCTTCAGGCCGACGAGATGGCAGATGGCATAGACGAGGTCGGCCTTGTTCATCGTGTAGAAATGCAGGTCGGTGGCGCCGCGATCGATCAGATCGAGCACCTGCTCGGCGCAGACGGCGGCCGCGACGAGGCGGCGCGTCGCAACATCCTCCTCCAGCCCCTCGAACCGGTCGGCCAGCCATTGCGGCACGCTCGCGCCGGTCTTGCGGGCGAAGTTGGCGGTCTGCTTGAAGTTCTGGACGGGCACGATGCCCGGCAGGATCGGGATCTCGATGCCCGCCGCGCGCACCTTGTCGAGATAGCGGAAATAGACGTCGTTATCGAAGAAGAACTGGGTGATCGCCCGCGTCGCGCCGGCATCGACCTTCTTCTTGAGCGCATCGATATCGGCATCGAGCGAGGCCGCTTCCGGATGCTTCTCGGGATAGGCCGAGACCGTCACCTCGAAATCGCCGATCCGCTTCAGCCCGGCGACGAGATCCGAGGTCTGGTGATAGCCCTCAGGGTGCGGCTCGTAGGTCGTGCCGAGCCCACCGGCCGGATCGCCGCGCAAAGCGACGACATGGCGCACGCCGGCATCCCAATAGGAGCGGATGACCTCGTCGACCTCGGCTTTCGAAGCCGAGACGCAGGTGAGATGCGCGGCCGGCTTCAGCCCGGTCTCCTCGACCATGCGCTTGACGGTGGCGTGGGTGCGCTCGCGGGTCGAGCCGCCGGCGCCATAGGTCACCGAGACGAAGCTCGGGCCGAGCGGCTCGAGCCGGCGCACGCTCTCCCAGAGCGCGACCTCCATCTCCTCCGTCTTGGGCGGGAAGAATTCGAACGAGACGCGCGGGCGGCGCGAGCCGTGGCGGCTGGGGCGGAAAGCATTCATCACGCAACCTCGAGATTGATCTTGCGGGCCGGCGGATCGGCCTGGACGCGCCGGTCGCGGCCACGCCAGAGCATGACCGGCAGCTGCCCAGAGCCGCCATCGGCAAGGGTGACTTCGCGGGACAAGTCGCAGGAGAGACCGGCCTCGCTGAACCAGGCGGCGATCTGCTGACGGGAAAAGCCGAGCCGGCGATGCGCATGCTCGGTCCGCAGGAACTCCATTTCATGCGGCGCGAAATCGACGACGATCAGCCGCCCGCCGGGCGCCAGCATCGCGGCGGCCTCGCGCACCGCCCGGCCGGGATCGTCGAGGAAATGCAGCACCTGATGGATCACGACGAGATCGAAGGAGCCACGCGCGAAGGGCAATGCATAGATGTCGCCCTGCCGCAATTCGACGCGCGACAGCCCCGCCTGCTCCAGATTGGCGCGCGCCACCGCCAGCATCGCATGGTTGGCATCGACGCCGACGGCGCGGCCGAATTTCGGCGCGATCCGCTCCAGCATCCGCCCAGTGCCGGTGCCGAGATCGAGCATCGCGCCGGGCGAGCCCTCGCCGACGGCCTCCTCGACCGCCGCCTCGACGGCATGATCAGGCACATGCAGGCCGCGCAACCGGTCCCAGTCGCGCGCGACGCTGGCGAAATAGCTCTGAGCTGCCTCGGCCCGCGTCGCCCTGACGGCAGCGAGCCGCTCGCGATCCGCCGCGAGCACCGGGTCGCTCAGGTCGAGCCAGGCGGCGAGCGACGCGGCAAAAGCCCCGCCCGGCCCGGTCTCGTCGAGCCGGAAGAAGGCCCAGGCCCCCTCGCGCGAGCGCCGCACCAAACCGGCCTCGGCGAGCAGCTTGAGATGGCGCGAGATGCGCGGCTGCGACTGCCCGAGAATGTCGGTGAGATCGGAAACCGAAAGCTCGCCCTCGGAGAGCAGCGCGAGAATGCGCAGCCGCGTCTCCTCGCCGGCGGCCCTCAAGGACGCGAGAAGCACATCGGAAGACAATGTCGTCGGCTGCCGCACGCGCTGGCGTCCTCTGTCGACAAGGAAAAAGATATAAAGATATCTTTATATCGAACACGCCGTTCGTGCAAGCGGATTGTCGTGCGGAAGATAGGACGGGAGCGGCTACCGCGATATCCGCCCTCGATCCACGAGAGCGCCCTTGCGAGCGTCACAACCCAGATGCCATGCTTCCTGACGAGGTACCTGCGGGAGCGAAGCAAGGATGCACAGCGGCTCATGCCTTTGCGGCGCGGTCACCCTGACGGTGGCTGGCAGCCTGCCTGATCCGAACTTCTGCCATTGCCGCATGTGCCGCAAGCACTCGGGCCATTATTTCGCGTCCACGGACGTGCCCAGGGCTGCCTTGACGATCACCGGCGAGGAGAAGCTGACATGGTTTCAATCGTCGGAGAACGTCCGGCGCGGCTTCTGCTCGGCATGCGGTTCGTCCCTCTTCTGGGATCGGCCGGATCGGGATTGGATCGCCGTGGCCATGGGCGCTTTCGACGGGCCGACGGAAACCGCTGCAACTCTGCATATCTACGTTGCCGATAAGGGCGACTATTACGAGATCGCAGACGGCCTGCCGCAATACGACACCGCCCCACCGCGCGCCTGAGGCCTTGAGAGCGGGCGATTGATTTCGACCCGTTGCGGACCATCAATGATCGGGGCGCTACAACTCCGGCCACCCACTGATACGGAATGACGGAGACCGGTCGCCCGGCAGCCCCTATTGGGCCGATGATTGCAGATGGCTGACAAGGAAGATGGCGCTGATGGCAAGCCCCAGCCAGAAAATCCAGCCGACCACGACAGCGATATCCGGGTTTAGCATTGCCTGGCGACCAGCACGCCACCACACTGAAAAGGGCCGCTTGCCGTAATCTTCCACTGCGAGGCGGCCGAATGTGAGCCCCTGCACGAGGGCCTTGCCTGTATAGTATCCGGCAAATTTCGAGATCGCGAACCATAGGAAGCTGGCGACCTGTCCTAAAACTGCTTCCAGCAAGATCGCCTCTCGACTCAGATGCTCTCAACCCGGACATTAGATAGGCGAGAGCCGCCTCGGCTACCCGTCACGCTCCAAATGTGACTTATCAGCTTGGCGGCTTGTTTAGCTCTAACTGCCAGGATAGCTGGGTCGAAAGGCTCAGCTCCATGCGTCGGTTCCTAACGCGCTATCCAAAGCTCAGCATAGGTCTGGCATTTGGCCTTGCCAGCCTCGTAAGCAGCCTGACGAGGCCTTACCCGACACTCCGCTTCTATGCCATGTGCGCTGCTATGGCTGTGGTTATCGGCATTGCTGGGTATTTCGGCCGTCTGCTTTGGTCGCTACGCTCGATAAAGAATAAGCCGCGACCATTTGCTCCAAGGCCAAAATTTGAGGACGAGCGCCCGAGCCGACCAGCCAACGACATACGGGGATAAGGTCACTATTTCTCCGCCCCCCTTGCATGCTCTCTTCAAGCGGAGGCAAGAGGTCCGCTTCCGACCCATTGCGGACCTCTTCGGCGAGACCGCGAAATGAAGCGGTCCCCAAACTTATCCCCGCCCCACCAACGTACCCCTATCCTGCACGCGTCCTATCCGACCGGGGGGCTTCGCGAGGCATCGTGGGCCGGAGGGGATTGCGGGTTTCGCGTCCCGGACTGTTGCGGGTTCGTAAGGCGCGGAGGTGCCGACTTCGCACAGGCCGAACAGGCAAGCCTCCGCCCTCAAGCATCGAACCGAAAAGTGGGGCCCACTTTTCGGGCAAATTCGATGCTGGAACAGAAAGCTGGATCGCCGCGCCCCGCGGCGATCGGGCGGCGTCCAAGCGGGGCAGACCCCCAGATACCCGTGCGCGGAGCCGGGCAGCGCGAGGTCGTCGCTGTTCGACATCATCGACATCGCAACGACATCGGCACGCAGCCGTCGACTGCGAGCGCCGCAAGGCTCCGCGCATCCCCCGGATGCTCCAGCCCGAAACCCCGCAGGCCAAGCCTGGACGGGGCTTTCGGCGCGCGTCCTGTCGCGTCAAGAACCATCGCGCCGGACACACGGCGACAACGCCGATCCGGTCGTCATTTGTCAGGCGCGCGCTCGCCAGCGCCCCGCCGCGCGCGGCAGGCGAGCCCTACGGCAAACAGAACGGTCTCAGAGCACTTTCAGATCGCCCGCGGCCGTCTTGCCGCGCTCGGTCTTCAACTCGAACGAAACCTTCTGCCCCTCCGTCAGCGTCATCATGCCGGCCTCTTTCACGGCCGTGATGTGCACGAACACATCCTTGCCGCCGTCCGCCGGTTGAATGAAGCCGAACCCCTTCTCAGTGTTGAACCATTTCACGGTTCCGGTCGCCATCGCCACATCCCTCGAAGCCAAAGCGTCTCTCACCGGCGCGGAACGCATGGCTCCTATGCCGGCAAGGGAAGGATTGACCGAAAACCGCCCCTTGTCGAGATGAAAGGACAGGCAGGCGGTGCCTGAGCCTCTCAAGATTTTGTCAACGCGTCCCATGTTTTGGCGCCGGCACGAGAAGAGCCGTTCAGATCGGTTTTCGTGTCGTGGGCCATGGCGACCTAGCGTCCGCACGCGTCAGGATTGCTGCGTTCTTTCCAATTCAACCGCAAGCCGATGATTTTGGTCTCGTCTGTCGGAGGCTTCATCTTGGTGAAATGCCTCCACGCCAGAAATCGCCGGGCGACGCTCCCAGCATCGACTGGCGGGCCGGCCTCCCGACGGTCGCATCAGGCGACAGGAGGGAGCACTCCGCCCGGCGCGATCCTTGCAGGCCCTCTGGTGCCGGAAGCCGCCAGCCGATACAGGCCTCGCCATGTCCCCGATCGCCGTTCCCGCCATGCCACAGCAGCACCGCTTCTACGAAGACCTCCTCGCCCTGCCGCTGGGCACGCTGATGATCAGCTTCGGCATCGTCCTCTTCGCCAAGGCGACGCTCCTGACCGGCGGCGCGGCCGGGCTCGCGCTCCTCCTGCAATTCGGCACGGGGGCGGATTTCAGCCTGCTCTTCTTCGTCATCAACCTGCCCTTCTACTGGCTGGCCTTCCGGCGGATGGGTCTGCCCTTCACGCTGCGCACTTTCGCCGCCGTCGGCCTGATCTCGATTCTGGTCTGGGCGACGCCGGGCTGGTTCCGCATCGAGGCGGTGGCGCCGCTCTATGCGGCGATCGCCGGCGGCGTCGCGATGGGGCTCGGCCTGCTGGCGCTGGCGCGCCACCGCACCGCAATCGGCGGCGTCAACATCCTCGCGCTCTATCTGCAGGAGCGGCATGGCCTGCGCGCCGGCTGGGTCCAGCTCGGCATCGACGCGGCGATCTTCGCCGCCGCCCTCTTCGTGCTGCCGCCCGACAAGGTCGCGCTTTCGCTGGTCGGCACGCTCGTGCTCAACGCCATCCTCGGCATGAATCACAAGCCCGGCCGCTACATGGCGGTGTCCTGACGAAAGGTCCTCGGTGCGGCGTAACGGTTGCGCCCTGCCCGCCATCATGCGAGCAAGCCCGGAGGACAAGACGGGACGCCAACGGCGAGACGAGACATGGCCCAGCCCCTGACCATCGAAGACCTGCGCCTTCTGGCCAAGCGCCGCGTGCCGCGCATGTTCTACGACTACGCCGATTCCGGCGCCTGGACCGAAGGCACCTACCGCGCCAACGAGACCGACTTCGCCAAGGTGAAGCTGCGCCAGCGCGTCGCCGTCGACATGACCAACCGCTCGCTCGCCTCGGAGATGATCGGCCAGCCGGTCACGATGCCGGTCGCGCTCGCGCCCACCGGCCTCACCGGCATGCAGCACGCCGATGGCGAGATCCTCGCCGCCAAGGCCGCGGCCAAGGCCGGCGTGCCCTTTACCCTCTCGACCATGAGCATCTGCTCGATCGAGGATGTCGCGAACCACACCCAGGCACCGTTCTGGTTCCAGCTCTATGTGATGAAGGATCGCGACTTCATCTCGCGGCTGATCCAGCGCGCCAAGAAGGCCGGTTGCTCGGCGCTGGTGCTGACGCTCGACCTGCAGATCCTCGGCCAGCGCCACAAGGACATCCGCAATGGCCTCTCGGCCCCGCCGAAGCCGACCATCGCCAACCTGATCAACCTCGCCTTCAAGCCGCGCTGGTGCCTGAAGATGTTGGACACGCCGCGCCGGCAGTTCGGCAACATCGTCGGCCATGTCACCGGCGTCGCCGACATGTCCTCGCTCTCCTCCTGGACCGCCAGCCAGTTCGACCCGAAGCTGAACTGGGACGACGTCCAGTGGATCAAGGAGCAGTGGGGCGGCAAGCTGATCCTCAAGGGCATCCTCGACCCTGAGGACGCGGAGATGGCCGCCAAGAGCGGCGCCGACGCCCTGATCGTCTCGAACCATGGCGGCCGCCAGCTCGACGGCGCGCTCTCCTCGATCGAGGCCCTGCCCGGCATCGTCGAGCAGGTCGGCAACCGCATCGAGGTGCTGTTCGACAGCGGCATCCGCTCCGGCCAGGACGTGCTGAAGGCGATCGCGCTCGGCGCGCACGGCACCTTCATCGGCCGTGCCTTCCTCTACGGGCTCGGCGCCATGGGCGAGCAGGGCGTCACCGCCGCGCTCGACATCATCCGCAAGGAGCTCGACACCACCATGGCGCTCTGCGGCCTGCGCGACATCAAGGATGTCGACGAGCGCATCCTCGTCGGCGGCCGCGCCGGAGCGATCAAGCGGCTGGCCTCGTAGCCGCTTCCCACCTTTTGGGGGCAGCGCTCGCCGTCAGTCTCAGACCAGCAACATCGGAACGCCGTAATCCATAAGGCGGCGATCCGATGTCACCAGGGTCAACTCGCGGGCGATAGCCTGGACCACGATCATCCTGTCGAACGGATCGCCGTGGTGACGCGGAAGTCTGGCAGCCGCCAGCGTGTCATCAAGCTCGATGGGCAGCCAGGCAACACCGAGAGCCTGGACTTGCGCCCAGGCGTCATCTGCAAAGGCCAGCTTTCGCAGGCTCCGCTTGATTTCGAGTTCCCACACCGACGCGACGCTGACGAAGACCTCCTCGGCTTCATCTATCGTCAGCCTCATGCGATCGGACAGGCGCTCCCGGTCGACGCCGACCCACCACAGCACGGTCTGGCTATCGAGCAACAGCCTCATGCGCCGCTCGGCTCGTCGGAGGCCTCCTGATAGACTTCGAACAGCTCGGTGAGGTCGTTCTCGGGCTTCCACCAGTCGGGGTCGATCTCGACAAAAAGCCCGGCCAGCTGACCGGATTCGCGCCGCGGACGCTGGGCCTGCGGGGGATCGATCTGCACCAGCTTCACCGCCGGCACGCCGTTGCGCGCGATCACGACCTCCTCGCCACGCAAGGCCTGCTCGATCAATCGCGAGAGACCGGTCTTGGCCTCGTGCACGTTCACGACGGTCATCGCCCTCTCCATATTAGCTAAGCTTAGCTAATATGGAGAGGGCGGGCTTGAAAGGCAACATTCCGCCAAAGCGGTCCCCCGCCGGGACAAGCCCGGCGGGAGCTTTCATGCCTCAGGTGCGATACCAGGATGCGAGGTTCCAGGTGTCGACATCCCAGCCCGAATGGTCATGCGAGAGGGTGTTCGACGCGGCGACGACCTTCTTGCGCGACAGGATCGGCAGGATGACGTTCGCTTCGCAGAAGATCTCGTTGACCTTGATCAGCAGCGCGGCGCGCTTGGCCGGATCGAGCTCCTTCTGGGCGGCCTTGTAGGCCTCGTCGGCAGCCGGATCCGTGTAGCGCGAGACGTTGCGGCCCAGCCACTTGTTCTCCTTGTTGGCGACTTCCCACGAGGTGAACTGGTTGAGGAAGCGCTCCGGATCAGGCTGCGGCTGCGTGGTCGTGTACATCTCGATGTCCACATACAGCTTGGTGTAGGTGTCGGGATTGGCGACGTCCGACGAGAAGAACACCGAGGCCGTCACCGACTTCAGCTCAAGATCGATGCCGGCGCGCTGGCACGCCTGCTTGATGATCGCCTGCACCTTCTGGCGCGGAGCGTTGATCGAGGTCTGGAAGACATACTTGAGCTTCTTGCCGTCCTTCTCGCGGATGCCGTCGGAACCCTTCTTCCAGCCGGCGTCGTCAAGAATCTTGTTCGCCTTCTCGATGCTGAACTCGTACTTGAGCTTCTCCGACTTGAACTGCTTCGGCTCGTTCACGAAGCTCGCCGTGGCAGCGCCGGCGCGGCCATAGATGAACTTCTGGATCGAGTCGCGGTCGATCAGCAGATTGATCGCCTGTCGCACGGCCGGGTCGCTGAGCGTCGGGTGCTTGGTCTTGACGCTCGAACGCTCGCCATCGACCTCGGTCCACGGATCGGTCGTGTTCAGCGTGACGAACTCGATGTCGCCGGCAGCAGCAGCGCTGATCTTGCCACGCCCGCCGATCTCCATGCGCTTGAGAACCTCGTCCTCGACCAGCGTATCCCAGGCGTAGTCGTATTCGCCGGTCTGCAGGACCGCGCGCGCCGCCGAGACCGCGTCACCGCCGCCCTTGATCTCGAACGTGTCGAAATGCGGACGATTGGCGACGTGATAGCTCTCGTTGCGGGCGCCCGACAGGATGTCGCCCGGCTTGAAGTCGACGAACTTGTAGGGGCCGGTGCCGACGGGCTTGAGGTTCGCCGGGGCCTCGCGGGACTTGGCGCCCTTGTACTCGCCGAAATGATGCTTCGGGATGATCATGCCGGCGACGCCGACGAAGGGATCGGCCCAGAACGGGGTCGGCTTGGCGAAGATCACCTTGACGGTGAAGTCGTCGATCTTTTCGACCTTGATGTCCTTGTAGGCGCCGGTGGTGTAGGCGGCCGTCGCCGGGTCGGCAGCGTATTCCCAGGTGAAGACGACGTCGTCGGCCGTGAACGGCTTGCCGTCATGCCACTTCACGTCCTTCTTCAGCTTCCAGGTGACGGTCGTGCCGTCCTCGGACAGGCCGCCATTTGCCTTGGTCGGGACTTCGGCCGCAAGCTGCGGGATCAGGTTGCCCTCTTTGTCCCAGCCGGCGAGCGGCTCGTAGAACACGCGGGACGCGATCTGGTCCTTGGTGCCGGAGGCGAAATGCGGGTTCAGCAGGGTCGGGGCCTGCCAGAGCAGCATCTTCAGCGGGCCGCCGCCGCCAGCCTTGGTCGGCTTGTATTCGAGCGTGGCATTGGCCATCGCAACATCGTTCCAGGAGAGGATCTGGGTCGCGATCGGCGCGGTGATGCCCAGCGCCGCCATCTTCTGGATGAAGGAGCGCCGCGACAGGCCGCCTTCCTTCACATCCTGCACCATACCCTGGATATACTGACTAGTCATAATCAACCTTCACGTCATGGCAGCAAGAACACGATCAATAACTTGACCAGTTCCAGATCGGATTTATCAGTTCCAAGGCGTAGAATTGCTTTGGACGCGACTCTGCTCCTAGGAGCCGCTGCCTTAATCATAACTTAAGTCGTCAGACGAGAACCGCATGGCGGACCTGCTTGCCACTCGTAGCCCCGGCTAAATTACGCTGATTCACAAGGGAAAAACGCTACAAACCCTGCTAGCGGGAGTGATGTCATAGCGTCGCAGCCGGTACTCGCGGCGCCGGGAACCGCAGTTGCCGACCGCTGGCCGGCTTCCGTAACATGGCCGCGCTGGGCCCCTCGGCAGGAGCTACCGCATGAATGCAGAGGACAAGCCGCGTCTTCTATCCGGCGGCAACCCGCAGATTCCGAAGGGCGACGGCGACGCGCCGGTGCAGGCCTACATCGCCGCCATGCCCGGCTGGAAGAGCGCAATCGGCCAGCGCATCGACGACCTGATCGTCAAGGCCTTCCCCGATGTGACGAAGGCCGTGAAGTGGAACTCGCCGCTCTACGGCACCGGCAACCAGACCTGGTTCATCGGCATCCATTGCTTCGCGCGCTATGTGAAGGTCTCGTTCTTCAAGGGCGCGCTGCTCGATCCGATGCCGCCGGGCACCTCGAAGCAGAAGGAGGTGCGCTATCTCGATATCCACGAGAACGACGCCTTCGACGAGGCCCAGTTCTCGGACTGGATCAGGCAGGCGAGCCGGCTGCCCGGCGAGCGGATGTAGGCGCCGCCAACGGCCGCCCGAGGCCCGATCAGACCAATTCCCTGAGCCCGCCGGGCGTCTCGATCCACGCGCGATAGCGCAGCTCCCGCCCATGGCTGACGACCGGCTCCCGCTCAGTCCCGAGTTCCAGCAGCAGTGCTGCGATCGCCTGCGCCTCCGGATGCTCCAGCGAGAACCCGCGCAAGCGCGCCCCCAGGTCTGCGATCGTCGCCATCGAGCGTGCCTTGCCGTGCCGGTCGATAATCGAGGGAGCCGCTCCACCCCAGGGTAGCGAACCGTCATCGGGAATGGCGAAATCGAAGGCAGGGGCCTCCATCGGCAGCCCGACCTTGCGGCCGAAGATCTCCTCCCGGCCCTTCAGGACATCGTCGATCCCGTCGGTCCGGGCGACCCAGCCGCGCAGGCGACGGCCCGCATCCCAATCCCGCCGCACCTGCTTCCGGTCATCGAGCCCGAACCAGCGGGTGCGTCCGGGAGGCGTTCCCTCGGGATCCAGCGCGACGATCTCCAGATAGGTCATGTCGCCGAGCTGCAGCAGGTGGTTATGGGTGCCCATATACCCGTGCCGCTGGCCGAAGGGCACATCGAGGTCGAGGCAATCCCGAACATGCGCGACGCCTTCCGCGAGCGTAGGCGCGATGACGGTGAGATGGTCGAGGGTGAGCATGCCGCCAGTTGAAGCCGCAGTGTGGCCGCTGTCCATCCCGCCGCCATCAAGACCACTCGTTGCAGCGGGTCACGTGTCGCTATAGCGAGATGGCATGAGCATGTGGCGCCCGGCACCTCAGATCAAAGTGAAGGCACTCGGCCTCCATTGGCGCGACGGACGGCTGCTGGCGGCCGAAGTTCATGACGATCAAGGCCGGGTGAAAGGGGTTCGGCCGCTGGGTGGAAGCGTCGAATTCGGGGAACGGGCCGAGGCCGCGGTCAAGCGGGAGTTCAAGGAAGAACTGGGTGTCGACGTGATGATCGTCGGCGCCCCGATCGTCATGGAAAACCTATACGACCATGAAGGAGCGGCCGGCCACGAAGTGCTCTTCATCTTCGAGGTCGCGTTCCCAGCGGAGGTCTTCGCGGGCCAAGAGCGCATCCATTTCCATGAAGACAATGGAGTGGCCGGCATCGCAGGCTGGTACGCGCTGGACGCGCTCGATTCTGAAACCGGGCCAGCGCTCTATCCCAGCGGCCTGAAGCGGTGGCTCGTGGACGCAACGCGCACCTAGCCTGCTGAGCGGGTGACGACACGACGCCCTGCCCATCTCCCGCCGCCAACGAAAAGCCCCGCGGAGCTTGCGGCACCGCGGGGCTTTTCAATTCAGATCTCGAGCGCTCAGCGCGAGAACTTCTTGTACTGGATGCGCTTCGGAATGGTCGAGTCGATGCCGAGGCGACGCTTCTTGTCCTCCTCGTAATCGGCGAAGTTGCCTTCGAACCACTCGACATGGCTGTCGCCCTCGAAGGCGAGGATATGGGTCGCGATGCGGTCGAGGAACCAGCGATCGTGGCTGATGATCACGGCGCAGCCGGCGTAATCCTCCAGCGCCTCTTCCAGCGCGCGCAGCGTGTCGACGTCGAGGTCGTTGGTCGGCTCGTCGAGCAGCAGCAGGTTGGCGCCGGACTTCAGCATCTTGGCGAGGTGGACGCGGTTGCGCTCACCGCCCGAGAGCGAGCCGACCTTCTTCTGCTGGTCGCCGCCCTTGAAATTGAAGGCCGAGCAATAGGCGCGCGAGTTGATCTCGCGTTTGCCGAGATAGAGCACGTCGTTGCCGCCCGAGATTTCCTCCCAGACGTTCTTCTTGTCGTCGAGCGAGTCGCGGCTCTGGTCGACATAGCCGAGCTGGACGCTCTCGCCGACCTTGATCGTGCCGGCATCCGGCTTCTCGGCGCCGGTGATCATCTTGAACAGCGTGGTCTTGCCGGCGCCGTTGGGGCCGATCACGCCAACGATGCCGCCCGGCGGCAGCTTGAATGAGAGATCGTCGATCAGGAGCTTGTCCTGGAAGCCCTTCGACAGCCCCTCGAAATCGACGACGTTGTTGCCCAGCCGCTCGGCGATCGGAATGATGATCTGCGCGGTGTCCGGCCCCTTGCTGTTGGCCTTCTGGACCAGCTCGTCATAGCGCTGGATGCGCGCCTTGCTCTTGGCCTGGCGGGCCTTGGGCGACTGCGCCATCCACTCCGCTTCGCGCTCCAGGGTCTTCTGGCGCGAGGCGTCCTCGCGGCCTTCCTGCGCCAGGCGCTTCTGCTTCTGCACCGACCAGGCCGAGTAGTTGCCCTCGTAGGGGATGCCCTGGCCGCGATCGAGCTCGAGGATCCAGCTGGTGACGTTGTCGAGGAAGTAGCGATCGTGGGTGACGATCAGGATCGCGCCCGGATAGGTCCGCAGATGGCCTTCGAGCCAGGCGGTGGTCTCGGCGTCCAGATGGTTGGTCGGCTCGTCGAGCAGCAGCAGCTCGGGCTGCTCCAGCAGGAGCTTGCACATCGCGACGCGGCGGCGCTCGCCGCCCGAGAGCTTGTCGACGGCCCAATCGTCCGGCGGGCAGCGCAGCGCGTCCATCGCCTGGTCGACCTTGGAATCGAGATCCCACAGGCCCTTGGCCTCGATCTCGTCCTGGAGATTGGTCATCTCGTCGGCGGTCTCGTCCGAATAGTTCATGGCGAGCTCGTTATAGCGGTCGAGGATCGCCTTCTGGGGCGCGACGCCGAGCATGACGTTCTCGCGCACGGTCAGGCTCTCGTCGAGCTTCGGCTCCTGCGGCAGGTAGCCGACGCGCGCGCCGTCCGCGACCCAGGCCTCGCCGGTCCATTCCTTGTCCATGCCGGCCATGATCTTGAGCAGGGTCGACTTACCGGCGCCGTTCACGCCGAGCACGCCGATCTTGGCATCCGGGTAGAAGGACAGGTGGATGTTGTTCAGGACCTGCTTGCCGCCCGGATAGGTCTTGGACAGGCCGCGCATATGGTAGATGAACTGGCGGGACATGGGGCGAGCGGGCTCCGCTTTCGAACGCTTGGCGACGGATGTCGGGAAATCTGGCCGCTATGTAGCGGTGCGCCGCGCCGCCCGCAACCGCATCCGGCGCATTGCGGAGCCAGGGCCTGTCCCGGACAATGCCGGCCTGCGATGGCGGGGGAGCGATTCGAGATGCAGGACCGGGATGGCAGGGCGACCGTGGCGCTCAGGCTGCGCGACGGCGCCCAGCTCTTCAACACGCTCGACCCCTTCCCTTTCCGCGAGGGCGACATCGCGGCCGAGGCCGAGGAATATATCGTCGACTGGGCCCGCGACCTGCCGAAGGACGAGCCGATCGCGATCGTGGTGCATCTCGAAAGGCCCGATGATCCCGAGAGGCCAGTGCCCGATCTCGCCACCGCGCTGACGAACTGGTTCGCCGGCCGGGCGAAGGCGGAGACCTATGCCCTGCGCGAGCTGTTCCGCGATGGCCGGCTCGCCTTCGCCATCGGCTTCGTTGGGCTCGCCGCCTGCCTGTTCCTGAGCTGGCTGCTGACGAAGGCCTATGAAGGCCCCTTCGCCCGCCTGTTTCAGGAAAGCCTGATCATCATCGGCTGGGTGGTGATCTGGCGCCCGGCCGAGATGTTCCTCTACGACTGGGTTCCGATCCTGCGACGGCGGAAGCTCTACCGCCGTCTCGCGGCTGCGACGGTCGAAATCCGGCGCTCCGCGCAGCCCTAGAGCACGCGCCGAACAGACTGCACCGCAGTCTGTTCGGATCACGCGTTCTCTATCACTAAGTTGGAGACGGATTCACCGATCAGGTTGATGCAACCTGATCGGATCCGGCTCTAGCGGTTCACGAAACCGCCAGCGCGCTTTTCACGGCCCGTGCTTTGCCTGATCGTTGCAGGCAACGCGCAACCGGAGCCGGACGATGAAGCTGTCGCGCACCTTCGGGCTACTGGTTTTCGTCGGCATCGCATTGAGCGCTGCCCTGGGGTTTACCTCGGCCCGCGCCCAGTCCAACGAACCCGGCTGCCGGCCCGAGATGGCCGGCCTCGGCCTACCGATCCACCGGGTGCAACTGGCGAAGGACGAGGCAAGGCTCACCTTCGTCGGCCACGCCACCTTCCTGATCGAGACGCCGGGCGGCGTGAAGATCGCGACCGACTACAACGACTATGTCCGCCCGCCGGTGACGCCCGACATCGCCACGATGAACAAAGCGCACTCGACGCATAACTCGCGCAATCCCGACCCGGCCATCAAGCATGTCCTGCCCGGCTGGGACCTGTCCGGCCGCGGCGCGGCGCAGCACGATCTCACCTTCGGCGATGTCCGCGTCCGCAACGTACCGACCAATATCCGCACTTATGAAGGCGGCACGGACTATGACGGCAACTCGATCTTCATCTTCGAGATCGGCGAGCTCTGCATCGCCCATCTCGGCCATCTGCATCACCCGCTGGAGCCCGGCCATCTGCGCGCGCTCGGCCGGGTCGACATCGTGCTCTTCCCGGTCGACGGCAGCTATACGCTCGACCAGACCGGCATGCTGGACGTGCTGAAATCGATCCAGGCGCGGGTGATGATCCCCATGCATTTCTTCGGCGGCGGCACGCTGAACCGCTTCCTCGCCCGGACCCAGGACATCTGGCCGGTCGAGCGCCGCGAACAGGCGACGATCACGCTGGCCAAGGCGACGCTGCCGGCCAAGCCCACCATGATCGTCCTGCCCGGGCACTAGGCCATAGACGTCAGGTGTTCACGCCGCCGTCGATGGCGAAGCCGGCGCCGGTGATGAAGCGCGCCTCCTCGCTGGCGAGATAGGCGACGAGCCCGGCGATATCCTCTGGCTGGCCGTAGCGCGGGATCGCCATGCGCGCCCGCTGGGCATCGGCACCGGGGCCGCCGGCCGGGTTCATGTCGGTATCGGTCGAACCGGGATGGACGATGTTGACCGTGATGCCGCGCGGCCCGAGATCGCGCGCCAGCCCCTTGGTGAAGCCGATCAGCGCCGCCTTGCTCATCGCATAGAGCGTGACATTGGGCTCGACGACACGGTCGGCGAGGCAGGAGCCGGTCGAGATGATCCGCCCGCCCTCGCTAAGATGCGCGGCCGCCGCCTGAGAGGCCAGCACGACCGCGCGGACATTCACCGACAGCGTCGCATCGATATCGGCGAGGCTCCAGTCGGCGACCGCGCCGCCGCGATAGATGCCGGCATTGTTGACGAGGATATCGAGCCCGCCGAGCGCCCTGGCGGCATCGTCGACCGCGCGCGTCACCGCGGCAGGATCGGCGCTGTCGGCCGCGATGGCGAAGCCCTTGCGGCCCAGCGCCTCGATCTCCCCGACGACCGCGCCCGCCTTGTCGGCGGAGCGTTCATAGGTCAGCGCGACATCGGCACCCTCGGCAGCGAGCCGGCGGGCGATGGCGGCGCCGATTCCGCGGCTGCCGCCGGTGACGAGCGCGCGCTTTCCGGCAAGGCGTGACATGGCAAACTCCATTTATGTGATGATCGATACATAATACATGCTGCGCTTGCCTACACCCGTCAAGAGAAATATATAATGGTCGTCACAGAATAATTTCGGGGAGCCGGATCCATGGCCGAACGCGGCCGTCCACGCAGTTTCGACCGGCAGGCCGCGCTGGAGCGCGCCATGGACGTCTTCTGGGAGCGCGGCTACCAGGCGGCCTCGATGAGCGACCTCACCGAGGCCATGGGCATCAATTCGCCGAGCCTCTACGCCGCCTTCGGCAGCAAGGAGGAGCTCTATCGCGAGGCGATCCACCATTTCGCCGCGACCGAGAGCGACGACATTCTGGCCCCGCTGCAGAACGCGCCCACCGCCCGGGCCGCGCTCGAAGGCTATCTCATGGCGAGCGCGAAGACCTTCACCCGGCCCGGCCGCCCCCCCGGCTGCATGGTGGTGCTTTCCGCGGTGAATGCCGTCGGCGTCGGCGACGAGACCAGCCGCATCCTGCGGGAAATGCGGGCCGGCAGCGTCAGCATGATCGAGGAGCGGCTGCGCCGGGCCATCGCTGAGAACGAGCTGCCGGGATCGCTCGATCTGCCGGGGATCGCGAGTTACTACGTCACCGTCCAGCAGGGCATGTCGATCCAGGCGCGCGACGGCGCCTCGCGGCCCATGCTGGAGACGATCGCGCAGGGCGCCATGGCCGCATGGGACTGCCTCACCCGACCGCGCGCAGCCGCCTGAATATCCGCGTTAACGCCTCGCTGAGACTGATTTCAGGCTTTCCTTGCCCTTGCGGCAGATCACGGCATCCTGTCGGCAATCGGGAGACTGCCCCCATGCGCCGCATCGCCGCCCTTGCCTGCCTGCTCGCCACCGCCACCTTGCTGCCTGTCCAGGCGGAGGCGGCGCGGTTCCGCATGGGCGGGCGCAGCTCGGCCCCGTCCGCCACGACCAGCCGCGGCGTCGCCATTGTCCCCGGCGTCTCGCTGGGCGCCAACCGCGCGCAGGCCGCCGCCAAGCAGCCCGAGCGCGTGCCCTTCCCGCCCGCGACGGCCCATCAGCGCGAGGAACCCCTGCCGCTGCGTCTCTCGTCCAGCAGCGAGGTCAAGAAGCCGTGGTGCCAGACCGATGTCGTGGTCGGCGGCTTCTGCATGATGAACTGAGCGGACGATCCTCCCTCCAGAGACTGCCAGGAATCTCCGCCAGCCCTCATCCTGAGGAGCAGCCAAAGGCTGCGTCTCGAAGGATGATCAGCAGGCTCCGGAGACATCTGAACCATCCTTCGAGACGCCGCTGACGCGGCTCCTCAGGATGAGGGCTCGAATATCCGACCCGTGATACTCAGACGCGGCTGACGCGCCCCTCCAGCGGATAGGCCGGATCGCTGTAGCCCGGCGTCGAGGGATGCCCTGCCGGCACCAGCGTGTCGATCAGCGCCTCATCCTCCGCGTCGAAGCCGGCATCGAGCGCGGCGAGATAGGCCTCCCACTGCTCGAAGGTGCGCGGCCCGGCGATCGCCGCCGTCACGAAGGAATTGTTCAAGACCCAGCGCACCGCGAACTGGATCGGCGTCAGCCCCTTGCGTGCCGCATGCTCCTTGATCGTCTGGGCGATGATCAGGCTCTCCTCGCGCCATTCCGCCTGCATCATCCGCCGGTCGCCGCGCCCGGCGCGCGTGCCCTCTGCCGGCGCCTGACCCGGCGCGTATTTCGCGGTCAGCACGCCGCGCGCGAGCGGCGAGTAGGAGGCGACGCCGAGCCCGAAATAGCCGCAGGCTGGCAGATGCTCGACCTCGGGCATGCGGTTCATCGCGTTGTAATAGGGCTGGCTGACGACCGGGCGGTCGATGCCGAGCTCGTCGCAGAGCCGGCAGATCTCGGCCAGCCGCCAGGCGCGGTAGTTCGAGACGCCGAAATGCCGGATCTTGCCCTGGCGAACGAGATCGGCAATCGCATGCACGGTCTCCTCCAGCGGCGTCGTGTGATCCTCCTTGTGGAGGTAGTAGATGTCGATCGTCTCGGTGCCGAGCCGGCGCAGGCTGTCCTCGCAGGCGCGCAGGACCCAGCGCCGCGACAGCCCGCCATTCATCGGCCCCTTGCCCATGACGTTGGCGACCTTGGTCGCCAGAACCCAGTCGTAGCGATGCGCGGCGATGGCGCGGCCGGTCACTTCCTCGGACTGGCCCTCGTTATAGACATCGGCCGTATCGATGAAATTGATCCCGGCCTCGTATGCGCTGTCGATGATCCGGCGCGAGGTCGCCTCGTCGGCGGGGCCGCCGAACATCATCGTGCCCAGGCAGAGCGGCGAGACCTTGAGGCCGGAACGGCCGAGACGGCGATAATCCATGGCAATATCCTCGAACAGGGTGAGCAACCCTGCCGCAGCGCCGTGCCGGATGCCAGCGCCCGGCGCGCAGGCACGCCCTGCATCACGCGGCCGGCCGGCAAGGAAATGCTTAATCTTTCGTGACAGGGTGGTGCGTCGCCACATGGTCATCAGATGAATCTCGCCCAGCTCGTCAAGAGCCAGACCTTCGCCACCCTGCTGCAAGCGCTCGACGCGGCGGGCGAGCTGACGGCTGGCCGGACGGTGCAGGCCAGGCTCGCTTCGCTGGAGCCGGACGGCACCGCGACCGCGATGATCGGCGACAGCAAGGTCGCGCTCGTCCTCGCCGGCCCGCAGGCGCGGCAAGCCGCCTTGCAGCCCGGCGCAACCCTGCTGCTGCGCCTCGATCCGCCCGAGCAGCCCGGCGGCGACCTGCGCGCCACGCTGGTCGAAGTGCGCCCGCCCGCAGCCTCGACAACCGGGCAGGCCCAGCCGCAACCGGCCCCGGCGCCTCAACCTGCGCAGCCGACGGCGCCTCCGGCTCCGGCGGCGGCTCCAGCCCGGCCAACCCCGGCCACAGTCCTCCCTCCCGCGCCGCAGCCTGCCGCGACATCGGCACCGGCCACCACTGCACAGGCCGCGCATCCGCCCTCGCCCGTCGCGATGCAGCAGGCCTTGCTCCAGCAAGCGCTGAAAGCGCTGGGCTTGCCGGCAGCGCAGGCGGCGGCCACCCCTCCGGCCGCGGCAGGCGCCGCATCCACCAACAGCCCCGCCTCGCCGACGACCGCCGCATCTCCTGCCGCTCCGGTGATCACCGCCGCGACCGCGCGCGCCATCGCCGGGCCGCTCCTCGGCCCAATGCTGCAACAGCAGGGCGGATTAGCCCCGCTTTTCGCCAATCTGCGCGCCATCGCACAGGGCTCGATCTCGCTGGCCCTGCCGAAGACGTTGCCGCCCGCCATCCAGCAGGTTCTGGCGCAGGCTATTCCGGCCGAAAGGCAGGCGCCCACGGCGGCAAGGCTGAAGGAAGCCTTTCAGGCGTCCGGCCTCTTCCTCGACGCACGTCAGGCCGCCGCGCTGCCCGCACCCCGGCAGGGTGACCTCAAGGCCGGCCTGCAGGCGCTGCGCGAAACCCTGCTGCCGATCATCGACGCCCTGTCGCCGGACCCGAAGGCCAGCCGTCACGAGCACGGCAACGATCAGGCAGCGGACCAGCAGGCTGGCGCGGGCGACCCGTCCACCCGTCTCGCCCCACCGCGCCGGGACGGACCGCTCGCGCCGCAGCCGGCCGTCGAGCCTTCGCTGTCGCCGGGCGAGAAGCCGCTCGCCATCGCCGAGACCCTGCTCGACCAGACCGAGGCCGCGCTCGACCGGATCAAGCTCACGCAATACGCCTCCCTGCCGCTGGAGCCCGCCCGGCAGGACGGCACGCAGCCCGCGCAGCGCTGGCTCGCCGAGATCCCCCTCGCCTTCCAGCAAGGCATCTCGATGCTGCCGCTCCAGGTCGAGCGCGATCCGCCCCGCCGCGACGCGCAGGGCGTGAGCCCGCCGGTCTGGCGCATCCGCTTCGCGCTCGATGTCGAGCCGATGGGCCCGCTTCAGGGCGTCGTCACCTTGCAGGGCCGCGATGTCGGCGTCTCGATCTGGGCCGAGCGCGAGGAAACCAGCCAGCTCCTGCGCGGCGCCGCACCCGGTCTCGAAGGCGCCCTGCTCGATGCCGATTTCGCCAGCGGCGCCATCGACATCCATACCGGCCAGCCACGCGTGATGCAGCCGACCGCCGGCCAGTTCCTGGACCGCCTGTCATGAGCGCGCCGCAGCCGCCCCGCATCGCCGTCGCGCTCGAATATGACGGGCAAGGCGCACCGCGCGTCACCGCCAAGGGCCGCGGCGAGCTGGCCGAGCGCATCGTCGAGACCGCCAAGGAGCATAACGTCGCCGTCGAGCAGAACGCGATCCTCGCACAGGCGCTCTCGGCCGTGGAACTCGACGACCAGATCCCCGAGGAGCTTTACCGTGCCACGGCGCAGGTCATCGCCTTCGTCCTCTCCCTGCGCGGCGAATTGCGCCGGCCGAACCGGGACGGCCATCGGTCTTGAGCACGATCGTCGTCAGGCGCCTCGGCCCCGCCGCTTACGCGGAGCTGGGGCCGGTTTTCGCGGAGCTCGCGCGCCACGCACTGGAGCCCAATCCGCATATGGCGCCGGCCGCCATCTCGGCCGCGACGACGCTGGTGCCGGAGGACGAGATCGTCGTCCTCTGCGCCTGGCTCAGCGAAGCGCTCGATTTCGAGCAGCTCGTCGGCGTCTGGGCCTTCCGGCGCGAGCATGGCTGGCGTAGCGGCTTTGCCGCCGCCCTCGCCTCGCCGCTCGTGCCGCTCTACGAGGTCTCCTCGCTGCCGGTGCTCGATCGCGACCACGCGGCGGAAGCGGCCCGCGCCCTGATGCGCTATCTCCTCGCCTCGCGCGACCTGCCGCATTGCCTGCTGCTGCCCCTCCTGCCCTTGGATGGCCCTTGCTACGCCGCGCTCGCCGAGGCCTGCCGCCAGACCGGTAGCGCGATCTCGACCTATGAGCGCTGGATTCGCCCGGTGATGATCCCGCGCCCAGACGACAATTTCGAAGCCTATCTCCGGCGCACGCTCGGCTCTTCCTACAAGAAGCGGATGCAGCAATTCCGACAGGTGGGGAAACAAGGCGCCCTCACTTTCCGGCGCAGTCGCGGTCGCGGCGCGCTGGAGGCGCTCGACGCCTTCCTCACCCTCGAAGCCTCCGGCTGGAAGGGCGAAGCCGGCACGGCCATCGCCTGCCTGCCTGCCGACACCGCCTATATCCGCCGGCTGGCCGAGCTCTGCGCCGCCGACGACAGCTTGCTGATCGACACGCTGCTGCATGATGGCCGCGCCATCGCCATGGGCCTGCTGATCGAGAGCGGCAACCGCCGGCATTTCCTCAAGATCGCCTATGACGAGACTCAAGGCCGCCATTCGCCCGGCCGAACGCTGGCAATCGCCATGCTGCAGGCCGATTTCAACGGCACGCCGCCGGCCTTCTTCGACAGCGGCGCCGGCGAAGGCGTCGATGCCGGCACCTATGTCTGGGGCGAACGCCGCGAGATGGCCAACGCGATCATCCGGGTCGGCCCGGGCCGTGCTGGAGCGGCCCGGATCGCGGCCTTCAGCCGGATGTGGCTGAGGCGCCTGCGGGATGCCGCCCAAGCCCGCAAGGCTGCGGTTCCCAAGAAGGTTTGAGTTCATCGGATCGCCGCGCTTGACCGGGTTTCCTCCCGGCCGATAGAGCAGGAGCGCTTTGCTGGAGGCCCCGATGAGCGCGACCGCCCGGATTGGAATCGTCACGGTCTCGGACCGCGCCTCGGCCGGCATCTACGCGGATGAGGGCGGGCCGGCGATCGATGCCTATTTCAGGAAGGTCCTGACCTCGCCCTGGGAGCCGGTCGCGCGGATCATTCCCGACGATCGCGCCGTGATCGCCGCGACGCTGCGCGATCTCGCCGACAAGGAAGGCTGCTGCCTGATCGTCACGACGGGCGGCACCGGCCCGGCCCCGCGCGACGTCACGCCGGAGGCGACCGAGGACGTCGTCGAGAAGCCGATGCCCGGCTTCGGCGAATTGATGCGGCAGGTGAGCCTCGCCAAGGTGCCGACCGCGATCCTCTCGCGCCAGACCGCGGGCATCCGCGGCAAGTCGCTGATCGTCAACCTGCCCGGCCGCCCCCGTGCCATCGCCGAATGCCTGGACGCGGTGATGCCCGCCATCCCCTATTGCATCGACCTGATCGAAGGGCCCTGGCTCGAAACTGACCCGGCAGTGATCGCGGCGTTCCGGCCGAAGAAGTGAGATAGCTTCCGTCAGAGTAAGAAGCGCGGGTCATCCCGGGCGACCGGAGGGAGACCCGGGATCCATTCCGGAGCGCATCCGATAAAGGTTCAGGCATGGATCCCGGATCTCCGCTTCGCTCCGTCCGGGATGACCCGCGTTTTTTTTCGCGAAGGCGAAGGAAGCTCAGCCGGCCGCCAGCTCCCGCCCGATCGCCTGCACCAGTTGCGGCGAGAGCGGGTCCGTCCCGGACGGAAAGCCGCCGAGCAGCGCGCCATCCCGGCCGATCAGGTATTTGTGGAAGTTCCAGCGCGGCGTGTCGGCCGGCTTCTCCGAAGCGGCCCAGCGATAGAACGGATGCGCCTCCGGCCCGCGCACCACGGTCTTCTCGACGAAGGCGTAGGTCGCGCCATGGCTCTGGCGGGCGGCCTCGGCGATCGCCGCGCCTTCGAGCGGCTCCTGCCCGCCGAAATCATTGCTCGGCACGGCGACGAGCATCAGCCCGCGCGCCTGATAGCGCTGCCAAAGCTGTTCCAGCGTCGCCATCTGCCCGGCATAGCCGCACCGCGTCGCCGTGTTGACGACGAGGATCGGCCGGCCGCGATAATCGGCAAGCGGCATGCGCCCGCCGCCCGGCTTGTCGAAGCCGAAGGCGTGGGCGCCCGTCAGGGCCTGCGCCGCAGCTTCACGCGAAGCGAAACCCACAGCAGCCGCTCCGGCGATCCCGGCGACGATCTGGCGGCGCGACGGCAGCATGGCTTCTCTCCGGTTCGACAGCCGAACGGGCAGCATCATGCCCCAAAGCAAAAAGCCCCGCAGCCGGCCGGCGCGGGGCTTCGCTTCACGATGGCGAGACCGGCAGGCCTCGACTGCCAGCACTCAGCAGGCGAGGACCTTCTTCACGCGCACTTCGAGGTCGCGCAATTCGTAGGGCTTCACGACGTAATGGTCGGCGCCGTTGCTGGTCGCCTCGTCCATCTTGTCGACCGAGCGCTCGGAGGTCGCCATGATGATCTTGATCTGGTTGAGCTCCGGCACCGAGCGGATGGCGCGCAGGAGGTCGATGCCGCTCATGCCGTCCATGTTCCAGTCGAGCAGCAGCAGATCGTAGCGCTTGGTCTGCATCTTCATCAGGGCCTCGCGGGCGTTCTCCGCCTCGTCGATGTCCTGGAATTCGATCTGCTTGAGGAAATAGGTCGCCAGGCCGCGCATGCTCTTCTGGTCGTCGACCACCAGGATGCGGTATTCGCTTCTGGCCTTTGACATAACTTTTGCTCCTTACGCGGTGCGTAGATTCGGCCGCTCGCCGACCAGCTGCCCGACTGCTCCACCGATCTGGTTGAGCGGGACGACCCTGTCGGCGGCTCCGATCTCGAAGGCCGCTTTCGGCATCCCGTTTACCACGCAGGTCTCCCCGCTTTGGATTAACGTCTCGGCGCCGGCTTTGCGCATGGCTAACAAACCGTCTGCACCGTCGCGCCCCATGCCGGTGAGCAGGATGCCGACCGCATGGCTGCCGACGCTGCGTGCCACGGAGTGGAACATCACGTCGACGGACGGCGAATGACCGCTGACCAGCGGCCCCTCGCGCAGCACGCAGACGAACTCGCCGCGGCGCTCCTCGATCTCGAGATGCCGCGGCCCACCCGGCGCCACCACGGCCATGCCGGGACGCAGCTTATCACCGTCGGCGGCTTCACGCACATCGAGGCCCGTCGCGGTCGCAAGCCGCGCCGCGAACTTCGCCGTATAGCCCGGCGGCATGTGCTGCACGACGACGATCGGCAGCCTGAGATGGGCGAGATCGCGCATCACCGTCTGCACGGCCGGCACGCCACCGGTCGAGGCGCCGATCGCGATCAGCGAGGTCTTGCCGCTGCGCGCCGGCTCCCGCGACGGCGCGGGCGCGGCCGGACGGGCCGGCGCGGCGGCGGCCATCTGCGTCATCTGCCGGGCGGCGGCGATCATCTTGCGGCTGGCCGCGGCGCGCTGCAGCGCCGCGACGAGATGTTTCATGAAACCGTCGAGCGTATGGGTCGTGCCATCCGGCTTCTCGATGAAGTCGATCGCGCCGAGCTCCAGCGCCTGGATGGTGTTGTCGGCGCCCGGCCCGCCGAAGGCCGAGACGATCAGCACCGGCAGCGGATCCTGCTTCAGTACGCGCGCCAGCAGCTTCAGGCCGTGCCGACCTGGCAGTTCGAGATCGAGCGTCACCACGTCCGGGCGGAGTTCCTGGATGGCGTCCCAGCCTTCCTCGGCGCTGCCGGCGATGCCGATCACCTCGAAGCCCGGCGCGGAATTGATGATCTGCGTCATCAGCTTCTGCATCAGCACGGAATCGTCGACGACGAGGACCTTGACCGGAGCGGCGGAAGACGTCGCGACAACCATCACCAGACCTCCACTTCACCGGCCACCGGCTGCGTCTTGAGCCGGTTGAGATAGGCGATTTCCTGCTCGTGGCCGCTGTCGCGCGCGGTGGGCTGGACATGCTGCACCCAGGCCCGGCCCGTCGAGGGCTGGTAATGGATGCGCCGCGAACGCGTGCCGCCGACATCCCGCGACACCACCGGGATGCCCTCGACCTTCAGGAACTCGTTGACGAAGGCGATATTGCCGTCGCCGATCGCAAGCATCGTGGCGCCCGAAAGCACGCGCGCCCCGCCGAAGACCTTCGCCTCGAAATTGCTCCTCTTGGCGCCGCGCTTCAACAGGTCGTTGATCAGCACTTCCATGGCGGTGTCGCCATAGCGCTCGCCCGCGCTGGCATCCGAGCCGCCATTGTTCTTCGGCAGCAGGAAATGGTTGAGGCCGCCGACACCGGCGACGGGATCGCGCATGCACACCGAAACGCAGGAGCCGAGCACGGTCGCGACGATCTCGTCCTTGGCGGAGGTGATCTCGTGCTCGCCCGGCGCGACGGTGATGATCGTCGCCTGGAAGCGCGGGTCGAAATAGCGGCGGGAGGACCGGGAGACGCTCATGCAGTCCTCTCGTAGATGGTGCGGCCGATCAGGCGCAGGTTCGGGTGCGGTTGCGGCAGCGATTCCGAGTGCCCGAGATAGAGGAAGCCGCCCGGCGCCAGCAGCGTCACGAAACGGTCGAGGATCGAGGCCTTGGTCTGCGTGTCGAAATAGATGAAGACGTTGCGGCAGAAGATCACGTCGAAGGGGCCGCCCATCGGCCATTTCTCGATCAGGTTCAGTCGCTTGAACGCGATCATCCGGCGCAGCTCCTCGCTGATCCGGGCCTCGCCCCGCCCGGCTCCGCCTTCGAGCTTGAGCATCGGCTTCACGTCGGACGGCAGGCGCTCGAACAGCTCCGCCGGATAGATGCCGGCTTCGGCCCGGGTCAGGATGTCGGTGTCGATGTCGGTCGCCAGGATCTTGAAGTCGAGATCGCTGCGCGGCCCCACCACGTCACGGCAGGAAGCGGCGATCGAATAGGGCTCCTCGCCGGACGAGCAGGCGGCCGACCAGATCCGGATGCGGCCACGCCGGCCCGAACGCTCCTGCAGGAGCCGCGGCATCACGTCCTTGCGCAGATGGTCGAAATGGTGGCGTTCGCGGAAGAAGGCGGTGTGGTTGGTCGTCACCGCATTGATCAGCTCGGGCAACTCGCCCGCCGCCTGCGGCGTCTTGAGGAAGGCGCAATATTCCGCAACCGAATTCATGCCGAGCGCCTTGACGCGCCGCGCCAGACGGCCGCGCGTCATCGCTTCCTTGTGCTCGCGGATGACGATACCGGCCTGCTCATAGACCAGCGTCGCGATGAACTTCATGTCGTCGCGGGTCAGGGTGACGTCGGCCATCGCAGGCTGGGCCGCCGCAAAGGGATTGGACGAGGCAGGTCTGTTCATCACTCAAATCCCCATCCGGCCGCCTGCGGCGACGCGACGATGCTGTGTCTGCTGCACGACCCGGGAGGGCAGCGGGGCCGCCGCGGGCGCGACGCCGCGCCGGGCCGGAACCGGAGCGCCTTGCAAGCTGTGGTGGCCGCCGAGCGCCTCGATATGGGCGTGCAGCGCGGCTGCCTGATCGGCGAGCTCGGCCGCAGCTTCGGCGCTGCGTTCGGCGAGGTCGCTGTTCTGCCTGACGCCCTTGTCCATCTTGGCGACGCTGCGGCCCATCTCGCCGGCGCCTCCGGCCTGCTCGGCCGTGGCCGTGGCAATCTCCGAGACTGTCGCGGACACCTTGCCGGCCGCAGCGACGATGCGCTCCAGCGCCGTGCCGGTCTCGCGGACGAAGCCGACGCCCTCAGCGACCTGCCCATTCGACGAGGCGATCAGCCGCTTGATGTCCTTGGCGGCCTGCGCCGAGCGCTGCGCCAGCGAGCGCACTTCGGACGCGACCACGGCAAAGCCCTTGCCCGCATCGCCCGCACGCGCCGCCTCGACGGCGGCGTTGAGCGCCAGCAGATTGGTCTGGAAGGCGATCTCGTCGATCACGCCGACGATCTCGGAAATCTTCAGCGACGAGCTTTCGATCCGCTCGATCGCGCCGATCGCGCGGGTGACGACGCCCTGCCCCTGCTGGGCGACGCTCATCGTCTCGCCGGCCAGTTCACCGGCCTCGCGGGTGCGGCTGCTGCTGCGCCCGACCGAAGCGGCGACCTGTTCGGCAGCGGCGGAAGCCTCGCCGAGATCGGCGGCAGCGCGCCCGGCACCGGCCGCAAGTTCCGTGGTCGCAGCATCGACCTCGGCCGCGGCCTGCGAAACCCGGCCGGCGGTCGCCCGGATCGTCTCGAATGTCGCTCCAAACCGTTCGAGCGTCTCGTTGAGGCTGTCCTGAAGCTGACCGAGGCTGCCCTGATGGGTCACCGGGACGCGGCGGTTCAGATCGCCCTCTGCCATCCCGGAGACGGCATCGGCCATCTGGTCGAACGTGCCCTCGAGCAGCGCGTTGATCCGGTTCAGGCCCTTGACCGCATGGCCGAGCGGCAGCGGCTGTCCTTCCGACGACAGGCGGCGGGAAAAGTCGCCGGCCTCGGCCGCCTCGACGAGCGTCACGATTTCACCGGCGAGCTTGAGGTCCCCGGTCATCTCACGCCATTCCACGGCAGTGCCGAAGCTGCGTCCGTCGGCACGCATCATCGCGGTCAGGGTCAGGCAGATCGTGCGGCGGCCGAGCGTCAGGCGCACCGGCTGTCCGCTGAGCGGCTGATGCTCGCCCTGCACGCGCTCCATGACGCGGCCCAGCATGTCCTTGGCAGAACAGCCCGGAAAGGCGGCGCGGAAATCCTCCTGCGCCTCGCCGAAGAAGCGCAGCAGCGCCTTGCTGACATAGACAACGCGGCCGGCGGGATCGCAGAGCATGACACTGGCGCGGCCATGGTCGAGCGCCGCGCGCAGCCGCTCGGCTTCCTGGCCCTGCTCATGGATGACGGCGAGCGCGCGCGACAGATCGGCCCCCTCGCCTGATCCGGACAGGTTGGGAAATGTGACGTCGCCGCCTTCGGCCAGACGGGCCGCGGCGGCCGCGCTGCGCGCGAGCGGGCGTGTCGCGCCCCAGGCCGCAAGTCCACCGAACAGGGCGACGGTCGCAACCGCGGCCGCGCCCAGGACGGGCGCGCCGGCGGAAGCGGCGTAGGATGCCAAGCTGCCGGCGAGCGCCGCCGAACCGGCGGCGAGCAGCGGCTGGCTGACCGAGAGACGTGAGAGGGGGCCGAGCGCGCTGCCCATAAGGTTCGATCGTTTCTTGTTCTCGCCCGCTTATTGAACGCTACGCTCGGGCTGGTCTCAAAATGGTCAGGCGGCCCGGCTGGTCTTGATCTGGGCCTCGGCGCCGCCATCGCGGATCACCGCCGCAAGGTCGAGCAGCGCGACGATATCGGTGTCGAGCAGGACGAGGCCTTCGATCAGGCCGTGCTCGTCGCGCTCTAGGTCCGGAGCCGGGCGAACCGCGGTGACCGGCACGTCGACGATGTCGGAGACCGAGTCGACCAGCAGGCCGGCGGTCTTGTCCTCGACATCGACGACCACGATGACATGGGTCGCGGTGGCATCGGTGGCGCCGAGCCCGATCGCGGTGCGCAGGTCGTAGACCGCGAGGATGACGCCGCGCAGGTTGAGCACGCCGCGCACATGCGGGGCCGCATGCGGCAGCGGCGTCGTCGCCTGCCAGCCCTTGATCTCGCGGACCATGCCGACATCGATGCCGAAGGTGCGGTCGCCGACCTTGAAGGTCACGATCCGGCGCGCAGCCGCTTCCGGCTGTGCAGACGAGAAGTGCTTTTCGCCGAGTTGGAGGGTCATGGTCATCCAGCCATCTTGAGGTCAGATTGAGGGGTTCGGCTGCCGGACGCGGCAAGCCGTAGCATCGAGTCGATATCCAGGATCAGGGCGACCAGGCCGTCGCCGAGGATCGTCGCCGCCGAGGCGCCGTTGACCGCGCCGTAATTCGCCTCGAGGCTCTTCACGACGACCTGCTGCTGGCCGACGATCTCATCGACGGCGATGCCGACATTGTTGCCGCGCTCGTTCTCGGCGATGATCACGATGTTCTCGTTGGTCGTGCCCATCGAGCCCATCACGTCGCCCAGCCGATAGAGCGGGGTGACCTCGCCGCGCCAGCGCAGGACTTCCTGGCCGAAGGGCAGGCGCTCGATCGGGGTCGAGGCGAGATGCTGCGTCTCGATCACCGAGGCGATCGGGATGACGTAGCGGTCGTCGCCGCAGCGGATCACCATGCCCTCCAGCACGGCGAGCGTCAGCGGCAGGGCGAGCGTGAACTTGCAGCCCCGGCCCGGCTCGGAATCGACCGAGATGCGTCCGCCGAGCGACTCGACATTGCGGCGCACGACGTCCATGCCGACGCCGCGGCCAGACACGTCGCTGATGACCTCCGCCGTCGACAGGCCGGCGGCGAAGATGAGCTGGTCGATCTCCTCCGGCGCGAGCTTCTCGTCGGCGCCGACGAGGCCGCGCGAACGCGCCTTGGCCAGGAGCCGGTCGCGGCCGATGCCGCGCCCGTCATCGGTGACGGAGATGACGATGCGGCCGGCGCGATGCTCGGCGATCAGCTTGATCGTGCCCTCGCGCGACTTGCCCGCAGCGACGCGCTCGTCCGGCGTCTCCAGCCCGTGATCCATCGAGTTGCGGATCATGTGGGTCAGCGGATCGGCAAGTTCCTCGATGATCGTCTTGTCGACCTCGGTGTTCTCGCCTTCCAGCACCAGGCGCACTTCCTTGCCCAGCGTCTGCGCCAGTTCGCGGACCAGGCGCGGCATGCGCTGGAACACGGCCTTCACCGGCTGCGCGCGGACCGCCATGACATGGTCCTGCAATTCGCGCGTCTGGCGCGACAGGGTCAGCATGCCCTCTGCGGTCTTGGCGTGGACGTCATAGGGCAGCGAACGGACGCATTCGACCAGCATGGACTGCGTGATGACGATCTCGCCGACGAGGTTCATCAGCTTGTCGATGCGGTCGAGATCGACTCGGACGCTGACGGCCTGGCGCTGGCGCGCCGAATTGTCGGGAGCTGCCGGGGCACGCGGCGCCGCGCGGGCGACGACCGGCTCGGCTGCGGCGACCGGGGCGGCCACGGCAACCGGGGCCGGCGCAGCGACCGGCTGGATATCGGGCTCGCTCGCTGCTTCCGGCGCGGCGCCGAGCTTGGCGAGAATCGCGGAGAGATCGGCGGCGACGGAGTTCGAGACTTCCGGTTCGGCAGCCGGTGCCTCGGCGACCTGCGGAGCTTCGATCGCGGCCGGCTCCGGGAAGTTGATCTCGAATTCCTCGTTCGCGAGGCTGAAATCGAAACGGCCGTGCAGGTCCTCGACGGTGAGCTCGGTGCGCAGGTCCACGTCGAAGCGCATCCAGCAATCGCTGACATCGAGGCTTTCGAGCGGCGGCACCTGGCTCAGATCGCAGCGGATCGAAACGATGTCGTCGGCCGGCAGCGAGCCCAGCACGACGCGCGGCTCGATCACGCGGCGGAACAGGTCCGGCTCCGGCATGATGCGCAGATGCACGTCGCGGCCGGGCTTGTTCGATGCCGGCGCAGGCGCGGCGACGGGCTCGTCGTCCCAGCCGTCATCGGAGGCTGCGGCTGCGGGAGCCGCGGTCTTCGCCTCGACCATGGCGAGCAGGTTGCCGAGTGCGGCGATGCCGATGGGCGCATCGTTGTTGGCGGCGGGCGCGACCGGTTCCGGAGCGGGCGCGGCGGGAGCCGGCGGCGGCGGCGCGGCGGCGGCCTGCGGCTCCTTGCCGACCTGCTCGAGCGCGGCCAGCAGGTCCGGACGCTCGGTCGCGGGCTCGTCGTTGCGCGCGGCCGAGACCAGATCGGCGACGGCGTCGGCGCAACGCAGGAACAGCGTGAACGGCGCGTCCTCGATGGCGACGCGGCCGGACCTCAGATGGTCGAGCGAAGCCTCGAAGACATGCGCGAAGCCGACCAGCTCCGTGCAGCCGAAAGCGCCCGCGCCACCCTTGATCGAGTGAATGGCGCGGAAGGCGGCATTGACGTCCTCAGGATCGGTGGAACCCTCGTCGAGAGCCTGGAGCTTCAGCTCCAGCGCGCCAAGGAGTTCCTCGCATTCCTGGAAGAAGGTCTGCTTGAGTTCTGCCAACGGATCCATCGGCCGACCTTCAGTTCTGATAGCGCGCGACGAGGCCGAGCAGCGTGTTGGGTTCGAAAGGCTTGACCATCCAGGCGCTGGCGCCGGCACGGCGGCCCTCGGCCTTGATCTCGGCGCCGTTCTCCGTGGTCAGCACGATGATCGGCGTGTTCTGCCCGGCGGGGCGCGAGCGGCAGGCGCGCGTGAACTCGATGCCGTCCATGATCGGCATGTTGAGGTCGGTGATCACGAGATCGGGGCGGAACTGGTCGAACTTGTTCAGTCCGTCCTCGCCGTTCTCGGCCTCCGCCACTTCATGGCCGGCATTGCGGAGCGTCAGGCTGAGCAGGCTGAGCAGGGTCTTGGTATCGTCGATCGCCAGGATTTTCATACCTGATCACTCCAGAACGAGAGCGCTGTGAGCGGCATGGAAGCCGATCGCCCGCAAGGATTCGCGGCATTCCTCGGAAGCCGCCTTGAGCGTGACCGAAAGCCCCCGCGCGGCGGCGCTGGTGGCTGCGGAGTGGAGAAGCTGGATCCAGAGGCTGGGCAGCGGCCCGGCCTCGGCGCATTCGACGGCGATACTTTCCCGCTGTTCCAGCGCCACCAACAATTGGTTGCGGAACGTCGCGGCCTCGGTCCGGCCGAGGAAAGGGGGAAGCGAGACGGTGATGACCATGAAGAGCGACCCAGGATTGCGCCTGGAGCATCGCGTCAAACTGGTAAAAACTTCGCTAAATATGTTCAGCCGCATCAATACTCTTGGCGTTTTCGCGGCAGGCGCGGCCTACCTGAGGTTGTCGCCCGCCAAGGCAGCGTTGTGGAGCGGCTCGACCGGCCGCCCCCGACGAGATCGGCGGCGCCGCTATCGCGCTTCAGGCGAGAGATCCGGCATGATCATCGGGCATTTCTGGCAGCGGGGCGCACGCGGCGATTGGCGCCGAGGCGACTGGACTTCGCTTGGGAGAACCTTGGGGCAGCCGTCAGAAGATGGCGTTGCTGATCGCGCGCGGCACCAGCGTGATCTTGCCCTCAGCCTCACGGTATTTCCGGGGCATGTTGATAACGCCGGAGAGATGAAGCCAGAGATTGTTCGGCGAAATCGGCTTGGTGACGATCTCATGCGCGCCGAGCTTCGCCGCCTGGACGACCGAGCGCCGGTCCGGCCTCTCCATCATCACCAGCACCGGCGCCTTGGCGAAAGGCGAGGTCTTGAACGAGCGGATCGCCGCGAGGCACTTGACGCTGTTCCCCTCCGGCATGTCCCAGTCGAGGATGACGATGTTCGGCTGCTTCTGAATGAAGGTCGAGGCTGCCGAGGACAGGTCCGACGCCTCGAAGATGCGGTTGAGCTGTGCCTGGTACAGCATGGTGCGCACGATCCGGCGGTAATGCGGGCTCGGATCGATGAGCAGCACCGAAAGGTTCGGGAAGGAAGGCGCTATATGCATGGCGCTGACTCAGGAACTCGCTTACTCAACTCGACAGGTTACGCACACTCGACGGCTAGACCTTGAGCCCGAACCGGAAGGCGCCCCAGTGCCGCCCCTTCACCATGATCGGCGCGGACAGGTCTTCCATCACCAGGAACTGCCCGCCGCCCATGTCGCGCCGGTAGCTCTGCAGCAGGAACGGCTTGCGGTTGCGCGCCGCGGCGAGCCCGGTCCGATCGTCGAAGATGCGCCGGTTGCGGCAATTGGCGTTGTTCCAGACGGGATCGCTACCCTGGGCTTGCGCATATTTGCGGTTATGCGTCGGCAGGAAGCCGTTGCGGTCCACCGCGGCGCAGAACACGATCCGCCCATTCGAGGTCAGAAGCTCTTCCTGCAAGGGCGGGAGCAGCCGGTCGGTCAGCGCCACGAAGCGCGTCATGTGCTGGACCGGGTCCGAGCCCGGGATCGGCCGATAGGCCTCGTCGAACAGATCGGCCAACGTGAGCTCGCCGCGCTCGAGCGCCGCCTCGAACATCCCGCCGATCGTGCCGGCCGTCTGCATCACGGTCGCGATCAGCTCCGACTGGGCGGTGCGCACGCCGGATGCCGCGATCGAGCCGAGGATGCCCTCGCTGATCGCGACCAGCGCCTCGGTGCGCTGGCCGGCCTGCTGGAGATTGTCCGTTGAGGCATCGACGCCGGCGACAAGCGCGGCAAGATCCTGCCCCGCCTTGGCGCAGGCATCCGCGTTCTCCCGCGTCGGCCGCGACACCGCCTCGATCTCGCCGATCAGCTCGACAACCGAGCGGCCGAAGCTGTCGAACTCGCCGATCTGCTGCGAGATGGTCTGGCTGCCCGCCTGGGCGCGCTGCGCCGTCTGGGCATTCTCCTGGCTGCGGCGGGCGACCGCGTCGACGGACTTCACCAGCAGGTCGAGCTGGGCTGCGCTCGCCGCCGTCGCCTCACGCGTCTGTTCCGCCAATGCCTTCACGGCAGCGGCGATGACGGCGAAGCCCTTGCCGGCTTCGCCGCTGCGCGCCGCCTCGACGCCGGCATTGATCGACAGGAGTTGGATCTCGCGGGTGATCGACTGGATCGCGTCGCTCGACGCCCGCGCCTTGTGCGCGTCGCCGACGGCCTGCGCCAGGATCTGCGACATCGACTGGGCTTCCTGCGACAGGGTCGCGATATCCGCCTGCGCCGCATTGAGGCCGAGCCGGACCGAGGTCGTCACGCGTTCGAGCCCGGTGCGGACGCCGGAAGCAGCCGCCTGCGCGCCCTCGGCTGCCTGCCGGATCGCGTTGTTGGCCTGCGACACCTGCTCGACAGCGCCAACCACCCGGCGCAGGCCGGCCGTCTGCTTGTCGAACTGCTGCGTCACATCGCCGACGCGCCCGGAGATATCGGTGATCTCCGCGCTGAGCTTGCCGAAACGGGCGGCGATCTCGCGCACCGCGCGCTCGGCGCCTGTCCCTGCGGGCTCGTCGCCATTGGCCGGCGCGGCCGCGCCAACGGGCAGATCGAGCTTGCGAGCCAGTGCATGCATGGCGGGACGCCCCTTCAACCCGGGAGGATTTCTCTCGGAACCGTAGAGAAACGCGGTAAATCGCCGGTTAAGAGCCCGTTCGGGTGATTTACCACGCTCCTTATGCACGTCGGAATTGTGATATTGCCCTTGGGTCAACCGCGATGCGCGGCCGTGCTATAGCTGCGGCGATCGACGGCGGACCCGCGAGGGGAGACGCGCGTTGAGCCAGAAGCCAACTCGCCCGAACGCTTTCCGGAGGATTCCCATGACCGCAGTTTCCGCCGTTTCCCGCCGTGACCTCATCGGCCTGGGCGCCGCCGCGCTTGCCCTCGCCGCCGCGCCGCGGGTCTGGGCTCAGGCCGCCGCTCCCGCAGCGCCCAGCGGCCCGTTCTCACTGCCGAAGCGCGCCTATGAGGCCAATGCGCTCGAACCGCATATCGACGCAGCCACGATGGACATCCACTACAACCGGCACCACGCGGCCTATGTCACCGCCCTGAACAATGCCGCCAAGGACAATGGCGTCATCGCCAAGGCCTCGGTCGGGGAGCTCATCGCCGATCTCGGCCAGCTCCCGGACAGCATCCGCACTCTCGTCCGCAACAATGGCGGCGGCCATGCCAATCACAGCATGTTCTGGGAGATCATGGCGCCGGGCGCCGGCGGCGCGCCGACCGGCGAGGTTGCCGAGGCGATCACTCGCGATCTCGGCGGCTTCGACAAGTTCAAGGCCGATTTCGAGGCGGCGGGCCTGCGCGTCTTCGGCTCCGGCTGGGTCTTCGTCACCGTGGACAAGGCCGGCAAGCTCGCTCTGCTCGGCAAGCCCAATCAGGACAGCCCGATCATGGACAAGCAGATGGTCCTGCTCGGCAACGACGTCTGGGAACACGCCTATTATCTGAAGTACCAGAACCGCCGCGCCGACTACCTCAAGGGCTGGTGGAACGTGGTCGACTGGAAGAAGGTCAACGAGCGCTACGCCGCCGCCAAGGCCGGCAAGCTGGCGCTCTGAAACTCTCCGACAACTGTCTCCAGAAAACGCGTGTCATCCCGGACGCAGCGAAGCGGAGATCCGGGATCCATGCCTGAACCTTCTTCGGAAGCACTCCGGAATGGATCCCGGGTCAAGCCCGGGATGACCGCGTGGTTCCAGTGGTGATAGCCCGGGCCTAATGCCCGACCTTGGCGCCCTTCGTGCCCTCACTGAGGCGGGGCAGGAACCAGGCGAGCAAGCCCATCAGCGGGATGAACGAGCAGATCTTGTAGACCATCTCGATGCCGAGATGGTCGGCGAACTCGCCGAGCAGCGCCGCCGCGAGGCCGCCGAGGCCGAAAGACAGCCCGTAGAAGAAGCCGCCGACCAGCCCGACGCGGCCCGGCAAAAGCTCCAGCGCATAGATCAGGATCGCGGCGAAGGCGCTCGACATGATCAGGTTGATCACGATCGTCAGCACGCCGGTCCAAAACAGGTCGGCATAGGGCAGGATCAGCGTGAAGGGCAGCGCGCCCAGGATCGAGAACCAGATGATCTTGTTGCGGCCGATCCGGTCGCCCAGCATGCCGCCGCCCAGCGCACCGACCGCCGAGGAGGCGAGGAACAGGAACAGCATCACCTGCGAGTTCTGGATCGAGATGCCGAACTTGCCCATCAGGTAGAAGGTGTAGAACGAGGAGAAGCTCGCCGAATAGGCGTTCTTCGAGAACAGCAGGATGATCAGGATCGTGATCGCGAAGGCGACCGAGCGCTTGCCCGGCCGGGCTGCCGGCGCGCTCGCCGCTGCCACCTTCGGCGGCCGCGCCTTGTCGAGCCTTGCATAGCTCGCAGCGGTCCAGACCATCAACATCATCGCGACGAGCGCCGCGACCGAGAACCAGGCGAGGCTGCCCTGCCCGCGCGGCACGATGATGAAGGCAGCAAGCAGCGGCCCGAGCGCCCCGCCCGTCTGTCCGCCGACCTGGAAGATGCCCTGCGCCAGACCATGCTGGCCGCCGGACGCGTTACGCGCCATCCGCGTCGCCTCGGGATGGAAGATCGAGGAGCCGATGCCGACGCAGGCCGCCGAGAGCAGCAGGAAGCCGTAGCTGCCGGCATAGGCGAGGCCGATCAGCCCCGAGAGCGTGAAACCCATCCCGACCACCATCGAATAGGGCATCGGGTGCTTGTCGGTGTAGAGCCCGACCGCCGGCTGCAGCAGTGAGGCCGAGACCTGGAAGGTCAGCGTGATCAGGCCGATCTGGCCGAAATCGAGCCGGTAGGCCTCCTTGATGATCGGGTAGATCGCCGGGATCAGCGACTGGATCATATCGTTGAGCAGATGCGTCACGCTGAGTGCGATCAGCACCGGCATCATGGCCCGTTGCGGCAGGGAGGCAGTCGGCGCGCTGGCGGTCATCTCGGGAGGTCCCGTGGCGTCCCCGGCAGGCCGATTCCCGCCTCGTGACGCGGTCGAAGGCTCTAGAGGATCACCGGCACGGGCACAATTTCATGAGCCGGCACCACGGCAATGCCCCCACTGCATGCCGGAATGCGTTTCGCGTCCCGGAAGCCGTCGGATTCGGCCATATCGCTGTTGATCGCGCCGACTGCGCCGAATTTCCGATTGATCCCGCGCCCGATCCTGCCGAGATTGCCCCCTTTCACGGGAGGTTGACTGAATGTCTCTGCGTCTTCGTTCGAAATTTGCCGTTGCCGGCCTCGCGCTCGGCGCCCTGGCTGTGGCGGCCGGCATCGCCGTCGCCCAGGCTCCGGCCTTCTTCCGCATCGGCACCGGCGGCACGGCCGGCACCTATTATCCGATCGGCGGCCTGATCGCGAACGCGATCTCCGCCCCGCCGCAGCTCGTCGCGACCGCCGTCGCCAGCAACGGCTCGGTCGCCAATGTCAACGCCATCGTCGGCGGCGCGGCCGAGTCCGGCTTCGTGCAGGCCGACGTCGCCTATTGGGCCCATTCCGGCACCGGCGTCTACGAGGGCAAGCCGAAGGTCGAGGAACTCCGCTCCATCGCCAATCTCTATCCCGAGAGCGTCCACCTCGTCGTCCGCAAGGCCTCGAACGTGAAGAGCGTCGCCGATCTCAAGGGCAAGAAGGTCTCGCTCGACGAACCGGGCTCCGGCACCCTGCTCAACGCCAAGGCGATCCTCGCCGCCTTCGGCGTCACCGAGAAGGACATCACCGCCGAATATCTCAAGCCGAACCAGGCGGCCGAGAAGATGAAGGACGGCTCGGTCGATGCCTTCTTCTTCACCGGTGGCTTCCCGGCCGCGGCGATCTCCGAGCTCGCCTCGACCGGCTCGGGCATCGACATCCTGCCGATCACCGGCGCCCCGGCCGAGAAGCTCGCCAAGGAATCGCCCTTCTTCGCCGCCGACGAGATCCCGGCCGGCACCTACAAGGATGTCGGTGCTGTCAAGACCGTCGCGGTCGGCGCCCACTGGGTCACCTCCTCGAAGATCTCGGCCGACACCGTCTATGCCGTGACCAAGGGCCTGTGGAGCGACAAGGCCCGCGCCGCGCTCGATGCCGGCCACGCCAAGGGCAAGGTGATCCGCAAGGAGACCGCGCTCTCCGGCCTGCAAGGCGTGCCGCTGCATCCCGGCGCCGAGAAGTTCTACAAGGAAGCCGGCCTGCTCAAGTAAGCAGGGTTTCGCCCCGTACTGACACCGTCGTCCCGGATTGGTGCCGCCATCGCGGCCCGTCCGGAATGACGGTGTCTTCTATTCCCGGTCGGCTGACGCCGATAGCCGCAGGCAGATCCGCATGGCCCATCAGCCCTCCGCCGCCGAACTCGCCAAGCTCGAGGAAGAACTCGATCCGGAAATGCAGTTCCGCAAGGTGCCGCATGGCACCGCGCTGCTGATCGGCGGCCTGCTGCTCGCGCTGTCGGCCTTCCACTATTACACCGCCGGCTTCGGCCTGCTCCGCGAAACCACGCATCGCGGCATCCATCTCGCCTTCGTGCTGGGCCTGATCTTCCTCGTCTTCGCCGCGCGCAAGAGCGAGGCCGGCACCGTTTATCCCTCGACCGTGCTCCGCCCCGGCGGCGTGCCGCTCTATGACTGGGTCTTCGCGGTCGCGGTCGCCGTCGCCAGCCTTTACGTGCCCTGGATCTTCGAGGACCTTGCCTTCCGCGTCGGCAATCCCTCGCCGCTCGACGTCGCGATGGGCACGATCACCATCGTCCTCATGATCGAGGCGACGCGACGCGCCATCGGCTGGGGCCTGCCGCTGATCGCGCTCTTCGCCATCGTCTATGCGATCTTCGGCAACTGGTTCCCCGGCATCTTCCTGCATCCGGGCGCGACCTGGTCGAACCTCGTCAACCATCTCTACCTGACCAGCCAGGGCGTCTACGGCGTCGCGCTCGGCGTCGTCGCGACCTATGTCTTCCATTTCGTGCTGTTCGGCGTTCTGGCGACGCGCATCGGCCTCGGCCGCCTCTTCCTCGGCGTCGCCGCGGCCGTCGCCGGCCGCTTCGCCGGCGGCCCCGCCAAGGTCTCGATCTTCGGCTCGGCCCTGTTCGGGATGATCTCGGGCTCCTCCGTGGCGAACACCGTCACGGTCGGCTCGCTCACCATCCCGATGATGATCCGCCTCGGCTACCAGCGCCACTTCGCGGCAGCCGTGGAATCGACCGCCGCGACCGGCGGCCAGATCACCCCGCCGATCATGGGCGCCGCCGCCTTCCTGATGGTCGAGTTCCTCAACCTGCCCTACGCGACCATCGTCATCGCCGCGATCGTGCCGGCCTTCATGCATTTCTTCGGCGTGCTGATGCAGGTGCATTTCGAGGCCCGCCGCACCGGCATGGGCGGCATGACCGATGCCGAGGCACCGAAGCTGCGCGAAGTCTTCGCCCGCGACTGGCCGACGATCGCACCGCTCTTCGCGCTGATCGTCGTGCTCTTCACCGGCTACACGCCCTATCTCGCCGCCTTCTGGGGCATCACCGGCTGCATGCTGGTCGGCCTCGCGCATTACCGGGCAGGCGCGGCGCTCGCTTTGGCGCTCGCCATCGGCGTTGCCGCGCCGACCGAACTGCTGCGCGTGCCGGGCGTCAACGCGGCGCTGGTCACCGCCGCCTTCGCCGTCATGGCGCATGGCGTGCTGCTGCGCTCGGCCGAGGGTCGCCGCCGCGTCAACGACATGGTCGATGCCTTCGTCCTCGGCGCGAAATACGCCATCGGCGTCGGTGCGGCCGCGGCGACCGTCGGCATCATCGTCGGCGTGGTGACGCTGACCGGCGTCGGCTTCAAGATCTCCTGGATCGTGACCTCGCTTGCCGATCAATGGGCCAAGGGCCTCATCGATCTCGTCCCCTTCCTGCCCTTCGACATCAAGAGCGCAACGCTGTTCTTCACGCTGCTGCTGACCGGTGTGGTCTGCATCCTGCTCGGCTGCGGCGTCCCGACCACGGCGAACTACATCATCATGGTGACGGTGGCGGCGCCCGCGCTCGGCATGCTCGGCGTCAACCCGCTCGTCGCCCATTTCTTCGTGTTCTATTACGGCGTCCTCGCGGACATCACGCCGCCGGTCGCGATCGCCGCCTATGCCGGGGCGAGCATGGCCGGCGCCGACCCGTTCAAGACCGGCAACACTGCCTTCCGGCTGGCGCTCGGCAAGGTGCTGGTGCCCTTCGTCTTCGTGTTCTCGCCGTCCATGCTGATCATGGCGCCGGGCTTCACCTGGATGGAGTTCGTCGGGTCGACCGCCGCCTGCCTCGCCAGCATCACCCTGCTCTCGGCCGCCTTCTCCGGTTGGCTCCTGGCACCGCTGGTGATGTGGGAGCGGCTGGTCCTTGCCCTCGCCGCCCTGCCGATGATCCTGGCCACGCCTTATTCGATCGTGGCCGGGCTCATCATCGGCGCGCCGGTTTTCCTCAGGCAAGTCATCGCCCGCAAGGCGGCCATCGCCCCGGCCTGAGCCGGGGCGATAACCTCTTCTCACGCCACCTTGTCGAGCGGATAGAGCGGCCGGCGCACCCGGCGATAAGGCAGCTTGCTGAGATCGGGCGTGCACAGCGCCCCGCTGTCGCAAACGATCACCTTGCCGGCGATCGGCTCGAAGGCGGCGCGGAAATGCTGCATCGACTTCAGCCCGACGACGCGCTTCGTGGCCGGGTCGATGCCGAAAGCGCGGAACTGCTGCAGGTCGTTCATCTGGGCGCGGATCGTGGTGACGAGGATCTCGATATCGCCCACGCGCAGCACGGCACAGGGCCCCCAGCTCGCCTGCAACCCGCCGATCATCGGGCCGTCACCGACATAACTGCCATCGCTGACGCTGACGAGCGTGCCGGTGAGTTCGAGCGGCCCGCCGCCGATCGCAGGATCGACCTTGCCGCCGAGGCGAACCGAAACCGTCGAGCCCGGTTGGCCCTTGCGCAGCTCGGCCGCGACCTCCGGATCGACCAGCGGGCCGAAACAGGCGTGCCTGAGATCGGCCGCGATCATGCCCCTGAGCAGGCCCGTCGCGTCGCCATAACCGCCCCCACCGGGATTGTCGGCGTAATCCGCGATGATCAGCGGCCCCTTCGTCGCGACATGGGACTTCGCTTCCGCGACCGCGTCCTCGACCGAGAGGAAATTCGTGACCTTCTCGAAGCGGCGCTGCCACATGTCCTCCATCAGCGCCTCGGCGAAGGCCTGATGCTTTTCACGGTCGCCCTCGCAGGTAACGAGCACCGTCGGGCCGACCTCATGGATATCGGCATTGCCGAAGCCGCCATTGACGCTGACGGCGAAGACGCCGGCCTCCTTTTCGTAGGCCCTGGCTTTGGCGATGCGCTCGACCATTGGGCCGATATCGGTGCGCCCGCTATTGGCCTCCTCCAGCATCGGCCGCTCGGCACGCAGCGTCACCGGCCTGATCTTGCCCTGCATCGTCCGCTGTAGGATGCCGGCGGCGAGCTTGCCGATCTCGCGCATGTCGACATGGGGATAGGTCTTGTAGGAAACGACGATATTGGCGAGATCGGTCATCTTGCGGGTGACGTTGGCATGGGGATCGAGCGTGATGCCGATCGGCACATCCGGCCCGAGCACGGCACGCACCCGCTCCAGCAGCTCACCCTCGCCGTCCTCGCAGAACTCCGTGACCATGGCACCGTGCAGGCCGAGGAGCACGCCGTCGATCTTTCCGGCATGGGCCTTGGCGGCCTCGACGATGACGCCGGCGATCCGCTCGAAGGCATCGCGCGTCACCGGGCCGGAAGGCTGGGCGGCGGCGCTGATCGCATGGATGACCGTCCATCCGGCCGGGCGCCCGATGTCGAGGAAGCCGGCGATCGGCGTATTGGCCTCGCCCCGCGCGGCGATGGCGTCCTCGCCGAGCTGGATGCCGCGATCGATGAAGGCGGCATAGTCGGCCGGGCAGCGGCTGAAGGTGTTGCTCTCATGCGAGAACTCGGCGGTCAGGACGGTGAAGCTCATGGCGTTCCTCTGGCGGAGCGTCTCTGACATCGGCACTCTCGCGCTCCGGGGGATCAAGAAATTTTTCCGTCGGACTGTCAAAAGGCTTCGCTTGAGGCTCGGGTCCGCTGCGCCTATTCCAGGCGGGTGGGGAGGATTCCAGCGACGATGGCGACCGCGACTGAACAGGCCGATGTGATCGTGCTCGGCGCTGGCATCATCGGCGTCAGCGTGGCGCTGCACCTGCAGGAGCGCGGGCGGCGCGTGCTGCTCGTCGACCGCGGCGAGCCGGGCGCCGAGACCAGCCACGGCAATGCCGGGCTGATCGAGCGCTCTTCCGTCGTGCCCTATGCCTTCCCGCGCGATCTTCCGACGCTCGTCAGCCTGGCCTCGAACCGCTCGATCGCCGTCCGCTACCGGCCCGCAGCATTGCTGCGCATGGCGCCATGGCTCGCGCGCTACTGGTGGAACTCCGCCCCGAGCCGGCTCGACAGGCTCGGCCGCGCCATCCTGCCATTGATCGAGCGCTGCATCGACGAGCATCGGCGCTGGACGACAGCCGCCGGGACCGAGGCGCTGATGCGCGGCGAAGGCTGGATCGAGCTTTACCGCACCCGGCAAGGCTTCGATGTTGCGACCCGCGGGGCGGCCGAACTCGCCGCCTATGGCCTCAACTATGACCTGCTCGACGAGGACGGGCTGCGCCGTCTGGAGCCCGGCCTGCTTGCCGGCAGCGTGTCCGGCGCGGTGCATTGGCGCGACCCCGTCACCGTCAGCGATCCCGGTGCGGTGACCCGTGCCTATGCCGCACTCTTCGTGGCACGTGGCGGCATACTGAAAGCCGCCGACGCGCAGAGCCTGCAGCACGACAACGGGACGTGGCGATTGTCCGCCGATGGCGGGAGCTGGCAGGCCCCCGAGGCGGTCGTCGCGCTCGGTCCCTGGTCGAACGATCTCGTCCAGCGCTTCGGCTATCGCTTCCCGATCGGCTTCAAGCGCGGCTACCACATGCATTACGAGAGCGCCGCCGAGACGGCGCCGCGCCATCCGCTCTGCGATGCTCAGGCCGGCTTCGTGCTGACCCCCATGCGTCGCGGCGCGCGCCTGACCACCGGCATCGAACTGGCCGGGCGCGACGAGCCCTCCGATTCCTGGCAGCTCGACCGGGCCGAGCGCATCGCACGGCGGATCATGGCGCTGGGGCGCCGGCTCGATGCCGAGCCCTGGCGTGGCGCCCGCCCCTGCCTGCCCGACATGCTGCCGATCATCGGCGCGGCTCCCCGGCATCGCGGCCTCTGGTTCGCCTTCGGCCATGCCCATCACGGCTTCACGCTGGGGCCGGCAACCGGACGACTGCTCGCGGAGATGATGACCGGCGCACCGACCCTGTGCGACCCGGCACCCTTCGCGGCCGAGCGCTTCCTGCCTCAGGCCCGTGTCGCCTGACCCGACGATCGCGGTCATACGCGTCCACAGCCATCATTCGAGGCGTTTCCGCAACGGAGACGCAATAACTCCTCGCTAACAATGATCTGCGAACGATTCGGCTCATGATCACGGCGGCAGCCGGCCCGGCCCCCGCCGGTAGCGCCGCGACGATGGATTGAGCGATGAAGAGCCTGACGATACGCCGCCGCATCCTGATCAGCTTCGCCGCGATCCTCGCGGTGATGTCCGCCATGGCGGGCGCCAGCTATCTCTGGTTCCTCCAGACCGAGCGGGAGGTGGTCGAGGTCGAGACCAAGACCGTTCCGGCTCTCTATTACAGCGCGCAGCTGATGGTGGTTTGGGCGGATAGCAACCAGTTCGCCCGTGATCTGGGACGGGCGGACAACACGACAGAGGTGAGCCAGGCCGCCGATGCGATCCTTGCCAACCGGGCAAGGGTCCGCGAGCTGCTCAAATCCTACGAGCGCACGGTCGACTCAGAGACGGACCGGCGCAACCATGCGGCTGCCTCGCAACTCATCGAACAATTCGTGGCGGCGGAGGATGCGATCCTGGCTGCCGGCAAGCAGGCGGCAGCGAAAGGGGAAGCCTTCGATCAGTCCGCCGCCGTCAAGCGCGACCTCGAACCGATCGGCGTGAAGGTTCGCAACACGCTCCGCGGGATGGTCGATTTCAACAAGGCCGAAGCCGACGAATCGACCCGCCGGATCGTCGCGATCGTCCGCGCCGCCGAGCTGGGCCTGATGGTCTGCTTCGCGATCGCGGTCGTCCTTGCGGTCCTCTGCGGCTATCTGCTGTTCCGGGCCGTCACGGTGCCCCTTGGCAAGCTGCTCGGCATCGTCGATCACATGCGGCAGGGCGATTTCAGCGAGCGCCTGACGCTGGAGCGTCGCGACGAGTTCAGCACGCTCGCCGATGGCGTCAATGCCATGGCAGACGACCTCGCCGGGCTGATCGGCCAGATTCAGAAATCGAGCATCCAGGTCAACACCTCGATCACCGAGGTCGCCGCGACCTCGAAGGAACAGCAGGCGACGGCCAACGAGATCGCCGCCACCACGACCGAGATCGGCGCGACCGCCAAGGAGATTTCCGCCACCTCCAACGAGCTCGCCCATACGATGGACGAGGTCTCCGCCGTCGCCGAGCAGACAGCGACGCTCGCCAATGGCGGGCAGGCCGGACTGGCGCGCATGGAGAGTACGATGCGGCAGGTGATGGAGGCCGCCGGCGCCATCAACGCCAAGCTCGCGATCCTCAGCGAGAAGGCCGGCAACATCAATCAGGTCGTCACCACCATCACCAAGGTCGCCGACCAGACCAACCTGCTCTCGCTGAATGCCGCGATCGAGGCCGAGAAGGCCGGGCAATACGGCCGCGGCTTCGCCGTGGTCGCGACCGAGATCCGCCGCCTCGCCGACCAGACCGCCGTCTCGACCTACGATATCGAGCAGATGGTCAAGGATATCCAGTCGGCCGTCGCAGCCGGCGTGATGGGCATGGACAAGTTCTCCGAGGAGGTCCGCCGCGGCATGCAGGAGGTGCAGCAGGTCGGCGGCCAGCTTTCGGAGATCATCGAACAGGTCCAGGGGCTGGTGCCGCGCTTCGAGGGCGCGAACGAAGGCATGCAGGCGCAGGCGACCGGTGCCGGCCAGATCAGCGAGGCGCTCTCCCAGCTCAGCGAGGCCGCCCAGCAGACGGTCGAATCCCTGCAGCAGTCGACGCTGGCCATCGACGAGCTCAACCAGGTCTCGAACGGGCTGCGCAGCTCGATCTCGCGCTTCAAACTGCGCGCCTGATAAGAGAGGCGGAACGGAACCGCGCGATGCTGTTTCTGATGTTCCAGCTGGGGCAGGACCGCTACGTGCTCGATACCGGGCAGGTCGCGGCCGTGCTGCCGCTGCTCGCGACCAAGCAACTGCCTGGCGCGCCCACGGGTGTTGCCGGCGCGATCAGCTATCGCGGCCGGCCCGTCCCCGTCGTCGATCTCGCCTTGCTCGCGCTCGGGCGCCCGGCCGAGCCGCGCCTGAGCACCCGCATCATCCTGCTGCGCTATCCGTCCGGCCCCGGCGGTGACGATCTCCTCGGCCTGCTGGTCGAGCAGGCCGTCGAGACCATCGAGCGCGATCGAGCCGACTTCACCACCTCCGGCGTCGAGGCCGGCATGCCGGCCTATCTCGGCCCGGTCGCGAGCGACGAGCGCGGGCTGATCCAGTGGGTCCGGGGCGAAGCCCTGCTCACGCCCGAAATCCGCGACATCCTGTTCCGTCAGCCAATGGCGGAGCCGTGATGGACGAAACCGCTCCGATCCGGGATTTCGAGAAGCTGCTCAGGGAGACCATCGGCCTGAGCATGGAGACGGTCGGCGCCTCCGTCATCCGCCATGCCCTGAAGCGGCGGATGACGGCCTGCGCCATCTCCGATCTCCACGCCTACTGGGCTTTCGTCACGAGCGACACGGCCGAGCGGCAGGAGCTGGTCGACGCCGTCATCGTTCCCGAGACCTGGTTCTTCCGCGACCGCGAGGCGTTCGGCGCGATGATCCGGCATCTGCGCGAGAACCGGGCCGGCAACCGCCCGCTGAAACTGCTCAGCCTGCCCTGCTCGACCGGTGAGGAACCCTATTCCATCGCGATGGCGCTGCTCGATGCGAGCTTTCCGAATGGCAGCTTCCAGATCGATGCGGTCGATGTCAGCAGCCGCAATCTCGTCCATGCCGAGCGCGCGATCTACGGCAAGAACTCCTTCCGCGGCGCCGACATCGCCTTTCGCGACCGCTATTTCGAAGCGGCGGAGGGCGGCTTCAGGCCGCATGACAGCGTCCGCCGGCATGTCCGCTTCCGTCTCGGCAACGTGCTCGCGGCGGCGACACCGATCGGCCAGGAGGCTTATGACGTCGCCTTCTGCCGCAACCTGCTGATCTATTTCGACCGCGAAACACAGGGAGCAGCGCTGATCAGGCTCCGGCAGATGCTGGCCGATGACGGCCTGCTGCTGGTCGGCCCGGCGGAATCCGGCCTGCCGGTCCTGTGCGGCTTCGCCTCGGTGCGCTTCCCGCGCGCCTTCGCCTTCGTCAAGGCGGCGGCCGCACGCGTGAAGCCGGCCGAGCCGCCGGTTGCACGAAAGCCGAGACCAGCCCCAGTGAAGGCAGCCCCCCTGCCGCAGGCGCCCAAACCCACGCCTCGCCCCTTTGCGCAGAAGGCCACCCCCACCCCGCCATCTGCTCCACCGCCTGACCGGGCGGCCGCCAGCCTCGCCGGGATCGAGCGCGCGGCCGATGCCGGGCGGTTGACCGAAGTAAGCGCCGCGGCCGAACGCCATATCGCCGAATTCGGCCCCTCGCCCGATGCGTTCTACTGGCTGGGGCTGGCGCATGACGCCGCGGATGCGGTCGAGGACGCCATGCGGAACTACCGCAAGGCGCTTTACCTGGCGCCCGACCACCAGCGAGCCCTTGCCCAGCTCCGGCTGCTCCAGCAGCGCCAGGGCGACCATGGCGCCGCCAAGGCCCTCGCTGACCGGCTCGACCGGCTGGCCAAGCGGAGCGGCACCTGATGACTGTCGAAAACGCCCCGATGACGAGCGAAAGCATCGACGAATGCTGGCGCGAGATCGGCGTCAGCGGCGACCGGTCCTGCCCGGAGCTGGAGGAGCAGCTCCATTGCCGCAATTGCCCGACCCATGCGCAGATCGCCCGCAGGCTGCTCGACCGGCCCCTGCCGCCGGGCTATCGCGACGAGTGGACCCAGCATTTCGCGGCGCGTGACGAGAAGGCGCCCGAAGGCGAGGAGATCGACAGCGTCCTGATCTTCCGCATCGGCGAGGAATGGCTCGGCCTGCCCGCCGCGATCTGCCGCGAGATCGCCGAGCCGCGCCCGGTCCATTCCCTGCCTCATCGCCGCAGCGAGGCCGTCCGTGGCATCGTCAACGTGCGCGGCGAGTTGCTGATCTGCGTCTCGCTGCAGGCCCTGCTTGGCATCGGCGGTGCAGGCCCCTCACGCGGCACCGATCGCATCGCCGTCTTCCCGCGCCTCGTCGTCACCGGCGAGGAGGCGCGGCACGTCGCCTTCGAGGTCGACGAGGTCCACGGCCTCCACGCCTACCGCGCTGATGAGCGCGCGGCCGTGCCGGCGACGGTCGGCCGCTCGGCAGCGAGCGTCGTCGCGACGATGATTCCGTGGGAGGGCCGCGCGGTCGGTTGCCTCGATGCGCAGCGGCTGCTCGACCTGATCGACCGGAGCATCGCATGAGCGGCGAGGATCTCAGCGACCTCTCCATGCTCGAGCTGTTCCGGGCCGAGCTTGCGGCGCAATCGCAGGCCTTCACGACAGGCTTGCTCGCCCTCGAGCGCGACCCGACCGCCGCGCTTCATCTCGAAGCCTGCATGCGCGCGGCCCATTCTTTGAAAGGCGCCGCCCGCATCATCGACCTCTCGCCGGCCGTGCAGGTCGCCCACGAGATGGAGGAATGCCTCGTCGCCGCGCAGCACGGCAAGCTCCGGCTGAACCAACGGCATATCGACGCGCTGCTGGCAGGGCTGGACCTTCTTGCGGCGATCGCAGCCGGGACGGAGGAGCCCGAGGCGCAGACCAGGAGCAGGATCGAGGCTTTCGCGCAGGTCTTGCGGCAGGCCTCCGACGAAGTGGAGGCGCCCGCACCGAGCCCCGCTCAGAACGTTTCAACTCCTACGGACAAGGCCCCGGTCACCGACGCGGCCGCTCCCCCGGCGCCTGTCCTTGCCGACACGCCAGCCCCGACAGGAGATGGCGCAGCTGGCGAACGCATGGTGAGGGTCACCGCCGACAGCCTGAATCGCCTGCTCGGCCTCGCCGGCGAGTCTCTGATGTCGGCGCGCCGGCTGCGGCCGTTCAATGACGGCCTGCTGCGGCTGCGGCGCGTGCAGGCCGAACTCGCCAAGAGCTTCGAGGATCTGCGCGCCGCCATGCCGGCCGAGGCCGATGGCCGCGCCGCCCAGGCGCTGGCAACCGCGCAGCTCAAGCTGGCCGAAGGCCAGGCGCTCCTCGCCCAGCGTCTCGACGAGATGGATACGGTCGACCGGCGCGCGACCGATCTCGCCAATCGGCTCTATGACGAGACGCTGGCGAGCCGCATGCGGCCCTTCGAGGACGGCGTCCGGCATTTTCAGCGCAATGTCCGCGATATCGGCCGGGCGCTCGGCAAGACGGTGCGCCTCGACATCGTCGGCGGCGCCACCAGCATCGACCGCGATATCCTCGACCAGCTCGACGCCCCCCTCGGCCACCTCCTGCGCAACGCCGTCGATCACGGCATCGAGAGCCTCGAGCAGCGCCGTGCCAACGGCAAGCCGGCCGAGGGCCTGGTGCGGCTCGAAGCCCGGCACAATGCCGGCCTGCTCCAGATCATCGTCTCGGACGATGGCGGCGGCATCGATATCGAAGCGCTCCGGCAGGCGACGCTTGCGCGCAATCTGACCACGGCCGAGACGGTCTGGGACCTCAGCGAGGAGGAACTGCTCGAATTCCTCTTCCTGCCCGGCTTCTCGATGAAGGCAACGGTCAGCGACATCTCGGGCCGCGGCGTCGGCCTCGATGCCGTGCAGGCCATGGTCCGTCAGGTGCGCGGCCAGGTCACCATCGCCTCCGAACCCGGCATCGGCACCCGTTTCCAGCTTCAGCTCCCGCTGACGCTCTCGGTGATCCGCGCGCTCCTCGTCGAGATCGACGGCGAGCCTTACGCACTCCCGCTCACCGCAATCGCCCGCGCCTTGCGGCTCCCGCGCGACAAGATCGAGCTGCTCGAAGGCCGCCCGCATTTCCGCCACGGCGAGCAGCAGGTCGGGCTCGTCACGGCCCATGAGATTCTCGGCCGGGGCGAGGTCGCGGCGGACGGGACAGAGCTGGCGACGGTCGTCGTCGGCGGGGGCGACGACCTCTATGCGCTCGTGGTCGACCGCTTCCTCGGCGAGCGCGAGCTGGTCGTCCGGCCGCTCGATCCGCGCCTCGCCAAGGTCAAGGACGTCAGCGCCGCCGCGCTGCTGGATGACGGCTCGCCGGTATTGATCCTCGATGTCGAGGACCTGATCCGCTCGATGGAGAAGCTGGTCTCGGGCGGGCGCCTCAGGACGCTGGAGCGCAGCGTCACGCGCGCAGGCCAGAAGCGGCGCAAGCGCATCCTCGTCGTCGACGATTCGCTGACGGTGCGCGAGCTGGAGCGCAAGCTGCTCGACCATCACGGCTTCGAGGTCGAGGTCGCCGTCGACGGCATGGACGGCTGGAACGCGGTGCGCTCCGATGCCTTCGACCTCGTCGTCACCGATGTCGACATGCCCCGCATGGACGGCATCGAGCTCGTCACGCTGATCAAGCGCGATCCCGGCCTGCGCAACCTGCCGGTGATGATCGTCTCCTACAAGGACCGCAAGGAGGATCGTCGCCGCGGGCTGGATGCCGGCGCGGATTACTATTTGACCAAAGGGAGCTTCCACGACGAAACTTTGATCCATGCCGTGGTCGACCTGATCGGCGAGCCATGGGGTTGATCATGCGCTGTGGGGGCGTTCCATGAGAATCGGGCTGGTCAACGACCTGCCGATGGCTGTCGAATTGTTGCGGCGCGTCATCGTTTCCACGGCCGAGCACGAGGTCGCCTGGATCGCCATGAACGGCCGCGAGGCGGTCGAGGCCTGCCGGCGCGACCGGCCCGACCTGATCCTGATGGACCTCAACATGCCGGAGATGGACGGCGTCGAGGCGACGCGGCGGATCATGGCTGAAACGCCCTGCCCGATCCTGCTGGTCACCGCCAGCGTCGATGCCAATGTCTCCGGAGTCTACGACGCGATGGGCCATGGTGCGCTCGATGCGGTCGACATTCCCAGCGTCGGCCTGAACGGCCACTCCTCGGCGCAGACCGCCGCGCTGCTCGTCCGCATCGCCACGATCGGCCGGCTCTCGCGCAGCCTGCCTCCCGCGCCCCGCAGCCTGCGCCGGCCGCCGGCTCCCGCTTCCCCCTCGCAACGCCTCGTCGCCATCGGCGCTTCCGCCGGCGGGCCTGCGGCCGTCGCGACCCTGCTCGGCGGATTGCCGCCGGAGTTCCCGGCCGCGATCATCCTCGTGCAGCATCTCGACGAGCAGTTCGTCCCTGGCTTCGCCAGCTGGCTCGGCCAGCATTGCCGCCTGCCCGTCCGCCCGGCCCGCGAAGGCGACAGGCCGGAGCGCGGCGCGGTGCTGATCGCCGCGAGCGCCGACCATCTCGTCTTCAAGGCCAGCGGCGAGCTCGGCTACCGGGCCGAGCCGCGCGACTATCCCTACCGTCCTTCCGTGGATGTGTTCTTCGAAAGCGTGGCCGAACGCTGGCAGGGAGACCCGGTCGGCGTCCTGCTGACGGGCATGGGCCGCGACGGTGCTCGTGGACTGAAGCTCCTGCGCGACAGGCAGTGTTTGACGATCGCGCAAGACAAGGCCACAAGCGCGGTTTACGGGATGCCCAAGGCTGCCGCTGCGATCGGCGCGGCCGCGGAGATTCTGCCGCTGGCCGCGATCGCCCCTCGCCTGACCGAGGCGTGCGCTCCGTCGTCCTGATGAAGGTTGCCCCATGACAGGCGAAACGAAATCTTCCCTGCCTGATGTCCCGCCGCCGGCCGACAGCTACCTGTCCATGGTCCTGCTGGTCGATGATCAGGTCATGGTCTGCGAGGCGGTGCGGCGCGCGCTCGCCCATCACGGCGATGTCGATTTCCACTACTGCACCGACCCGCTGGAGGCGATCACGGTCGCCCAGCGCGTGAAGCCGACCGTCATCCTGCAGGATCTCGTGATGCCCGGCGTCGACGGGCTCGATCTCGTCCGGCAATACCGCAAGCACCCGGCGCTGCATGCCGTGCCCGTCATCGTGCTCTCGACCAAGGAAGACCCGGCGACCAAGAGCGAGGCCTTCCAGGCCGGCGCCAACGACTATCTCGTCAAGCTGCCCGACAAGATCGAGTTGATCGCCCGCGTGCGCTACCACACCCGCGCCTATCTCGATCATCTCCAGCGCGACGAGGCCTATCCCGCCTTGCGCGAGAGCCAGCGCGAGTTGATGCGCGCCAATCTGGAGCTCGAACGCCTGACCCGGATCGACGGCCTGACCGGCCTCGGCAACAGGCGCTATTTCGACGAGTATCTCGCTGCCGAGTGGAAGCGCTGCCAGCGCACCCAGAGCCCGCTTTCGGTGCTGATGATCGATGTCGATCATTTCAAGCGCTACAACGACGCCTACGGCCATCTCGCCGGCGACGACGTTCTGAAGCAGGTCGCGCGCGTCATTCAGGACGGCTCGACCCGCTCGACCGACCTCGCCGCGCGCTTCGGCGGCGAGGAGTTCGTGGTCATCCTGACCGGCGTGCCCCAGGAAGGCGCCGTCCATGTCGCCGAGCGGCTGGTGCAGGGCGTGCGCGACCTCAATATCGCGCATGGCGCCGACCGGGTGACGATCAGCGTCGGCGTGGCCACCGCCTGGCCGGATGCCGAGGGCGAACCGGCCCGGCTGGTCAACGCCGCCGATCTCGCCCTGTTCCGCGCCAAGAACGAGGGCCGCAACCGTCTGGTATCGGCGGAGCTTCCGCCGAACCGCTGACGGTCCCGGCCGGCGCGGAAGCCGGCCGATGGCAAGCATAGGCAATATCTATTTGCCTGCGCCGCCCCTCGCCTGAAATCCTGAGCTGGACGGTTCGCCCGCATGCGCGGCGCGGACCCGTCGCGTCATCGCCCCGCAGCAGCTCCCGCCCCGCCCGGCGGAGAGGAGACCGCCATGCCCAGCCTCGAGACGGCCCGTATCGACATCGAGCGGTTCTGGACCACGATCGAGCGCTCGGCCGAGATCGGCCCGGGCCGGCCGGGCGGCCTCTCCCGTCTCGCGCTTTCCGATGCCGACAAGGAGGTCCGCGACACCTTCGTGGGCTGGTGCCGCGAGGCCGGGCTCACCGTGCGCATCGACGGCATCGGCAACATCTTCGCCCGCCGCGCCGGCACCGATGACAGCCTGCCGCCGGTCGTGATGGGCAGCCATCTCGACACGCAGATCAATGGCGGCCGCTTCGACGGCATCGCCGGCGTGCTCGGCGCTCTCGAAGTCTGCCGTACGCTCGATGCGCTCGGCCATCGCACGCGCCGGCCGATCGAGATCGTCAACTGGACCAACGAGGAAGGCGCGCGCTTCTCGCCGCCGATGGTCGGCTCCGGCTGCTTCGTCGGCGCCTATACGCTCGACTGGGCGCAGGGGCGCACCGACGAAGAGGGCCGCACGATCGGCCAGGAGCTGGAGCGCATCGGCTATCGCGGCGAGATGGAAGCAAAGCCCCACGCCTTCGACGCCTATGTCGAGTTCCATATCGAGCAGGGCTATTATCTCGACCGCGACGGCATGCAGGTCGGCGTCGTCACCGGCGGCTTCCCGAGCACGGGCATGCTCGTCGAGTTCAAGGGCGAGACCGCCCATACCGGCCCCTGGCCGATGGAGCGTCGCCGCAACGCCCTTCTGGCCGGCGCTCGCCTCCTGGTCGAAACCGACGAGATCGGCTGGGCCTATGCCGCCGGCGGCGGCAAGGCGACGGCCGCGCGCCTCGCCGCCTGGCCGAACAAGCCGGGCATCCTCTCCGACTGGGCGCAGGCCGTCTGCGACGTTCGCCATCCCGATCCGGAAACCTCCGAGGTCATGGCCGAGCGCGTCCGCCGCGCCGTCGGCGAATCCGCCGCCCGCGCCGGCTGCACCGCCGAAATCCTCGATGTCTGGAAATGGGGCGGGAAAATCTTCGCGCAGGAGCTGATCGACAGCGTGCGCCAAACCTCGCTGGCGCTGGGCTACCGCACGCAGGACATCCTCAGCCAGGCCGGCCACGATGCCTATTTCGTCGCCCGCCATGCGCCGACGACGATGATCTTCGCGCCCTGCAAAGGCGGCATCACCCATAACAACGCCGAACTCTGCACGAAGGAGGACCTCGAACCCGGCCTCAACGTGCTGCTTCACACCGTCATGGCGCGGGCGGATCGCTGAGCAGAACCGCGGCGGCATCGGCCGCCGGCTCCTCCTCGGTCGCGCTGAGCCGCTGCTCGAACAGCCGCAGGAAGGCTTCTTCCGCGGCGCTGAGCTGCATGGCCGGGTTGGAGATGAAATAGAGGTCGGCGCCGAGCAGGTCCTCGGGCCGCGCGAGGTTCCACAAGGAGCGGCTCTCCAGCGCCTCGGCCACGGAGGCCAGCGGCAGGATGCCGATGCCGAGCCCGGCCGCGATCATCCGGGTGACCTCTTCGAGATTGGGGCTGGAGCCGACGACCCGGCTGCCGAGCCCCGCCCCTTCCCTAACGGAGACCATCGGCTCCAGCGCCCCGTCCTGTCCGCAGGCGAGCGCGACGAAGGGCTCGTCGCGCAGTTCCGCCAGCGGCACGTCCGAGAGCCCGAAGAGCGGGTGGCCGCGCCCGCACAGGATGCCGAACTCCTCGCGCAGCAGCGGCCGGCAGTCGAGCCCGGCTAAGGGCTTGGCGAGCAGGCAGAAGCCGAACGGGCTGAGCTTCTGCGAGACCGCGCGGACGATGTCCTGGCTGTTGGCGACGTCGATCCGCACGCTGACGCCGGGATGCTTGCGGTTGAGCAGCGTCAGCGTCCGGTCGAGCGGCGGCAGCACGACATGGGTGACGACGAGCAGGCGCACGAGGCCCGTCAGGTCGTCGTGATCCTCCGAGAGCCGGTCGCCGATGCGCGCCACGCTACGGTAGATGTCGACGCATTCCTTGTAGAGCAATTCGCCGCGCTTGGTCAGGACGAAGCGGCGACTGTCGCGCTGGATCAGCTGGCCACCCAGCGTCTCCTCGAGCCGCTGCAGGGCTGCGCTGACCGTCGGCTGGCGCACGAGCAGACGGTCGGCCGCGCGCGTGATGCTGCGTTCCTCGACGATGACGAGGAAGGTATGCAGCAGGTTCCAGTTGAGATGGTGCAGCTTCGGCTTCGTTCCGCTCAAGCGCGTATCTCTCTTCCGTTCGCGGTCCTTGCCCCTTATGCAAACCCGCTGCCGTGGCAAGCCTATGCTTAGCATAGGAACTGTCTATTGGACCCGGTTTCGGTGCTTCCGTAGGTTCGGCAGAACGCGACATCCTCCAGCGCAAGGGCGACCATGACAGCGACCGGATCATCGGCCGAAGCCTCGATCGCACAGCGCGCCGCGCTCTTCCGCGAGATCGAGACCGCGACGCTCGGCCATATCCTGACCGAGGGTTTCATGGTCCCGGCGATCCAGTGCGTCATCGAAGGCCCGCGCGTCTGCGGCCCGGCCTTCACCGTCAGCGTCCCGCCCGATGACGGCGCGGTGCTCTCCTGCGCCCTGACGCAGGCCAGGCCCGGCGACATCCTCGTCATCGACCGCCAGGGCGACGAGCGCCATGCCTGCTGGGGCGCGGTGATGACCGCCGCCGCGCAGGCCGCCGGCATCGTCGGCGTCGTCATCGACGGCTTCGTCACCGATGTCGCGGCGATCCGCGCCTCCGGCCTGCCGGTCTGGTGCCGCGGCCGCTCACCGCTGACGACGAAGCTCCTCGGCAAGGGCGGCGCGATCGGCGAGACCGTCCAGTGCGGCGGCGTGACCGTGCGTCCCGGCGACCTCGTCCTCGCCGACGAGAACGGCGTCTGCATCATCGATCCCGCCGAAGCGGAAGCTCTCGCCTGGACCTGTGCCGCCATGCAGGCGGCCGAGCCCGGCGTCATCGAGCGGGTCCGCAAGGGCGAACGCATCGACGAGATCAACGGCGCGCTGAAGCTCTGGGAAAAGTTGCGGGCTTCGTAGGCTCCGGCCGCAGAATCGCCCATAGAGGCGCGCTCCGGCCGGATCGATCATCCAGAAAACACAGGGGAACAGACCGATGAAGATTTTGGGAACGACCGCGCTGGCCGGCGCGCTGCTGGCAGCCTCCTTCGCGCTGGCACCGGCACCGGCCATGGCCGGCAAGGCCGACGACACGCTGAACGCCGCCTTCGCGCTCGAGCCGGAAGCGCTCGACACCTACAAGATCGCCGGCCGCGAGGGCCTCATCCTCGCCCGGCACATCTATGACGGCCTGCTCTACAAGGATCTCGACACCGGCGAGATCAAGCCCGCGCTCGCCAAGGCCTGGCGCTTCGTCGATCCCACGACGATGGAGTTCGACCTGCGCGAAGGCGTGACTTTCCATAACGGCGCGAAGTTCACCGCCGACGACGTGGTCTATACCCTGACCACCGTGCTCGACCCGGCTTACGGCACGCGCTTCCGCATCGCCGTCGACTGGATCGACAAGGTCGAGAAGGTCTCGGACTTCCAGGTCCGCATCAAGATGGCCAAGCCCTTCGCCGGCGCGGTCGAGATGCTGGCCGATGCGCTGCCGATCTATCCGGCCGCCTATTTCAAGGAGGTCGGCTCGGCCGGCATGGCGGCCAAGCCCGTCGGCACCGGCCCCTACAAGCTCACCGAGATGACGCCCGGCATCCGCTACGCCTTCGAGCGTTTCGACGGCCACTATGCCGGCAGCCCCAAGGGCAAGCCCGCGATCGGCAAGATCGTCGTGCGCACCATCCCCGAGCTCAACACCCAGTTCGCCGAGCTGATGGCCGGCAAGCTCGACTGGACCTGGCGCATCCCGCCGGATCAGGCCGCGCGCCTCGCCAGCCGCGTGCAGATCGTCAACGGCCCGATCATGCGCATCTCCTATGTCGGGATGACCGTGACCGGAAAGGGCAAGGACTACCCGACCAAGAACCTGAAGGTCCGGCAGGCGATCAACCACGCCGTCAACCGTGAGGCCATCGTCAAGGCCTTCGCCGGCGGCGCCTCGCAGGTCCTCAATGCCGCCTGCAACCCCAAGCAGTTCGGCTGCGCGCAGGACGTGACGAAATACGCCTATGACCCGACCAAGGCCAAGGCGCTGCTGGCGGAAGCCGGCTTTGCCAATGGCGTCGATATCGAGATGGTCTTCGCCGCCATGCCGCGTCCGGTCGCCGAGGCGATCGCCAGCGATCTCGGCAAGGTCGGCATCCGCACCACGCTGAACGAGCAGCAATACGCCGCCGGCGTGCAGAAATGGCGCGCGGGCGAACTGCCGGCCTTCTTCACCAACTGGGGCAGCTACGGCACCGGCGACGTCGCCTTCATCATCTCCAACTTCTTCGGCGGCGGCGCCGACGACCTCGTCCAGGACAAGGAAGTCATGGAGCTGGTCAATGCGGCCGACACCTCGCAGGACCGCGCGCTGCGCGAGGCGAACTACGCCAAGGCGCTGAAGAAGATCGCCGATCAGGCCTATTGGCTGCCGATGTACGACTTCAACATCAATTACGGCCTGTCGAAGGACCTGACCTTCAAGCCCCATCCGGACGAGTTCGCCCGCTGGTGGCTGTCGAGCTGGAAGTAACGGCTTCGCGCCTATCGCCGCGCCGCTTCCAGTCCCTGGCTGGCAGCGGCGCCATCCCTGCCAGGCAGGCCGACCCGCTATCCCCGGAGCCGTCATGCTGCCCTTTCTCGCGCGCCGCCTGATCGTCGCCGCCCTCGTGGCGCTTGCCGTCTCGGCCGTCGCCTTCGGACTGATGTTCGTCTCCGGCGATCCCGCCGTCGTCCTCGCCGGCCAGGCCGGCCGGGCGCAGGACGTCGAGCTGATCCGGCAGGCCTATGGCCTCGACCGGCCGATCCCGCTGCAGTTCCTGAGCTGGATCGGCAATGCCTTCGCCGGCAATTTCGGCACGAGCCTCTATTTCAACCTGCCGGTGGCACCGATCATTGCCGAGCGGCTTTCGGTCACGCTCGTGCTCGGCTCGGCCGCCTTCCTGCTCGCGCTGGTCGTTGCCGTCCCGCTCGGCATCCTCGCCTCGCTCAAGCCGGGCGGCACGATCGACCGTATCGCGCTGATGCTCGCCGTGCTCGGCCAGGCGATCCCGAGCTTCTGGCTCGGCCTGATCCTGATCGTCATCTTCGGCGTCTGGTACGGGCTCGTGCCGATCTCCGGCACCGAGAGCTGGCAGGGCTATATCCTGCCCGTCGTGGTGCTCAGCTATTACGCGATGCCCGCCCTGATGCGCCTGACGCGCGCCGGCATGATCGACGTGCTCACTGCCGATTATATCCGCACCGCCCGCGCCAAGGGCGCCTCGCAACCGCGCGTGCTGCTGGTCCACGCCCTGCGCAACGCCGTGCTGCCGCTCGTCTCGCTCGCCGCCGTCCAGTTCGGCCTGATGCTCTCGGGCTCGATCGTCATCGAGAGCGTCTTCGCCATCAACGGGCTCGGCCGCCTCGCCTGGGAATCGCTGCTGCGCAGCGACTTACCCGTGGTGCAGGCGATCATCCTCATTCTCTCGCTGATCTACGTGACGCTGACGACAGTGGCCGACCTGATCAATGCCTGGCTCGATCCCCGCCTGAGGAGCGCCTGATGTCGATCGCCGACAGCCCCGCCATCCGCCGGCGCAAGCTCTTCAAGGGCCTGAGCGCCAGCAGCGCCATCCGCATCGGCGGCGGCCTGCTCGCCGTCATCGTCTTCGTCGCGATCTTCGCGCCCTGGCTGTCGAGCCATGATCCGATCGCGCAGGATCTCGGCAAGCGCATGGTGCCGCCCTTCTGGTATCCGGGCGCCGACCCGGCCCACTGGCTGGGCACCGACCATCTCGGCCGCGACTACCTCGCCCGCCTGCTCTATGGCGCCCGCGTCTCGCTGCTGATCGGGCTCGGCGTCACGCTCTGCGCCGGGTTCATCGGCACGATGCTCGGGCTCGCCGCCGGCTATTTCGGCGGCCGCACCGACATGCTGATCAGCTTTATCGTGACGACGCGCTTGTCACTGCCGATCGTGCTGGTCGCGCTCGCCGCGGTGGCGCTGGGCGGCGCCTCGCTGAAGACGCTTGCGATCGTGCTGAGCCTCCTGCTTTGGGACCGTTTCGCCGTGGTCGTGCGCGCCGCGGCCCAAAGCCTGCGCAGCCGGGAATTCGTGCAGGCGACCCAATCCTTCGGCGCCTCGCATCTCTACATCATGCTGCATGGCATCCTGCCGAACCTGCGCAACACGCTGATCGTGGTCGCGACGCTGGAGATCGCCAACGTCATCCTGCTCGAAGCTGCGCTCTCTTTCCTCGGTCTCGGCGCGCAGCCGCCGACGCCCTCGTGGGGCCTGATGATCGCGGAAGGGCGCGAGCATATCCTGTTCGACCCCTGGCTGATCGCCTTGCCGGGCGCCGGGCTCTGTCTGCTGATCTTGGCAGTGAACCTGCTCGGCGACGGCGTCCGCGACGCGCTCGACGAGCGGCGCTGAAGCCCTCTCGAACGATGACGGCCCCTCGCGGGGCCGTCATATGCTTCCGGTCGATATCGCTGGGCCGCCTCAGCGGACCGGCGGCGCGAACTGGATGCCGCCCTTCGACCAGAGATTGTTGATGCCGCGCGGCAGGTTGATCCGGCTGCCGGAGCCGAGATTGCGCTCGTAGGATTCGCCGTAATTGCCGACATGCCTGACGATGCGGGCGATCCAGTCCGGTGTCAGCCCGAGCCCCACGCCGAACTTGCCTTCGACGCCGAGCAGGCGCCGGATCTCCGGATTTTCGGACTTCAACATCTCGGCGAGATTGGCCTTGGTCACGCCGAGATCCTCGGCATTGACCAGCGCGAAGACGGTCCAGCGCACGATGTCGAACCACTCGTCGTCGCCCTGGCGGACATAGGGGCCGATCGGCTCCTTCGAGATCACCTCCGGCAGGAGCACATGCTCGGCCGCGTCGGACATCTTCAGGCGATAGGAGACGAGCTGGGAGATATCGGTCGAGATCGCGTCGCAACGCCCGCTCTCATAGGCCTTCACCGTCTCGTCGATGCCCTGGAAGGCGACGACCTCGTATTTCATCTTGTTGACGCGGAAATAGTCGGAAAGGTTCAGCTCGTTGGTCGTGCCCTGCACCGTGCAGATCGAGGCGCCGTTCAAGTCCTTGACCGACTTCACGCCGGTCTTGGCGCGGACCTGGAAGCCCTGCCCGTCATAGTAGTTCACGGCGGTGAAATTCAGGCCCTGCCCGGCGTCGCGGCTCAGCGTCCATGTCGTGGTGCGCGGCAGTACGTCGATCTCGCCGCTCTGTAGTGCGGTGAGTCGGTCCTTGCTCGCCAGCGGGATGAACTTGACCTTCGCGGGATCGTCGAAGATCGCCGCCGCCAGCGCCCGGCAGACATCGACATCGAGCCCGGACCAGTTGCCCTGCCCGTCCGCCATGCTAAAGCCGGCGATGCCGGTGCTGGTGCCGCAGATCAACTGCCCGCGCTGCTTGACGCGCTCGAGCGTGGTTTGAGCCTGCGCGGCGGTCCCGGCCAGCAGCAGGCCGGCGAATGCTGCGAAAAGGCGATGGCGTGACGCTGTCATGGTCTGTCCTGTTGCTGGCGGGAGGGCGGGCTCAGAGCCCCATCTGCTCGTAGCGGCGATGCGCCGTCGGCTTCGGGGCGGGGACATCGCTGATCGCGATGATTTCGCAAGGATGGCTCGACGGGGCGGCGGCGCCCGCGCGCCAGAGCCAGTAATGGTTCTCGGGCAGGCCGTTGACGGCGACGACCTTGTGGCCGCCCTGCCGGTCGATGGCGTGGATCGTCACGCGGCCGATCAGCCCGCCCTTGAGCGCGCGCATGTCCTCGACCGCCTCGTGCACGGCGTCTTCGACGCTCATGCCCATCTTCATGTAGAGGACGACGGCGCGCGACGTACCGGCGCGGATGCTCATCTCGCCGACGCCGGTGCAGGCGCAGGCGCCGTAGCGGCTATCCGCATAGGACCCCGCGCCGATGATCGGGCTGTCGCCGAGGCGCCCGGGATATTTCCAGCCCCAGCCCGATGTGCTCGTGCCCGCGCCGATATGGCCTTCCGCATCCTGCGCCAGGAAGACCGTGGTATCGCGCCCGATCTCCGGGTCGATCGCCTGCTGGCATAGCTCCGCCATCGGCACGTCCGGCCAAAGCGCCTGCTCGGCCGCGCTGACCTCCGTCCGGAACCAGCGCTCCCACGCCATCCGCGCATGCGGCATCAGCAACTCGCCGGCCTCGGCGTCGATCTCGGCGGCGAAGCGGCGCGCGCCCTCCCCGACCAGCAATTCATGCGGCAATCGTTCAAGCACCTGCCGGGCGATGCTGACCGGATGGAGATAGCCAGTCAGGGAACCGACCGAGCCGGTGCGCAGCGTCGTGCCGTCCATCACCGAGGCGTCGAGCTCGACCTCTCCCAGCAGATTCGGCCAGCCGCCGCGCCCGACGGTCCTGACCTCGTCGCTGGCCTCGACCAGCCGGATGCCGGCCTCGATCGCGTCCAGCGCCGCGCCGCCACGGGCCAGCGCCACGCCTGTCGCCGCGATTCCGCAGGCTCCCTCATTGTTGCAAATCGCGATCACGTGCCAGCCGCTCACTCAAATTGAATATTGAATCCAATTTTTGGATACGATGACTCTCCATAACACGCAAGATGGTTTTAGCAGCGCTTAAACAGCGGATACCGCTGCACACCCTTCGAAAAATTGGATACAATAATTTCGCCGCGCCGGCATGACGGCACGACCGATTGTAAGCGCGAGCGGTTCGGGGCAAGAATTGGGGCCAAACGCAATCGACGAAGCATGCCTGAGCGATGACCGCGCCGATCCTCACGACCAAGACCACGGCGCTTGAGCGCAAGACGGCGACTGCCCGCGTCGTGGCGCTGCTGCGCGACCAGATCCTCTCCGGGGGACTGCCCGAAGGCCTGCAATTGCGGCAGGAGAAGCTGGCGGCCGAGCTTGGCGTCAGCCGGGTGCCGATCCGCGAGGCCCTGCACCAGCTCGAAGCCGAGGGTCTCGTCCGCCAGGAAACCCATAAGGGCGCGGTGGTCTCGGGCCTGTCGATCGACGATCTCGAGGAGACCTACGAGATCCGTGCCCGGCTGGAGACCTGGCTGCTCGAACTCTCCATCCCGCTGTTAGGCCCCCAGCATTATGCCAGGGCGGAGGAATGGCTGGCGCGGATGGCGGCCGATCGCGAGGACGAAGCCTGGTCGAGCCAGAACTGGAATTTCCATGCCGCACTCTACGCCCCGGCGAACCGGCCGCAGACGCTGGAGCTCGTCCGCAAGCTCTATCTCAACGCCTATCGGCATTTCCCGCTGCCGATCCGCCTCACCGGTGGACGCGACCGGATGAACCGGGAGCACCAGCTGCTGCTCGACCTCTGCAAACAGGGCGAAATCGAGCGCGCCAAGGACCATCTGGAACAGCATATCCTGATGGGCGCGCGCCACCTCATCAACCGGCTGAAGGCCCTGCGCCAGCAGGGCAAGAGCGCCAACTGAACGCGACGCTCAGCCCAGCGCCTTCACCATGTTGCGGGCGATGACGATCTGCTGGATCTGCGAGGTGCCCTCGTAGATCCGGAACAGGCGCGCATCCCGGTAGAAGCGCTCGATGCCGTGATCGGCGATATAGCCGGCGCCGCCATGGATCTGCACGGCGCGGTCGACGACGCGGCCGACCATCTCGCTGGCGAAGAGCTTGCAGCAGGCGGCGTCCGTCGCGACGTCATCGCCGCGATCCTTGGCCCGTGCAGTCTCCAGGACCATGCAGCGCGCCGCATAGGCTTCCGTCCGGCTGTCGGCCAGCATCGCCTGCACCAGCTGGAACTCGGCGATCGGCTGGCCGAACTGCTTGCGCTCGACGGCATAAAGCAGGCTGTCCTCGATCACGCGCTCGGCCATCGCGACGCAGACCGCCGAGATGTGCAGGCGCCCGCGATCGAGCACCTTCATCGCCGTGCGGAAACCCTGCCCCTCGCGCCCGCCGAGCAGGGCATCGCTCGGAATGCGGCAGTCCTCGAAGATGACATCCGAGGTATGCGAGCCACTCTGCCCCATCTTCTTGTCGATCGGCCCGAGCGAAAGCCCCGGCGTGCCAGCCTCGACAAGGAAGGCCGAGACGCCCTTGGCGCCGGGCTGCGATGGATCGGTGCGCGCAAACACCGTGAACAGCCCGGCATGCGGAGCATTGGTGATGAAGCGCTTGGTGCCGTTGAGGACATAGCCGCCCTCGACCCGCCGCGCTGAGGTCTTCAATGAGGCCGCGTCCGAGCCCGCCTCCGGCTCGGTCAGCGCGAAGGAACTGATCAATTCGCCCGAGGCCAAGCGCGGCAGGTAGCGCCGCTTCTGCTCCTGCGTGCCGTCCATGATCAGACCTTGCGAGCCGATGCCGTTATTGGTCCCGATCAGCGAGCGGAAGGCCGGCGAGGTCCGACCCAGTTCGAAGGCAACGCGGACCTCCTCCTCCATCGTCAGGCCGAGGCCGCCATAGTCCTCCGGGATCGACAGGCCGAACAGGCCCATATCAGCGATCTCCCGACGGATCTCAGGCGGAATGCGATCCTCCTGCGCGACCTGATGCTCCAGGGGCCGCAGGCGCTCGCGGACGAAGCGAGCGACGCTCTCCAGCAACCCCTGCATCGTCTCGCTGTCCAAGGCCATCGCCATCTCCCTCGCTTGCCCACGCCCGGTTCATCGGGCTTCCTTGACAAGGCGAGGCAGTTAAATACCTTCCAGCCGGTAAGTAAATATCGAGAGCGCGAGACAACAGGCGATGGGCGCGGCACTGGAAGGTATCAAGGTCCTCGATCTCACTCGCGTGCTCGCCGGCCCCTGGGCGACCATGACGCTCGGCGATCTCGGCGCGGAAATCTGGAAGATCGAGCAGCCGGGTGCCGGCGACGACACGCGCGGATGGATGCCGCCCTCGGTCGAAGGCATCTCGACCTATTATCTCGGCGCCAACCGCAACAAGAAGAGCCTCGCCGTCGATATCGGAACCGCGGAAGGGCGCGAGATCATCGTCGAACTCGCCAGGAAGGCCGATATCCTCGTCGAGAATTTCCGGCCGGCCTCATTGCGCAAGTTCCAGCTGACCTATGAGGACCTCAAGGCAATCAACCCGCGCCTGATCGTCTGCTCGATCTCCGGCTATGGCCGCGGCCACGCGCAGGAGGAACGCCCCGGCTACGACTTCATCATCCAGGCCGAATCCGGCTTCATGGCGATCACCGGCGAACGTGATGGCGAGCCGATGCGGCTGGGCGTCGCCTTCATCGACCTCGTCACCGGCATGAACGCGGTACAGGCCGTGCTCGCCGCCCTCTACATGCGCGAGCGCACCGGCGAAGGCCAATGGCTCGATATCGGGCTCAACGACAGCGCCCTGTTCTTCCTGGCGAATATCGCCTCGGGCCATCTCAATACCGGCAAGGAGCCCGGCCGCTACGGCAACGCCCATCCCAGCATCGCGCCTTACCAGATCTTCGCCTGTATCGGCGGCCGGATCGCCATCGCCGTCGGCAATGACGAGCAGTTCCGCCGCTTCTGCCGGGTGCTCGGCCTGGTCCATCTTTCGGATGACCCGCGCTATGCGACCAACCGCAAGCGCACCGAGCACCGCGAAACCCTGCTCCCCCTGCTCGAAGCGCATTTCGCTGACCTGAACCTGACCGAGGTGCTGGCTGGCCTGCGTGCCGCCGGCGTGCCTGCAGGCGATGTTCGCAGCGTCGGTCAGGCCCTGAGCAGTGACATCGCCGAACTGCGCCAGAGCGTCGTCTCCGTGCCCGCGTCGACGATTGGCAGCTTCCGCTCGGTCCGCAGCCCGTTGCGGATGTCCGCAAGCCCTCAGCGCGAACCGACGCCGCCGCCTGCGGTCGGAGAGCACACCGATACGGTTCTGGCCGAGCATCTCGGCCTCAAGCCCGGACAGATCGAACGCCTGCGCGCTGCCGGCGCGATCGGCTGAGAAGCCATGCCGGAACCGAACGCCGCAACGAAACCCAAGCGCCAGGGTCGCCCGCCGACCATCGAGAACGCACGCGACCGCATCCTCGACGATGCCGCCCGACTCTTCGCTAGGGACGGCTATGACGGGACATCGCTCGGCGAGCTCGCAGCGTCCGTCGGCGTCACCAAGGCGGCGATCTACCACTACTTCCCCAACAAGAAGGAGATCTACGAGGCGATCATCGTGCGCACGCTGGAGGGGCTGCGCCGTCATGTCTCGCAGGCGACAGCGCGCACCTCCGGCCCGGAAGAAGCGCTCTTCCGCTTCATGACCACCCATGCCGACTTCTTCGAAGGGCACTATGACGGCTTCCTCACCATGCTCGTCGGCTATGGCGGCATGGAGAATGTGGTGATGCTCGCGGAGGCGCAGAAGCTGCGCGACGAACACGAGCAGGCGCTGAGACGGATCATCACTGACGGCGTAACCACAGGGGCCTTCCGGGCGGTCGATATCGACGTCACCAGCCGCGCCGTCCTCTCGATGCTCGACTGGATGGTGCGCTGGTTCAAGCCGGGCAAGGGCCGCCGCGCCGCGTCCTTCGCTGAGGACTATTGCGACCTGATGCTCGGCGGCCTGCGCGGCTGACCATCAGCCGATCGCCGCGAACACCTTGGCCAGCCCGGCGACGCCACGCCGGATCACGTCGACATCATGCGCCGCATAGCCGATGACGAAACCGGCCTCGGCCGGCCGCTCGGTTCCCGACGCGTAGAGCGGCCCGATCGGATAGAGGCCGATTCCTGACGCGCGCGCCGCTTCCACGACCGCCGTCTCGCGCTCCGCCGGAACGCCGTTCAGCCAGGCGACGACATGCAGGCCGGTATCCGCGCCAGTCACGGTCAGGCGCGTCCCGCATTCCTCGGCGAGCGCCTGCAACAGCGCGGCCCGGCGCTCCGCGTTGCGCCTCCGGATGCTGCGGATATGACGCTCATAGGCGCCGCTCGACAGGAACTCCGCCAGCGCCTCTTGCTCCAGCAGCGGCGTATGCCGGTCGGTCAGGCGCTTCGCCTCCGCGAAGACAGGGCCGAGATCGGGCCGCACGACGAGATAGCCGAGCCGCAGCGTCGGAGAGAGCGTCTTCGAGACCGTGCCGAGATAGATCACCTTGTCGGGGGCGGAAGCCTGCAAGGGCGGGATCGGCGCGACGCCATGCCGGTACTCGCCGTCATAATCGTCCTCGACGATCACGGCCCCGGCTTTCGCCGCCCAGTCCAGCAAGGTGCGCCGCCGCGCCGCCGAGAGCACGCTGCCGAGCGGATACTGATGGGACGGCGTGACATAGGCCAATCGCGCCGCGGGCAACCCCTCCGCCCGGATGCCCTCGCGATCGACGGCAGCGGGTATCGCCACGCCACCCGAAGCGATGAAGGCGTGCCGTGCCAGCACATATCCGGGGTCTTCCATGACGAAGCTGTCGCCAGGATCGAGCAGCAGCCGGGCGCAGAGATCGAGCCCCTGCTGTGAACCGTTGACGACGACGATCTGCTCCGGCGCGCAACTGATCCCGCGGGACCGCCACAGATAGCTCTGCAAGGCCTCGCGAAGCGCGATCGAGCCCTGCGGGTCGCTGTAGCGCAAGCGCTCAGCCCGGCGCAGGCTTGCCCGGTTGAGCGCGCGTCGCCAGGCCAGCATCGGAAAATCCGCCCCGTTGAGGTCGCCATAGCGGAGATCGGCAACGCGATAGGTGTGAAACCGGGCGGGCGTGGGCAAGGCAAGCAGGCGCGCGGCAAAACCGGACAAGGCCCGCGCACGCGCCGGAGCATCCGCCCTGGACATTGGCGCTGCCGTAAGCCCGCGCGCGACGACGGCACGCGCTCCAGGGCGGTTGAGCAGATAGCCCTCCGCGATCAGCTGCGCATAGGCCGCCGTGACCGTCGTCCGCGACACGCCCCATTCGATGGCGAGCGCCCGGCTGGACGGCAGGCGGTCGCCCGGCCGGTATTCCCCGCCATGGATCCGCTGCTTGATCGCGGCGATGATCCGGCGGGTAACGCCCTGCCCTTCCAACTGGACCACTCAAAACCCTTTGAACTGGATATTCCTGAAAGTCCAGATTGCAGGCATGACGGCCGCGGCACAAGGAGTTCCCGCATGTACACCCCACCGGCCTTCCGCGACGAGGATAGAGCGAGCCTGCTGGCGACGATCCGCGCGGCCCGGCTCGCCACCTTCATCACCGCCACAGTGGAGGGCCCGCTGGCAACGCCGCTGCCGCTGTTCATCGACGAGAACGAGGGCGAGCATGGCGTGCTCTACGGCCATCTCGCCAGGGCGAACCCGCAATGGCGCATGCCTCCGGTCGGCAGCGGCCTCGCCATCTTCGCCGGCCCGGACGCCTATGTGACGCCGAGCTGGTATGCGGTGAAGCAGGAGACCGGCAAGGTCGTACCGACCTGGAACTATGTGACCGTCCACGCCTCCGGCCCGGTCGAGTTCTTCGACGATGCGCCCCGGCTGCTCGATGTCGTCACTCGGCTGACCAACCGGCACGAGGGCGAGCGCGCCGCGCCATGGGCGGTTTCCGATGCGCCGCCGGACTTCATCCAGGCGCAACTGCGCGGCATCGTCGGGCTGCGCATGCCGATCGCGATGCTCGAAGGCAAGCGCAAGCTCAGCCAGAACCGCAGCCCGGCCGATCGCGCCGGCGTCGCCGCCGGCCTCGCCGAAAGCGAGCGGCCGACGGAGCGCCATGTCGCGACGCTGATCCCGGTCTGAGCTGAGTGAGGCTCGCCTTCGCGAAGCGGCCAGCCTAAGCATGTCCGACGGACGGCTCGCACAGGCGTGGGCCATCCGCGACAGCCTTGACGAGCCGCCCCATGAAGATCGCGATCATCTCCGACATCCACGGCAATCTCGATGCGCTGCAGGTGTTTTTCGAGAGCCAGGCGGTTTCCGGGAATTTCGACGAACTCTGGGTGCTGGGTGATCAGGTCAATTTCGGCCCGCAGCCGCGCGAAGTCGTCGAGATTCTCCGCGACAGGGCCGATATCGCGATCCAGGGCAATCACGACCACGCTGTCGGCTTCGACGACGACAGCCGCTGGACGCCCGCCTTCCGCGCCATGGCCGAGGCGACGCGCCGCCATACCTCCTCAGAGCTGAACGAAGAGCAGAAGCTTTATCTGCGCGACCTGCCGCTGACCGTGCGGGCCGAGCGCGACGGCACGCGCTTCCAGCTCGTGCATGCCACGCCCTCGGACCCGCATTATGGCTACCTGCTGGCGGAAGCGGAAGGCTGGGCGGCCGAGCTGGACAGCGTGGACGCCGACGTGCTGCTCGTCGGGCATACGCATACGCCCTTCATCCGCAGGATCGGTAACAGGACGATCGTCAATCCCGGCAGCATCGGCCAGCCGCGCCGCGGCAAGCCGCGGCCGAGCTATGCCGTCTGGCAGGATGGCGTCTTCGAGCTGCGCAGCTACGACTATCCGATCGAGACGACGGTCGCGAAGCTCCAGAGGCTCGGCCATCCCCCGGAGGTCGAGGCGGAACTCGTCCGCATCCTCCGGGAGGGTTGAGCGGCCGGCCTATCGCACCGGTTTCATCCGATGCAACACTAGTAAGATGGATCGTTACCGCGTCCGATCGGACGCGCGATGATCTAGGACGCCCGCTTGGCGACGATGGTCAATTCGCCGTCATTGTCGAGCGAGGCGAGCACCACGTCGCGGGAGGTGAAGCCCTTCGTGGCGAGGGCCGATTTCAGCTTGGGCTCACCCTCGATCGCGGATTGGACCCGCTGGAGCTGCCCGGCCGGCTGGGCCTTCGACTGTTGCGTGACCTGTTCCTGCGCGGCAGCCGGCAGGGCGTCCATATCGACGACACTGATCGTCTTGATCGTGCCGGCCTTCTCGTCCGAAGGCGCGGATTGGGCCGGCGGCGTCGGCGTGGCCGGCGCTTGCGCCATGGCGCCGCCCGAGACGAGCAGCGCGGTTCCGATAGCAATCATGGCCTTTCGCATGGAGGGTTCTCCTCTGTGTTGGCGATGAAAGGCCATCGGACAGCCCAAATGCGGTTTCAGGCTGAAGCAGGTCTGGTCATTTCGCGGTGATGTTGTGGCGAAACCTGCCACAACCTTCCCGGTCTCAGGCCGGCCGCAGCTGCGCGAAAACCTCCTGCGCCTTGAGCGGCCGCGTCTTCGGGAAGGCGCGCGCCAGCAGGTCGAGCGCCTCCTGCAGGCGCGCCGGATCGACATCGCCGTCGCGCACGCCCTGCCGCTCGGCATGGTTCATCTCGATCGCGAGCGTGCCCTTGAGGCGCCGCAGGTTGATCGCGCGGTCGAGCTCGGGGCGCATCTCCATGACGGCATCGATCCCCGCTTCCGGATCGGCCCGCAGATCGGCGAAGCCCTTCGCGACCGCCTCGACCAGCGCGCGCGCCAGGCCCGTATCGGCCAGCAAGGCAGGCGATGCCAGCAAGGAATTGCCGTAGAACGAGGGCAGCCAGTCGCGATATTCGATGAAGCCGACCTTGTCCTCGATCGAGAGCCCCTCCTCCGAGAGCGAGGCCTTGATCGTGTTGACGAAGCCGAAGACGCCGTCGCAATCGCGCGCCTCGACCATCCGCCGCACCATCAGCCCGAGAGAATCCTCGGCGAAGATCAGCTTGACGCGGGCGGCATCGATCCCGGCCGCCACGACGAGCGCCGGGAACATCTGGAATGCCGCATCATAGGTATGGCCGAGCACCGTGCGCCCTTCGAGGTCACGCGGCGTCGCGATGCCCTCGCCCGCCCGGACGGCGATCGTCAATGGCGTCTGGTTGAAGGCGGCATAGATCGCCTTCGGCCCGGTGTCCGGCGGCAGCCCGCCCAGCGCGAGTGCGAGTGCGTTGAGATCGCCATAGGCCGCGTCATACCTGCTGCCGAGCAGTTCCGGGATGATGGCTGAGGCGCCCTTCCCGGCATGCCAGTCGATCGAGATCCCGGCATCGGCGAGGTAGCCGCGCCGTTCGGCGAGAGCGAAACCGGCATGAGGACCGGCGAATGGGCCGTTCAGGAGGATGCTCAGGCGTTTCAAGCGGCGGCTCCTTGGGTCTGGCGGATGCGCGCCAGCTCTGCGGCCGGCGGCAGGAAGCGGGATGTGAACAGGCGCTCGGTCGCAGGCACGCGCGGCAGCTTCAGCGCGCCCGCATGGCGGCGGACGCCCTCCGTGAAGCGCGCCGCGTCGATCATGCCGAGGCCGAGCCGCTCGCCATCGGAATGAGCGAGTTCGACGGCGAGCGTGGTTCTCCAGCGGATGCGCTCGACCTCCCGGTCGGCCTCGGGGGCGAAGCTCAGTACAGCGTCGAGCGCCGCTTCCTCGTCCGCCAGCGCCTCGGCGACGCCGCGATTGATGGCTCCGACCAGACGCGTCAGCGCCTCCGGCTCCTCGGCGATGACGCGCGGCGAGGCCATGAAGCCGCTGCCGTAGAGGAATGGGGCGTAATGGTCATAGCGCAGCCAGCGCAATTGCGTCGCGGCGTCCCTGCCCTGCGCCGCCAGCGCCGCGGTGATGGTGCTGACATAGCCGAAGAGCCCGTGCGGCCCCCGCTCCGTGTCGAGCCGCGCCACCAGCTCGGCCATCGCCCCGTCGGCGGTCTCGACCTTCACGGCATCCGGATCGAGCCCGGTCGCCTCGGCGAAGGCCCGGAAGGTGCGCAGGCCCACATCGGACGCATGCCCGATCAGGTGCTTGCCCTTGAGATCTGCCGGCGTCGCGATCGGGCTATCCACGGGCACGGCGACCGCCGCCGCCGAGGCGTTGAACAGGGCATGGACGCAGGTCGGCGCGCGCTCCGGTTCTGCCGCAGCGACCTCGATCAGCGAATTCAGGTCGCCATAGGCCAGGTCGAAATCGCGAGCGACGAGGCCCGGCGCCGCATTATAGGCGCCGGTGCCCGGCGTGAATTCCAGTTCGACCCCGGCCTCGCTGACATAGCCGCGCCGGATCGCCAGCAACAGCCAGGCCTGCGGCCCGCTGAAATTGGCATTGAGAAGCATCTTGAAGCGTTTCATCGCGAATGGCCTTGTTCACGGGGAAAAAGTGGTCGCAGGGCGCGCTTCCATCGATGCGCACGCGCCCCGCGACCCAGTGGAGACCCCGTCATTCCTCTTTGAGCGTGTCGCGCGCCTGCCGCAGGCTCGGCAGCAGCACGACCATGAGCAGAACGGCGGCCGTCAGCAGCAGCCCCAGGCTCAGCGGCCGCTCCCAGAAGACCGAGAGGCTGCCGCGCGACAGCAGCATGGCGCGCCGGAGGTTTTCCTCCATCAGCGGCCCGAGGATGACGCCGAGCAGGAGCGGCGCCGGCTCGAATTCCAGCTTGATCAGGATGTAGCCGAGGATGCCGAAGGCGATCGTCAGATAGACGTCGAAGACGGAGCTGTTGATCGAGTAGACGCCGATGCAGCAGAACAGGATGATCGAGGTGTAGAGCAGCCGGTAGGGAACCTGCAGCAGCTTCACCCAGAGCCCGACCAGCGGCAGGTTGAGGATCACCAGCATCAGGTTGCCGATCCACATGCTCGCGATCATGCCCCAGAACAGCTCGGCATGTTTGACCATGACCTGCGGGCCGGGCGTGATGCCCTGGATCGCCATCGCGCCCGCCATCACCGCCATCACCGCGTTGGACGGTACGCCCAGCGTCAGCAGCGGAATGAAGGAGGTCTGCGCGCCCGCGTTGTTCGCGGCCTCGGGCGCCGCGACGCCCTCGATCGCGCCCTCGCCGAAGCGCTCCGGCGTCTTCGATATCTTCTTCTCGACCGCATAGGCGGAGAAGGAGGCGAGCAGCGCGCCGCTGCCCGGCAGGATGCCCAAGGCCGAACCGATCAGCGATCCCCGCAGGATGGCCGGCGTCGCCGCCTTCATCTCCTCGCGGTTCGGCATCAGCTCGCGGAACGGGATCGCCTGCGGCCGGACGATCTCCTTCTCGAGATTGTAGATGATCTCGGAGAGCCCGAAGAGGCCGACCGCGAGGCAGACGAAGTTGATGCCCTCCGCCAGCGCCGGCACGTCGAAGCTCATCCGCGGCAACGGGCTGTTCGGGTCCGTGCCGACGAGGCCGAGCAGGATGCCGACCAGGATCATCATCACCGCCTTGAGCAGCGACCCGCTGGCGAGCACGATCGCGGCGACGAGGCCGAGCACCATCAGCGCGAAATAATCCGAAGGCCCGAACTGGAGCGCCACCTTCGACAGGGCCGGGCCGAACATCGCGACCAGCAAGGTCGAGACCGTGCCGGCGAAGAAGGAGCCGATCGCGGCGATCGCGAGCGCCGCGCCGGCCCGGCCCTTGAGCGCCATCTTGTAGCCGTCGAGCGCCGTCACCAGCGACGAGGCCTCGCCCGGCACGCGGGCCAGGATCGCGGTGGTCGAGCCGCCGTACTGGGCACCGTAATAGATGCCGGCGAGCATGATCAGCGCCGAGACCGGCGCGACGTGGAAGGTGGCGGGCAGCAGCATCGCCATCGTCGCGACCGGGCCGATGCCGGGCAGGACACCGATCAGCGTGCCGACGAAGACGCCGAGCAGACAGAAGCCGAGATTGGTCGCGGAGGCGGCGACGGAGAAGCCGAGGGCGAGATTGCCGAGCAGATCCATGGCGCGCTCACCTCGGCAGGATGGGGATCGCCAAGCCCAGCAGCTTGACGAAAATCAGGGCCGAGGCGGCCGCAAGGCAGACCGCGAGCACGACGTTCTCCCGGAAGCGGGTGATCGGGCTTGCGAAGCCGCAGACGATGATCAGGATCACGATGGCCGCGAGAATCCCGAGGCTGTCGATCGTCAGGCCGAACAGCGCGATGCCAGCGGAGATCACGGCCAGCGGCCTGAACTGGAAGTCCGGCAACGGCTTGCCGGTCTTGAGCATGGCGGTGGCGATCATCACGACGCCGCCGGCGATGATCAGCCAGGAGACGGTGGCCGGCAGGTAGCCGGGCCCCATCTGGCGCAGCACGCCGCGTTCGAGGTCCCAGGAAGCGGCGAGGCCGAGCAGCCCGAGCGCCGTGACCAGCAGTCCGGAGGCGAGCTCGGCCCGCCCCGGCCGCACGGGGGTGAAGCTGGGCTCGCTCATTGTCCGGCGGCCCCGGCGGCGATGATCATCGGCCGCCACACCTCGATCTGGTCGGCGACGAAGGCGGAGAACTCGGCCGAGGTCATCGGGTCGTAGTAATTGCCGATCTTCGCGAACTGATCGGTGGTGGCCTGGCGCGTGCAGATATCGGCGAGCGCCGCGCTCATCTTCTCCGCGATGGCCGGCGCCAGGTTGGCGGGCGCGCTGATGCCGTGCCAGTTCTTGACCGAGACGTCGTAGCCCATCTCCTTGAAGGTCGGGATGTCCGGCACCGCCGGCAGGCGCTTGTCGGAGGTGACGCCCAGCCCGAACAGTTCGCCCGCCGCGATCTGCGGCACGCTGGTGACGATGCCCTCGAACTGCAGGCCGATGATGCCGGCCGTGAGGTCGATCCTGAGCGGCCCGGCGCCGCGATAGGGCACATGCAGGATGTCGATCCCCGCCGCGCGGCAGAAGGTGTTGCCGGTGATATGGCCGATCGAGCCGACGCCGCTGGAGCCGAAGCTGAGCTGGCCGGGATTGGCCTTGGCCTTGGCGATCAGCTCGGCCGCGGTCTTCACGCCGACATTGGCATGCGCCACCAGCCCGCCATAGGTCGCCCCGAGATAGCAGACATGGGTGAAGTCCTTGACGACGTTGTAGGGGATCTTCTTGAACATCGTCGGCGCGATGGTGAAGGGCGCGTTGTTGGAGAGCAGGAAGGTGTAGCCGTCCGGCTGCTCGCGCCGCAGGATGTCACCGGCGACCGTGCCGCCGGCACCGGGGCGGTTGTCGACGATGAACTGCTGGCCGAAATGCTCGGACAGGGCCGGCGTGATCGCCCGGGCGACGAAGTCGCTGGAGCCGCCGGGCGGAAAGGAAATCAGAATGCGCACCGGCTTCGTGGGCCAGGCGGGCTGCGCCTGGACCACGGCTGGGCATGCGAGCGCGGAGGCCGCCGCGAGCTTGCCGAAATGCCTGCGTGTAAGGGTTGTGACCATGACCGTTCATCCTCTGAGCAGGCCCCTGACGGGCCCTTGTCGTTATCGGGAAGAGGCTGGGCGTAGCGCCGCATCCGGGGGCTTGTTCCGGGGCGGGTCGTCGAGAAGGGCGAGCGCGACGTCGAAGCCGATCGTGGTGGAATCGAAGACCCGGACACCGAGGCCGGCGCAGCGACGCGACAGCGCGTGGCCGCCGAGATTGGTGCTCCAGATCAGCAGGCCTTCCGGCTCGGCCCGCGCGCAGAGATCGGCCGCCACCGCGATCAGGTCGTCATCCGTCACCGCCGCCGCCTCGAAATTGTCCTCGATGCCGAGCGCGGAAGACGCGATCACGCTGATGCCCTCGTCGCCGAAGGTGCTGGTCAGCCGCTCGCAGTCGTCGAGGCCGCCCTGCGCGATCAGGGCGATGCGATGAATGCCGTTGGCCTTCAGGACCTGGAGCGTCGCCAGCGCCGTCGTCGTCGCCGGCACGCCGGCGATCTCCTCGATCATCCGGCACAGCACCCGGTCGGGCTCGAAGCCCAGCAGCGCCCCGCGCGTCGCATTCCACAGGATGACGTCGGGCCGCGTGTCGGCGAGCAGCCGCGTCGCCCGGCGGAAGCTCTCGAGTTCGTAGCCGTCGTGCGGATGCCCGGAATAGGGAACCCGCGTCATGCAGATATCGAGCTCGGGACGGCTTTGCCGGATGACATAGGCGACGCGCTCGACCGTCCGGTTGGACGAAGGCAGCACCACCCCGATCGTCGGCCGCGGGGCCTTGTCCGGCCTGCCGCCATCCTCGCGGCTGGTGCTGCGCGCGTTGGCCTGCCCGATGCGTCCGGCGTCGATCATGCACGCTCCCCCTGCGCCATGAGGGCCTGAGGCCCGTTGACGTAAGGAAGGATCGGCGCTTCGAATGTTGCCGTCCAGCTCAGAATTTGGAACTCTCCATTCTCAAAATTAGGATGATCCGATGCGCGCCTCCCTCGTCCCCGCCGCCCTTCGCTATGTCGAGCAGGTCGCGCGCTCGGGTTCGATCCAGAAGGCCGCGCGCGAGCTGCATGTCGCGGCATCGGCGATCGACCGGCACATCCTGCTGCTGGAGCGGGACTTCAACATGGAGCTGTTCGAGCGGCTGCCGCGCGGCATGCGCCCCACCGCGGCGGGCGACGCCATCGTCGCGCTGGCGCGGAACTGGCTGGCCGACGAGCGGCGCGCCGCCGCCGACCTGCGCCAGCTACAGGGCGTCGACCAGGGCCATACCCGGCTCGTCGTGATGGACAGCCATGTCAACGGCTTCCTGCCCCGGCTGATCCGCGGCCTCAATGCCGAGCATCCGGCGATCTCGCTCGATGTCGAGGTCGCGAGCCCCGACGCGGCCCTGACCGCCCTGGCCGGCGACGCCGCCGACATCGCCGCCGTCTTCAACCTCGTCCCGCGCCGTGAGATTCATGTGCTCTGGAGCGCCGCCCTGCCGGTCGGTTGCGTCGTCGCGCCGTCCCACCCGCTCGCCAGTGCCGAGTCCGTCAGCTTCCAGGAAGCCTCGACCCACCGCATCGCCCTGCAGAGCCGCGCCCTGACGATCCGGCGCTATCTCGACATGCATCATGGCTGGCTGTTTTCCGACCCGCGCCGGGCCGTGGTGACGAACTCGCTCCAGCTGGTGAAGCAGCTCGCGCTCGAAGGCCAGTACCTCGCCTTCACCTCGGAGCTCGACACCGCACCGGAACTGCTGAACGGCTCGCTGGTCTTCCTGCCGATCCGCGACACAGCCGTCGAGCCGCAATCGGTCAGCGTCGCCATCGATGCCCGCCGGCCGCTCTCGCGCGTCAGCCGCATCGTCTCGGAATGGCTGATCGCGGAGATCGCCGGCTGCCTCGCCGCGGTTCGCGCCAAGACGAGTCAAGCCTCGCCCCCTTGATCAGGCGCCGTTCTTGATCAATTCCCGCGCGATGATGGTGCGCTGGATCTGGTTGGTGCCCTCGTAGATCTGGGTGATCTTGGCGTCGCGATAGAGCCGCTCGACCTCGAAGCCGCGGATATAACCGGAGCCGCCGAAGACCTGCACGGCATTGGCCGTCTGCGCCACCGCCATGTCGCTGGCGAAGCATTTCGCCATCGAGGAGGCGGAAGTCGCAGGCTTCTCATGGTCGATCAGCAGCGCGGCGCGCTCGACGAGGGCGCGCGCGGCGGCGATGTCCTTGGCCATATCCGCGAGCAACCATTGCAGGCCCTGGTTGTCGAGGATCGGCTTGCCGAACTGGCGCCGGTCGCGGGCGTAGCCGAGTGCCGCCTCCAGCCCCGCCTGCGCGATGCCGACCGCCAGCGAGGCGATGCCGACTCGGCCCTTCTCCAGCACGCTCATCATGATGTGGAAGCCGCGCCCTTTCGGGCCGAGCAAGGCCTCGCGCGGCACCGTCACGCCGTCGAAGGAGAGCGCGCCGACCTGACTCGCGCGCTGGCCCATCTTGTGCTCCTTCTGTCCGCGCGAGACACCGGGCGCATGCAGGTCGACCAGGAAGATGCTCATGCCGCGATGGCCGGCTGACGGATCGGTCGAAGCCAGCACGAAACCGAGATCGGCGACGGGCGCATTGTGGATCCAGAGCTTGCCGCCGTCGATGACGTAGCCCTCGGCGTTTTCGCGCGCAGTGGTGCGGACATTGGAGAGGTCGGAGCCCGCCTCGGCCTCGGTCAGGCAATAGGCGACGCGCGTCTTGCCGGCGAGGATGTCGGGCAGGCGCCTGAGCTGTTCCGGCGTGCCGTAGCGGGTCAGCAGCGTACCGATCAATTCGACGAGACCGCACTGGTCGGCGACCGACGAATAGCCGCGCGACAACTCTTCCATGACGATGGAGTAGGCGAAAGTATCGAGACCGGCGCCGCCATGCTCCTCCGGCACGGTGATGCCGAACAGGCCGAGCGCTCCCATCTGGCGGTAGATATCGGCCGGAAAGCTCTCGTCTCGATCGAGATCGGCGGCGGCAGGCCTGACGACATCCTCGGCGAAGCGCCGGGCGGTCTCGCGGATCTGGTCGTAGATCTCGGCTTCGAGCAGGGGAGCGTGCATGACCTGCCCTCCCCTCAGGCGACGCCGTTGAGGGCGCAGAGATGCGTCATCCGGCGAGCGGCCAGTTCGGGATCGATCAGCAGCCCCGACTGGTCGGCGAGACGGAAAAGATCGGCGTAATGCAGGATGCCGCGTGCCGATTCCGCGCCGCCGACCATGCGGAAATGGCTCTGGAAGCCGTTGAGCCAGGCAAGGAAGACGACGCCGCATTTGTAATGCTGGGTGGGTGCCTCGAAGAGCCGGCGCGAGAGCGCGACGGTCGGATCGAGGATCGCATGGAAGCCGGCGCGGTCCCCCGCCTCCAGCCTGGCGAAGGCAGCGGCCGCGGCCGGTGCGATCGGGTCGAAGATGCCGAGCAGGCCGTGCGAGAAGCCCTGCTCGTCGCCGCCGATCAGCTCCGCGTAGTTGAAGTCGTCGCCGGTATACATGACCACGCCCTCCGGCAGGCGGCGGCGCATCGTGATCTCCTTGCCCGCATCGAGCAGCGAGATCTTGATGCCGTCGATCTTGTCGGCATGCTCACGGATTAGCGTGAGTACGGTCTCCATCGCGGGCTCGAAATCGCGGCTGCCCCAATAGCCGGCAAGCGCCGGATCGAACATCTCGCCGAGCCAGTGCAGGATCACCTTGCCGCGGCACTGGCGGATCAGGCGGCCATAGACGGCAAGATAATCCTCCGGACCCTTCGCGACACGGCAAAGCGCGCGGCTCGCCATCAGGATGATCTTGCCGCCATGTTCCTCGATATGGCCGATCTGCTCCTCATAGGCGCGGATCACGTCATCAAGGCCGCGGGCATCCTGCGGGGCGAGCTGGTCGGTGCCGGCGCCACAGGCGAGATCGGCGCCCGGGGTCGCCTTGGCCTCGGCGAGGACGCGGGTGATCAATTCGGCGGCGTTCGGCCAGTCCAGCCCCATCCCGCGCTGGGAGGTGTCCATCGCCTCGGCGATCTTGAAGCCGAGACCCCAGAGATGGCGGCGAAAGGCGAGTGTCGCATCCCAGTCGACGGCCGGCTCGCGCCAGGGATCGACCAGCTTAACCGGGTCGGCAACGACATGGGCGGCGGCATAGACGGTGCGGATGTCATTGGCCGGAGCCGCTTGCGGGAAAGGCGAAGGCGGCGCCAGCCTGTAGCGCTCGCTGCTGCCGTCCATGCGGGGCAGGCTGATCTCGACCATCGCTTCCTCCGGTGATTTTATTGGAACGTTCCAATTATGAAACGCGTTTGAAGCCTTATACAGAGCCATAAAAAGCTTTTAAAGAGGGATATTGCACGCCGCATCATTCGCTGATAATGGAACGTTCCAAGAAAAGAACAGCGCCACGCGCATCAGGGACGAAACCATGCCGCAGCCGCAAGGCAGCAAGGGAAAGGTGACGATCATCGAGATCGCGGACGCCGCCGGCGTCTCGAAATCGACGGTCTCGCTCGTCCTCACCGGGCGCGGCGCGGTGAAGCCTGAAACCCGCCAGCATGTCCTGCAGACCATGGACCGGCTCGGCTATGTCTATAATCGCGGCGCCGCCAACCTGCGCAACGCGCAGTCCCGCATCGTCGGCCTCGTCCTCAACGACCTCTCCAACCCGTTCTTCGCCGAATTCGCCATCGGCGTGGAGAAGGTGCTGCAGATGGCCGGCTATGTCGCCTTCATGGCCAACACCGCCGAGAGCGTGGTGCGGCAGGAACAGGTGATGCGGATGATGCGCGAGCACGGCGCCGGCGGCATCATCCTCTGCCCCGCACTGGATACGCGGCCCGAGCATCTCGACTGGGCCAAGGCCGCCGGAACTGCGCTGCTGGTCGCGATCCGCCGCCTGCCCGGCGCCGATATGAGCATCGTCGTGCCGGAGAACCTTCTCGGCGCCAGCCGCGTCACCCGCCATCTCATCAATCTCGGCCATGAGCGCATCGCCTTTCTCGGCGGCATGCATTCGATGGTGGTCCGGCAGGAGCGCCATGGCGGCTTCCTCTCGGCGATGGAGGCGTCCGGCCGCAGCGTCGATCCCGCGCTCAATCTCGAGAGCATGCCGACGCGCGACGGCGGCTTCAGCGCGATGAGCGCGGTGCTCTCGCTCGCCGACCGGCCGACGGCGGTCGTCTGCTACAACGACGTCACCGCGATCGGCGCGATGCTCGCCGCCGCGCGCCACGGCCTCGTCGTCGGGCGCGACATCGCCATCGTCGGCTTCGACGATACCAGCGAGGCGCGCCATGTCTCGCCCGCGCTGACCACCGTCGCGGTCGACCCGGTCGGTCTCGGCGAGCGCGCCGCCGCCCTCCTGCTCAAGCAGATCAACGATCCCGCCGCCGAGCCCGAGAGCTTCATCGGCCCCGCCCATCTCGTCATCCGCGAATCCTGCGGCGCCTATCAGCGCGCGCTCGCCGCCGCCGGCTGACCCCTTTCCGAAGAGACAAGAGCTCATGGCCTTCCCTCGCATCCTATCCGCCGACGAAGCCGCCGCCCTGATCCCGGACGAGGCGATCGTCACGGTCTCCTCCTCTTCCGGCCTCGGCTGCCCCGATGCCGTTCTGGCCGCGATCGGCCGGCGCTTCGACGCCTCCGGCCACCCGCGCAACCTGACGACGCTGCATCCGATCGCAGCCGGCGACATGTGGGGCGTCAAGGGCGTCGACCATATCGCCAAGCCCGGCCTGCTGGCGCGGATCATGGGCGGCTCCTACCCCTCCGGCCCCTCCTCGGCCGAGCCGCCGGCGATCTGGAAGATGGTCACGGGCAACGAGATTCCGGCCTACAACATCCCGAGCGGCATCCTGTTCGACATGCATCGCGAGGCTGCCGCCAAGCGCCCGGGCGTGCTGACCAAGATCGGCATGGACACCTTCGTCGACCCCAAGCACCAAGGCTGCGCGATGAACGCCCGCGCCATGGCCGAGCCGATCGTGTCGCGCGTCGAATTCGACGGCGAGGACTGGCTCTATTTCCGCAGCATCGTGCCGAAGGTCGCGATCATCCGCGCCACCACGGCGGACGAGCGCGGCAATCTCTCCTATGAGCATGAGGGCGGCCTGCTCGGCCCGCTCGATCAGGCGCTGGCGGTGCGCAACAATGGCGGCATCGTCATCGCGCAGGTGAAGCGGGTGGTCGAGGCCGGCAGCCTCAACACGCAGGCCGTCTTCGTGCCGGGCATCCTCGTCGATGCGATCGTGGTCGCGCCCGACCAGATGCAGACGACGCAGACCGTCTACGACCCCGCCATCTCCGGCGAGGTGCGCCGGCCCTTGTCCAGCTTCGAGACCCCGGCCTTCGACGTCGCCAAGGTCATCGCCCGGCGCGTCGCGCAGGAATTGCGCCATGGCGACGCCGTCAATATCGGCTTCGGCATCTCCGCCAATGTCCCGCGCATCCTGATCGAGGAAGGCCAGCACGGCGCGGTCACCTGGGTGATCGAGCAGGGCGCGGTCGGCGGCGTGCCGCTGCTCGAATTCCAGTTCGGCTGCGCCTCCAATGCCGAAGCCATCGTCCCCTCCCCCTACCAGTTCACCTATTTCCAGGGAGCGGGCTTCGACATGTCGCTGCTCTCCTTCCTGCAGATCGACCGGCAGGGCTGCGTCAACGTCTCGAAGCTCGGCGTGCGTCCGCATGTCACCGCCGGCGCCGGCGGCTTCATCGACATCACCGCGCGGGCCAAGCGCATCGTCTTCTCCGGCTATTTCAGCGCCGCCGCCAAGCTCGCGATCGCGGATGGCAAGCTCGTCATCGAGAAGGAAGGCAAGGTGAAGAAGCTGGTCGAGGCGGTCGAGCACATCTCCTTCTCCGGCCCTCGCGCGATCGCCCAGGGCCAGGACATCACCTATGTCACCGAGCGCTGCGTGATGAAGCTCACGGCCGAGGGCATCGTCGTCACCGAGATCGCGCCGGGCGTCGATCTGGAGCGGGACATCCTCGCCCAGAGCGAGTTCCCGCTGCTGGTGCCGAAGCCCCCGAAGCTGATGGACGCCGCGCTGTTCAATGAGGCCCTGATCGGCCTCGATCTCCCCGCGAGGGCGGTATGAGCGATCCCGTCCGCCTCGACATTGCCGCCGGCATCGCGACGATCACGCTCGCCCGGCCGGAAAAGCTCAATGCGCTCGACGATGTCATGGTCGGCCTGCTTGGCCGCTTCGTCGACGCCATCGACGCCGACCGCTCGGTGCGCGCCGTCATCCTGACCGCCGAGGGCAAGGCCTTCTGCGCCGGCGGCGACATCGTCGCCTGGGGCGGGTTGTCCCCGCTGGAAATGGGCCAGGGCTGGGTCCGTTCCGGCCACCGCGTCTTCGACAAGCTGGCGCGGATGAAGCCGCCGGTCATCGCCGCGATGAACGGCCATGCGCTCGGCGGCGGGCTCGAACTCGCCGTCACCGCCGATATCCGCATCTGCGAGGTTCAGGCCAAGATCGGCCTGCCCGAGACCGGGCTCGGCATGATCCCCGGCTGGTCGGGCACGCAGCGTCTCGTGAAGCGCCTCGGCGGGCAGGTCGCGCGGCGCCTTGCGCTCACCGGCGAGATCGTCGCCGCCGAGCAGGCGCTTTCGCTCGGCATCGTCGATCAGGTCGTAGAGAAGGGCGGCGCGCTCGCCGCCGCTCAAGCCATGGCCGAACGCATCTGCCAGCGCGGCCCGGTCGCCAATATCGTCGTCAAGCAGCTGATCAATGCCGCCGAGGACGAGGATAGCGGCGCGATCATGGAAGCGCTGGCGAGCTCGCTCGTCTCCTACACGGACGACGTGAAGGAAGGCGTCGCGGCCTTCCAGCAGAAGCGCACGCCGACCTACCGGGGAGAATGAGATGACGCGCCCCGTTGCCCTCATCACCGGCGCAAGGCGCGGCATCGGCCGCGCCATCGGCATCGCGCTCGCCAAGGCCGGCCACGACATCGCCTTCACCGACATCGCCGAGGACGAGGCCGTCGCCGAAGCGTTGAGGCTGTTCGAAGCGGCCGGCGCGAAGGCGCGTTTCTTCAAACACGATGTCGCGGCGGTCCCGAGCCATGCCCGCCTCGTCGCCGATGTGAAGGCCGCTTTCGGCCGGCTCGATCTCTTCGTCTCCAATGCCGGCATCGGCGCGCCCATACGCGGCGACATGCTGGAGATCACGGAGGAGAGCTTCGACCTCGTGATGGACATCAACCTGCGCGGCGCCGCCTTCCTGAGCCAGGAGGTCGCCAGGGCGATGATCGCTGACAGGCCGGAGCGGCCGGCCATCGTCTTCATCACCTCGGCCTCGACCGAGCTGATCTCGATCGACCGGGCGCAATATTGCGTCTCCAAGCTCGGTCTCTCGATGTGGGCGAAGGCGCTCGCCGTCAGGCTGGCGCCGGAGGGCATCCCGGTCTTCGAGGTCCGGCCGGGCGTGATCCGCACCGACATGACCGCGAAGGTCGCCGCCAAATACGACGCGCGCATCGCCGACGGGCTGATCCCGGCCGGGCGCTGGGGCGAAGGCGAGGATGTCGCAGCCGCGGTCGCCGCCCTGACCAGCGGGCAATTCGCCTATGCGACGGGCACAGTAATCAACGTCGATGGCGGCTTGCTGATCCCGCGATTGTAGCAAGACTGGACCGACAACACCGAGAAGCCGGCGCCAAGCCGGCCGGATACTCACGGAGGACAGGATCGATGCAGGCTGTTGAGCAGCGGAAGCCCCGGAGGGGCTTGCCCGCATGAGCTATGAATTCGATTTCGCCGACGTCTTCGCGGCCTGGCCCGAATTGCTGCAGGGGCTGGTCAACTCGCTCGTGCTCTCGGCGCTGGCGATGGTGATCGGCATGGTGGTCTCGGTCGCCGGCGCGCTCGGCAAGACCTCGGGCCCGAAATGGCTGGTCTGGATCATCGACGAATATATCGAGCTGATCCGCAACACGCCGTTCCTGATCCAGATCTTCATGATCTATTTCGGCCTGCCCTCGCTCGGCCTGAAGATGACCTCGAACACGGCGGCGCTGCTGGCGCTGGTCGTCAATGTCGGCGCCTATGGCATCGAGATCATCCGCGCCGGCATCGAGAGCATCCAGAAGGGGCAGATCGAGGCCGGCAAGTCGCTGGGCATGCGTCCGCTCCAGATCTTCCGCTACATCATCCTGAAGCCCGCGATCCAGGCGATCTACCCCTCGCTCACCAGCCAGTTCATCCTGCTGATGCTGAACACCAGCGTCTGCTCGGCGATCGCAGCGAGCGAGCTGACGGCGGTGGCCGGCGACATCCAGTCGCGCACCTTCCGCAGCTTCGAGGTCTATTTCGTCGTCACATGCATGTATCTCGGCCTATCCGTCTTCTTCTGGACGGTCTTCGCCGCCATCGAGCGCACCTTCCTGCGCAAGCCAACCCGGTGAGGTGAGACGATGCGCACACTCGGCTCCCCCGACATCATCTACATTCTCATGGCAGTACGCTGGACGCTGCTGCTCTCGCTCGTCGCTTTCCTCGGCGGCGCGATCGGCGGCGCGCTGGTCGCGCTTGCCCGCACCGGCGAATACAAATGGCTGCGCGTTGCCTCGGCCGGCTACATCAAGGTCTTCCAGGGCACCCCGCTCCTGATGCAGCTCTTCCTCGCCTTCTTCGTGCCGGGGCTATTCGGCTGGTCGGTCGATCCCTGGACGGCGGCGGCGCTCGGTCTCTCGCTCCATGCCAGCGCCTTCCTCGGCGAGATCTGGCGCGGCGCCATCGAGGTCGTGCCGCGCGGGCAATGGGAGGCGGCGACCTCGCTCGGCCTGCGCTACGCCCCGAAGATGGTGCTGATCATCGCCCCGCAGGCGATCCGCATTGCGATCCCGCCGACGATCGGCTTCCTCGTGCAATTGATCAAGGGCACCTCTCTCGCCTCGATCATCGGCTTCGTCGAGCTGACGCGCGCGGCGCAGATCATCAACAACGCCACCTTCCGGCCCTTCACCATCTTCGCGCTGGTGGCGCTGGTCTACTACGTCATCTGCCGGCCGCTCTCGGCCTACAGCAAGCGAATGGAGCAGAAGCTCCTCGTCGCCGCGCGCTGAGCGCGGCTACGCAATACGAAGCCCACCTCAGAGGAGAACGACCCATGTCACTGTTTAAATCGATTTGCCGCCGCAGCCTCGGCGCGCTCGTCTTCGCCGGCCTCGCCGCCGCCTCGCTCGGCGCCGCTCCGGCCCAGGCCGCCACGCCCGACGAGATCAAGGCCCGCGGCAAGCTGATGGTCGGCGTGCTGACCGACTACCCGCCCTTCGGCGGCACCGACGCCCAGCAGAACCCGGCCGGCTACGATGCCGACGTCGCCGCCCTGATGGCCAAGGCGCTCGGCGTCAAGCTCGAGCTCGTCCCGGTCACCGGCCCGAACCGCATCCCCTATCTGCTGACCAACAAGGTCGACGTGCTGATCGCCACCTTCGGCATCACCGCCGAGCGCCAGAAGCAGGTGCTGTTCTCCAACCCCTACAGCACGCTGACGATCTACGTGCTCGCCCCCAAGAGCCTGAACATCAAGACGGCGGAAGACCTGAAGCCGGTGACGATCAGCGTCGCGCGCGCCTCGACCCAGGACACCGCGATCAGCGCCGTCGCGCCGGCCGGCACGCCGCTCAAGCGCTTCGACGACGATGCGACCGCGCTGCAGGCTCTGATCTCCGGCCAGGTCCAGGCGATGGGCGCGAGCAACACCATCCTCGCCCAGCTCCTCAAGGACTACCCGCAGCTCAATATCGAGCCGAAGATCACGCTGCGCGAGCAGGCCAACGGCATGGCCTTCCGCAAGGCCGACACGGCGCTGGCCGAGTTCGCCAACAAGTTCATCGCCGAGATCGAAGCCAATGGCGAGCTCTCGAAGATCAACCAGAAGTGGTTCGGCATCCCGCTGCCGAAGCTGCCGGCGATGCCGCAGTTTTGATCACGCCTGATGGGTGCCCGGCCTCGCGCCGGGCACCTCTTTCGACTGTCATCCAGAACGGTTTTTGCAGATGTCCGCGACAGCCCCGTCCGCCACCGGTCACGAGATCGGCGACGTGATCATCGAGATGCGCAAGGTCGACAAGTTCTATGGCGACTTCCACGTCCTGCGCGATATCGACCTCACCGTCTCGCGCGGCGAGCGCATCGTCATCTGCGGCCCCTCCGGCTCGGGCAAGTCGACGCTGATCCGCTGCCTGAACCAACTCGAAGAGCATCAGAAGGGCGAGATCGTCATCGACGGCACCGCCGTCCACGCGAAACTCAAGGGCATCGAGGATATCCGCCGCGAGATCGGCATGGTCTTCCAGAGTTTCAACCTGTTTCCGCACCTGACCGCGCTGGAGAACTGCACGCTGGCGCCGATGAAGGTGCGCGGCACGCCCAAGGCCGAAGCCGAGGCCACCGCCCGCCGGATTCTCGAACGCGTCCATATCCCCGAGCAGGCGCATAAATACCCGGTTCAGCTTTCGGGCGGACAGCAGCAGCGCGTCGCCATTGCCCGCTCGCTCTGCATGAACCCGAAGATCATGCTCTTCGACGAGCCTACCTCGGCGCTCGACCCCGAGATGGTCAGCGAAGTGCTCGACACCATGGTTGAGCTGGCCGAGAGCGGCATGACCATGATCTGCGTCACCCACGAGATGGGCTTCGCCCGCAAGGTCGCCGACCGGGTGATCTTCATGGATGCCGGCGAGATCGTCGAGATGGCCCCGCCGGAGCAGTTCTTCTCGGCACCGCAGAATGAGCGGACGCGCAAGTTCCTCGGCCAGATCCTGCACCACGCCTAGCCGCTTGCCGGCGGCGCAGGGAACGCCACGTGCATCCTGCAACCTGCACTGGCCAGCCGCTTGTGTGGAATTCGATCCGATAATAGAGGAATTGGGCCGACCATCATCCCCGAGAGTGCGCAGTGACGGCAGCCCCGTTCCCGATGATGCGACTGCGGACGGACGATGTCCCGCGCCGGGAACAGATGGCCTTCGTGCACGACTTCGTCGCGCGCCATGTCGGCGGGCTGGAATTCCGTCCAGCCGACCGGGACAATATCCGCATCGATATGGAAGCCATGATGCTGCCGGGCGGGCTGACCGTCGGCCGTGGCCTCTATGCGCCGATGCATGGCGCGCGGACGCGCGGCCTGCTCCAGGACGGCCGCGAGCACTATCTGCTGACGATCCATAACGAGGACCACGAGGTCGCCGTCGATGGCGGCAGGATGGTCAAGGTCTCGGCCGGCGATGTGCTGCTGCTGAACGAGGCGGTCTGCTTCGAGTTCTGGCAGGGCAAGGCGATGTCGGTCGACGTGCTCTCGCTCGACCAGCGGCGGCTGGCGAGCCTGGCGCCGCGCGTCGCGCTGGAGGCGAGCTATGTCATCCCTGCGGCATCGGCCTCGCTGTCGCTGCTTTCAGGCTATGTCGAGATGCTGCGCCGCAGCCCTCCCGGATCGGTCAGGGCGAGCGAGATCGCCTCCCGCCATGTCTACGACCTCGCCGCGCTGGTCCTCGACGGCTTCGTGCATGGCGGCGCCGAGCGCAATGCCCGCAGCATCGCGGCCGCCCGGCTGAAGCTCGTGCGCAAGGATATTCTCGAACGGCTCGCCGATCCCGGCCTGGGGATCGAGGCGGTCGCCCGGCGCCAAGGCATCACGCCGCGCTATGTCCAGCGCCTGTTCGAAACGCAGGAGACGACCTTCTCCGACTTCGTGCGCGACCAGCGGCTCGACCTCGCCTTTCGCATGCTGCGGGAGCGCGACCCGGCCTCCTGCACGATCACGACCATCGCCTTCGATGCCGGCTTCTCCGACGTCACCTCCTTCAACCGGGCCTTCCGGCGGCGCTTCGAGGCAACACCCTCCGAAGTCAGGGCCAGCGTCCTGAAAGGCTGATTCAAGCCAGACTTTTGCAATCCGGCTCCGGAAAAACCGCTGCTTTGTTCGCCGGCTGCAAAGCCTGTTCGCGCGCATCCGAGACGGCCCATCTTCCTCCGCCATAGCGTCCGCCCCCTCTGAATGTGGGGGGATGGCTCCTACTTCGTCGAAGCCGGAGCCCTCGCCATGACGACCGCACCGTTTGCGATGCAGCGGCTGTCGACGGAAGAGATTCCGCGCGGTCAGCGGATGGCCTTCCTGCATGATTTCATGGCCCGGCACGTCTGGAGCGGGCGGCGGCTGCTCCCGGCGGACGACGACGCGATCCGCGTCGATCTCGAAGCGATGGCGCTGCCCAGCGACCTCCTCGTCTCCCATGGCCGCTTCACGCCGATGCGCGGCATCCGGGCGGGCGACCTGCTGCAGGACGGCCGGCAGAACTACGTCTGGACGATCCAGGACGACGAGCGCGAGATCTCGGTCGCCGGCAAGGCGCCGATCAGGATCGGCGCGGGCGACCTCGTGCTCGTCAACGAAGGCACCTGCCACGAATGCTGGCACGGCCGCCCGACCTCCTTCGACTTCGTCTCGCTCGACCGCCGGCTGCTCGCCGAGCGCGCGCCCCGCATCGATCTCGACGCGAGCTACGTCATCCCGGCGGCGATGGAAGGCATGTCGCTATTGAAGGACTATGTCGCGCTGCTGCGCCGCAATCCGCCGGGCTCGGTCAGGGTTGCCGAGGCGGCTGCGCGCCATGTCTACGACCTCACGGCCCTGGTCCTCGGCAGCGCCGTGCGCGGCGGCACCGAGCGCAACGAGAGCAGCATCGCGGCAGCCCGCCTCAGGCTCGTGCAGAAGGACGTCCTCGAACGCATCTGCGACCGTGACCTCCATATCGAGGCGGTGGCGCGGCGCCAGGGCGTCACGGTGCGCTATGTCCAGCGCCTGTTCGAGAATACCGGAACGACGTTTTCGGACTTCGTCCGCGGGCAGAGGCTCGAGCATGCCATCCGCCTGCTGAAGGAGCGCGACCTCGCCTCCAGCACGATCACGACGATCGCCTATGACGTCGGGTTCTCGGACGTCTCCTCCTTCAACCGCGCGTTCCGCAAGCGCTTCGACGCTACCCCTTCCGAGTTCCGGGCCGACATCCTGAGTCGCCGCGCCACGTTCCCGAGAGGCGAGGAATGACGCCGATGAAGGCTGCCGAAGCGAGCCTGCGGCCGATATCGCCGCCATTCCCCGAAAAATACCCGGAGCCGTGTTCGCTCCCTGCAAAACCCCTTCGCCCTCAGCGCAGACGGCCAAGCCTCCGTCTTCCTAAGGTCCGGGCCGAATTGCGCGAAAGCGCTGCTCCGCTTTGCCGAATGGGCCGTGCCGACAGCCTTCATTCTCGGCCTTGGAAGGGATTTCGAGTGCTGTCGATCTCATGCGCCCGCAAGCACGGTGCTGCTGCCGCGCGCCGTCCGAAACGCCGTCTCCTCTCCGCCGCGCTCTGCGCCGGTTTTCTGTTCGCCGCCGATCCGGCCGTGGCCCTGACGCGCGACGAGGTCGCCAGGGTCGCCGAGCTGATCGCCGCGCTGCAGCCGGATTTCGGCCCCTTCGCCTATGACGAGGAGATCGTCGCCGAATGGTTCGAGCGCGATGCCGCGGATCGCAGGTTGATCCGGGCCGCCGGCTTCACGGCGGAGAGCTGGAAGACCGCCGTCGGCGAGACCTTCCGCGGCCTCGCCGCCCTCGCGCCCCAGAGCGAGATCGACGCGTTGCGCGCCAAGCTCGATGCCGGCGCGGGCGGCCTCGCCACGTTGAACGCGGCCCAGAAGGCGGAGGCCCTGCAGGCGCTCCGGGCGGAATTCGAACGCATGCTCGCCTTCCGCACCGAGGGCGCGCGCTTCGCCGACACCGTGCGCCCGCTCGCGCCGCGCCTGAAGGCGATCCTCGACACCAGCTCCGACTGAGGCCCGGCCATCGCCGCCGGCCGACGCTCGTCTCGCATGTCCTAAAGGTTCATGATGAAAACTGCTTTCTCGAAGCGCCCCGTGCGCAGCCATGCCCTCCGCAGGACAAACCTCCTCTCGGCGACCGCGCTCGTCGCCGCCGGCACGCTGGCTACGCCCTCCGCGCAGGCGAATTCCGTGCTCTACACCGTGAGCGGCACCTATACGGATGCGATCACGGTCGGAGCGACGAGCATCATCCGGACCCTGACCGGCATCGACGCGGTCTTCGCGGGAACCGTCACCTATAGCGACCCCACCGTCGGCTATCTCACGCTCGGCGACACCTCCGCCAATAACGGCACCATCGTCTTCGCGCCGACCAGCATCGCGGGCACCCTGGGCTACGACTATCTCAGCATCGCCGGCGGCGTGGTCCGCTTCGGCAGCGATGCGGCGCGAGCCTTCTACACCCGCTCCGGAACCGCCGTGATCGTCTCCGGCGGTGCGCTCGACCTCGGCGGCGTCAGCCAGACCATCAGCCTGGTGAGCCACCTCGGCGTGAGCGCAGGCACGATCACCAATAACGGCCCCGGCGCCGCGACACTGACCGTGGCCAACAGCATCGACTTCAACGGGACGATCACCGACGGCGCGAACGCGCTTGCCCTGCGCCTGCAAGGCAGCGGGACGCAGACCCTCGGCGGCAACAATACCTATTCCGGTGGCACCACCCTGGCCGCCGGCTCGCTGCTGACGGTGGCGCATTCCAATGCGCTCGGCACCGGCGCCCTGCGTTTCGAAGGGCTGGGCAGCACGCTTGCGCTGAACGACACCATCTCGCTCGCGAACGATATCGAGCTGGCGGCGGGCGCCACCGCCGTCTTCACCGTCGGCAGCGGCACCGGCCGGCTCATGGGCGACATCGCCAGCAACAACGGCGACCTGTTCAAGGACGGCAATGGCGAGCTCGTCCTCGGCGGCGCTGTCGATGCCGGCCGCATCTTCCTCAATCGCGGCAGCCTGACCTCGGCCGCGCCGCTCGGCGGCAACATTTCCGACACGGCGTCGCTGATCATCGCCCAGAACGCGACCTTCAACGTCCAGGGCAGCGAGAAGGTCTACGAGGTCATCGGGACCGGGCAGTTAGCGCTCGCCAATGGCGCACAACTGACGCTCGGCCGCACCGGAAACGGAGGCTCGGACTTTTCGACCACATCCAGCAACCTGATCACCGGCCAGGGCTCGCTGCGCAAGGAAGGCGACAACCGCCTGACACTGCGCGGCGCCAATACCTATTCCGGGGGCACCACGCTCGCCGCCGGGACGCTTCGGGCCGGAAGGACCGGCACGCTGGGCACGGGCGGGCTGACGATCGCCGGCCAGGGAACCACGCTGGCCCTCATCGACAACGTCCGGCTCAACAACGCGATCACGCTCGACCAGGGCGATCTCAATGTCGAGGTGGAGAGCGGCACGGCCACGCTCGGCGGGCGGATCACGCGAGCAAACCCGGCAGAGGCGCGGGATTTCCTCAAGAGCGGCCCCGGCACGCTCATTCTCGCCGGCAACGGCTCGGATGTCGCGCGCGCCCATGTCGACAGCGGCATCCTGCAGGTCGACGGTACGATCACCGCCCAGACGCTGCAGGTGGCGAATGCCGCCGGGCTGTCCGGCATCGGCACCGTCAATGCCGATGTCACGATCGCCAATGGCGGCATCTTGCATGGACGCTCAGACCAGACCCTGACCATCAACGGCAATCTGATCCTGAACAGCGGCTCCACGATCGAGGTCGAGCTCGATGCGCCGAGCACGCGCGCCCTGTTCGGCGTTGGCGGCAACCTGATGCTCGACGGCCGCCTGAACATCACCGGCACCGGGAATTACGGCGCGGGCGTCTACCGTCTGTTCGACTATGACGGAACGCTGACCGATAACGGGCTCGACGTCACCGCAGCGCCGCCCGGCGCGACCGCGACGATCCAGACCGGCATCGCCCGCCAGATCAACATCGTCGTGGGCTCGGGCGCCGGCCCGGTCTGGCAGTTCTGGGACGGCAGCCAGACGGCAGGCAACGGCCTGGTCGACGGCGGCACCGGCAGCTGGAGCAGCACCACCAACTGGACGGATGCGAACGGACAGGTCAACGCGGCCTGGGCCGGCGGGCATGCGGCCTTCCAGGGCGCGGCGGGCACGGTCACCATCGCTCCGGGCGGGGTCTCGGTGAATGGCATGCAGTTCGCCGTGAACGGCTACGCCCTCGATGGCGGCCCCATCACGCTGGCGGCGCCGCAGACCGTGATCCGGGTCGGCGACGGAACGAACCAGGGCGCGAATTTCATCGCCCGGATCGGCTCCGACCTCACCGGCTCCGGGGGCTTGCTGAAGACCGACCTGGGCCGGCTGATCCTCACCGGCAACAACAGCTATCAGGGCGATACCTACGTCCAGAACGGCCGGCTGGAAGGCAACACGGGCAGCATCCGCAACAACATCGTCAATAACGGGGTCGTCGTCTTCGATCAGGCGCAGGACGGCAGCTTCGCCGGCAGCGTCACGGGCCAGGGCGGCGTCATGATCAAGGACGGCGCTGGCGCATTGCGGCTGACCGGGCTCAACACGCTGGAATGGTCGATCCGGAACGGCGCCCTCTCCTCCACCACCGCCGCCTTCCGCGGCAATCTCGACATCCGCGGCGGGGCGACGATGCGCTTCGAGCAGAACGCCTCGGGCACCTATGCCGGCGATGCCCGCAGCAGCGGCAATGGCGACGGCCGACTGGAGATCGCGGCCGGCGCCGGCAACACCATCACCTTCACCGGCGATTCCAGCGGCTTCACCGGGATCACCACGGTGGAGAACGGGGCGCTGGCGGTGAACGGGCAGCTCGGCGGCGCCCTGACCGTCACCGCAAGCGGCCGCCTGCAGGGCACCGGCACGGTCAGCGACGTGGCGGTCGCCGGCACGATCGCGCCCGGCAATTCGATCGGCACGATCAATGTCGGCAATATCGGCTTCGATCCGGGCTCGACCTATGAGGTCGAGATCGACGCGACCGGCGCCTCCGACCGGATCGCCGCCTCGGGCAACGCCACGATCAACGGCGGCGCGGTCAGGGTGCTGGCCGGCGCCGGCAACTACGCCCAGCAGACGCAATACACCATCCTCACAGCGGCGGGTGGGCTCGCCGGCACCTTCACCGGCGGCGTCAGCTCCAATCTCGCCTTCCTCGACCCCTCGCTCAGCTACGACGCCAACAACGTCTACCTGACGATGGTCCGCAACGGCCTGAGCTTCCGGAATGTCGGCCTGACCTGGAATCAGGTCGCTACGGCCGGTGCCGCCGAGAGCCTGGGCGCCGGCCACGCCGTCCACAACGCGGTGCTGAGCCTCTCGGCCGGCCAGGCCCGCAATGCCTTCGACCAGCTCTCGGGCGAGGTCCACGCCTCGGCCCGCACGGCCCTGATCGAGGACAGCCGCTTCCTGCGCAGCGCCGTCAACGACCGCCTGCGCGCGGCGTCCGGCGGCGTCGGCGCCGCCCAGGGCGACGCCGTCACCTATATCGACGGCAAGCCGGTCCCCGTCCGTCCCGGAATCGACCGCCTCGCCGTCTGGGGCCAGGGCTTCGGCTCCTGGGGCCATAGCGATGGCGACGGCAACGCGGCGAAGCTGGAGCGCAGGACCGGCGGCTTCTTCATCGGCGCGGATGTCCCGGTTCTCGATCGCTGGCGCCTCGGCGCGGTCGCCGGCTACAGCCGCAGCCATTTCGAGGTGAAGGACCGGCATTCGTCGGGCACGAGCGACAACTACCATCTCGGCCTCTATGCCGGCGCCAACTGGGGCGCGCTCGCGCTGCGGACCGGCGCCGCCTATACGTGGCATGACATCGAGACGAACCGGGCCGTCAGTTTCCCCAGCTTCAACGATCGCTTGAAGGGTGACTACGGCGCCGGCACGACGCAGCTCTTCGGCGAGCTCGCCTATGGCTTCGCGATGGGCGCCACCCGCTTCGAGCCCTTCGCCAACCTCGCCTATGTCAACCTGCACACGGACGGTTTCAGGGAGCGCGGCGGCGCGGCGGCGCTGGCCGGCACGGCTGCCGATACCGATGCGGTCTTCGCCACGCTGGGCCTGCGCGCCTCGACCACCTTCACGCTCGGCGGCGCGGCCCTGACGGCGAAGGGCATGCTCGGCTGGCGCCACGCCTTCGGCGACGCGACGCCGCTCGCGACCCTGCGCTTCGCCGGCGGCGGCAGCCCCTTCGGCATCGGCGGCGTGCCGATCGCCCGCAATGCGGCGGTGATCGAGGCCGGGCTCGACTATGCGATCTCGCCGAACGCCTCGCTCGGCATCAGCTATGGCGGCCAGTTCGGCTCCGGTCTCGCCGACCATTCCGCCAAGGCCAATCTCCATGTCAGGTTCTGAGGGCGCCATGGATCATCGTTCCCGCTCCCTCATCCTGACGAATATCGTGGGGCTGTTTCCGATCGCCGAGCAGGCGGATGCGATGTTCGCCAACCGGCTGCTCGAAACCTACCCCGAGGTCTACCGGCTCTTCGCCCTGGAGCTCGGACCGCAGGAGCGAAGCCTCGTCCTGACGCTGCGACTGCTGTTCGGGAACTCCCGGCACTTCGGAGAAGTCCTGCCGATCGTGCAGGAACTCGCCCGCTCTCACAGGATCGGCCGCCTGATCGAGCCTCACTATCAGGCGCTGGCCGAGACACTGATCTGGACGCTCCGGCGCAGCCTCGGCCCCGGCTTTACGATCGAGGCGGAGCGTGCCTGGCAGCGCGCGCTCGACGGGCATCCGGAGCCGGCGCCTGCGGCCGGCCGAAAGGCCGTCGCATGACCAGCCACCGCCTCCACATCCTCGGTTCCGTCGTTCTCATGGCGCTCGCCGGCTCCAGCCACGCCGCCTCGGTCGCGCCCCGTAAGGGTGAGCCGGCGCCGCAGCGAATCGAAACGGCACAAGCCCCCGCACTGGGGCAGGCGGCCGCGGCCACATTGCCCGGCGGTGCTTCCTCGCTGAACGAGACCTACAAGGACTGGCGCGTGGCCTGCGCCCAGCAAGGCAGCGCCAAGCGCTGCGTCCTCAGCCAGGCCCAGGCGCAGCCGAATGGCCAGCGCGTCCTTGCCATCGAGCTGAACCCGGTGACCGGCAATGTCGTCGCCGGGGTGCTGGTGCTGCCATTCGGATTGTCGCTTGAATCCGGCATCGCCTTCCAGATCGACGAAAAGCTGGCAGCGCAGCCCATGCGCTTCCGCACCTGCCTGCCGAGCGGCTGTCTCGTCGCCGTCAGCTTCGATGCGCCGACCGTCGTGGCGCTGCGGACGGGCACGGCGCTGAACATCAAGGCGACGGCCGATAGCGGCGCCGTGGCGCCGTTCTCGATCTCGCTCCAGGGCTTCGCCACCGCGCTCGATCGGGCGGCGATGTTATCGCGTTGATAGCCCGGCGCCGGTGGCATCGTGGCGTTTGACGCTGCCACATTTTCGCCTTAACGCTCGCTGCGACGGTTCCCTCACGGGATCAAAAGGGAACGCAGTGCGGATGGCCTGGCCATTCTATGCTGCGGCTGCCCCCGCAACTGTAAGCGGCGAGCCTCATCGCCATACGCCACTGGGACCTCGGCCCTGGGAAGGCGGCGACGAGGCCACGACCCGCGAGCCAGGAGACCTGCCGTCAGTCGTGGTCACACGCGAACACGTTCGGACGGGGTGTTTCGATCGCTGCTCGACTGTCTGCCCCCTGAATCGGGGCGAACGGGAGATCGCGTTCGCGGTGACGTGCCACAGACGTCAACGCCCGAGGTCTCATCGTGTTCGTTCCCAGCAAAGCCGCACAGCGCGGCTCATCTTCCGTTTTCGCATTGTCTCTGGCCGCCGCCGGCGTGCTGCTCTGCTTGCCGGCCCATGCACAGGCGCCCGGCAGCACCGTCGAGCTCGACCAGATCGTCGTCAGCGCGACCGGCACGCCGCGGCCGGCACGCGAGATCGCCAGCTCCGTCACCGTCATCACCGCGCGGGAGATCGAGCAGCAGCAGCGCCGCACCCTGCCCCAGGCGCTTGCCACAGTCCCCGGCCTCAACATCGTCCAGATCGGCGGGCCAGGCGGCCTGACTTCGGTCTTCATGCGCGGTACCAACTCGAACCACGTCAAGGTCCTGATCGACGGCATCGAGGCCAACGATCCCTCGACGCCGAACCGCGCCTTCGACTTCGGCTCGATGCTGACCGACGATATCGAGCGCATCGAAGTGCTGCGCGGGCCCCAGAGCGGCCTCTATGGCGCCAATGCGCTCGGCGGCGTGATCTCGATCACCACCAAGCGCGGCGACGGGCCGCCCAAGGTCACGGCGCGAGTCGAGGCCGGCTCGCACGGCACCTTCAACCAGGCGGCCGGTTTCAGCGGCGGCGACGACCGCTTCAATTACGCCTTCAACCTCGCCCATACCCGCTCCGATTCCACGGATTCGGTGCCGCCCCAGCTGATCCCGCCGGGCGTGAAGGTGAGGCCGAACACCTATGACGCCTACACCTATTCCGGGCGCCTCGGCTTCGCGCTGACCGACACGCTGAGCGTCAACTGGGCCGGCCGCTATACGGACGGGCAGTTCCGCTCGGCCTATGACAGCGGCTTCCCGAGCAAGCCGACGCCCTACCGGGCGCTTTCGAACTACGCTCAGGCCTTCACCCGCGGCGAAGTGGTCTGGGATCCGTTCGGCGGACGCTTCGTCAACCGCTTCGGCGTCTCCTATTCGAACCAGGACCGCTCGAACCGCTCGCCGAACGCCTTCGGCATCCTCGGGCGACCGACGGAGAACCTCGGCGAGCGCACCAAGGTCGACTGGCGCGGCGATTTCGAGATCGCCAAGGGACATATGCTGATCGGCGGCCTGTCCTATGAGCGCGAACGGCTGGAGTCGACCAGCCTCACCGCCTCCAACGGCAACAAGGCGGGCTATCTCGAATACCAGGGCAACATCGCCGACCGCTTCTTCGTCGCGGCCAATATCCGCCACGACCATGACGACAGCTATGGCGGCCACACCACCTACCGCGTCGCCCCGGCTTATATCGTCCCGGGGACCGAGACCAAGCTGAAGGCGAGCTACGGCACCGGCTTCAAGGCGCCGACGCTGAGCGAGCTCTTCATCGACTACAGGCCGGGCTTCAACTTCTTCGGCAACCCGAACCTGAAGCCCGAGGAAAGCCGCGGCTGGGACATCGGCTTCGAGCAGCCGCTCTTCGACAAGCGCCTGCAATTCGGGGCGACCTGGTTCCAGAACGATATCGAGAACCTGATCGTCACCAACACCGCCCGCAACTCCTACGCCAACATCGGCAAGGCCGAGACGAAGGGCGTCGAGGCCTTCGCCGCGCTCGAAATCTCGCCGCAGCTGCGCGTCCGGGGCGACTACACCTTCACCCTCGCCAAGGACGAGATCGGCCGGCAGGAGCTGCTGCGCCGGCCCCGCCACAAGGCGAGCGGCACCATCACCTGGACCCCGATGGAGAAGCTCAGCCTGTCGGCGACGCTGATCTATGTCGGCCCCTGGGTCGACGGGAACCGCGACTTCTCGACCCCGCGGCTGAAGGCGAGCGGCGCCACGCTGGTCAACCTCGCCGCCGAGTACAAGGCGACCGACAAGGTCACGGTCTTCGGGCGCGTCGACAATCTGTTCGACAAGCGCTGGGAGAACCCTGTCGGCTTCCTCGTACCCGGTTTCGGCGCCTATGGCGGCGTCAGGGTTGCGTTCGGCGGATGAGACGGAAGCGTCGAACTGACCGCGCCCTTGGCGCGGCGCTGGTGGTCGCGAGTTCCATACTCGCGGCTGCTCCGGCGGCGGGCGCGCCGCCGGAGCGCATCGTCTCGCTCAACATGTGCACCGACGAGCTGGTGCTGCGCCTTGCCGATGCCGGGCGGATTGCCTCCGTCACGTGGCTCTCGCAGGACCCGCGCAACGCCAACATGGCGGAAACGGCACGGCGGGTTCCGGCCAATCACGGGCTCGTCGAGCAGGTGCTCGCCCTGAAGCCCGATCTCGTCATCGCCGGGGCCTACACGACGCGCGCGACGGTCGGGCTGCTCAAGCGCGTCGGGGTCACGCCGCGCGAGTTCGGCGTGCCGCGCAATCTCGCCGAGATGCGCGCCCAGATCCGCGAGATGGCGGCATTGCTCGGCGAGCCGGCGCGCGGCGAGGCTCTGGTCGCCGGCATCGATGCCCGCCTGGATGCGCTGGCCGCGCGCAGCCCGGCGCGACCGCTGCGCGCCATCGTGCTGCGGCCGAACGGCTTCACGGTCGGCCGCGGCTCGCTCGTCGACGAAATCCTGACCCGGGCCGGTCTGGTCAACATCGCGGCCGAGCTCGGTATCGACAGCTACGGGCAGATTCCGCTGGAGACGGTCGCGCTCTCGGGCGCCGAGGTACTCGTCCTCAACGATACGCCGGATGGCCCGCCCTCGCTCGCCCATGAGGTTCTGCATCACCCGGTGATCGAGAGGCTCGCCGGCAGGCTCAGGCTGGTGGCGCTGCCGTCGCGGCTATGGACCTGCGCCGGGCCGAGCGTGGTCGATGCGATCGAGCATTTGGTGAGAGCCACGGAGGCGAATCCATGAGGCGCCCGACCGTTGACGGCATCCGGCTTTCATTCCTGCTCCCGGCATTGGGGCTCATCCTGCTGGCGATGGGCGTCGCCTCGCTCGCGGTCGGGTACGCATCGCTGCCGCTTGCCCAGGCGGTCTCGGATGTGATGGCAGGACGGGCCAGCCTGCCCGCGCTGGTGCTCGCGGAGTTGCGCCTGCCGCGCAGCCTGCTCGGCGCGCTCGTCGGCTTCAGCCTGGGCATGGCCGGCGCGGCCGTGCAGGGGCTGATGCGCAATCCGCTGGCAGAGCCCGGCGTCATCGGCATTTCGAGTTCAGCCGCGCTCGGCGCGGTCGCCACCTTCTATAGCGGACTCTCCGCCACGATCGCGCTCGCCCTGCCGCTCGGCGGCATCGCCGGCGCGCTGCTCGCGACGCTCGTCCTCTTCATCCTGCTGGGTCGCGGCGCGAGCACGATGACGCTGATCCTCGCCGGCGTCGCGCTCAACAGCTTCGCCGGCGCGGCGACGGCGCTCGCCCTCAATCTCGCGCCCAACCCCTATGCCGCGCTGGAGATCGTGTTCTGGCTGATGGGTTCGCTCGCCGATCGCAGCATGAGCCATGTCTGGCTGGCGCTGCCACTGATGCTCTTCGGCTGGGCGTTGATGGCTTCGACCGCGCCTGCGCTCGACGCGTTGAGCCTGGGCGAGGAGACGGCGGCCAGTCTCGGCTTCGATCTCGGCTGGCTGCGCGCCAGGCTGATCGGCGGAACGGCGCTCGCCGTCGGCAGCGCCGTCGCCGTCACCGGCGCGATCGGCTTCGTCGGGCTGGTCGTGCCACATCTGCTGCGCCCGCTGGTCGGGCACCGGCCGGGCCGGCTTCTGATCGCGAGCGGGCTCGGCGGCGCGATCCTCGTGCTCGCGGCCGATCTCGGCGTGCGGCTCCTGCCCGTCCGGCCGGAGCTGAAGCTCGGCGTGGTCACCGCCCTGATCGGCGCGCCGTTCCTGTTCGCGCTCGTGCAGCGCCTGCGGCGGGAGGCGCTCTGATGGCGATCGTCGCGCAGGGGCTCTCCGTCACGCTCGGTGGCCGCATCGCGTTGGACCGTGTCGACGCGCGGCTCGAACCGGGCCAGGTGCTCGGCATCATCGGCCCCAACGGCGCCGGCAAGACGACGCTCTTGCGTGTCCTCGCCGGTCTCCTGAAGCCTGACGCCGGCAGCGTCCGCTATGACGGAGCAGGCCCGCGCGAACTCGGCCGCCGCGCGCTGGCGCGCCGCGTCGCCTTCCTGGCGCAGGACAGCACCGCCGTCTGGTCGCTCTCCGTCGATGCCGTGGTCGGCCTCGGGCGGCTGCCGCATCGGCAGGCTTTCAGCGGCGAGAACGAGGCCGACCGAGCCGCCATCGTGAGAGCCATGGCCCATTGCGATGTCGCTTCCTTCACCGGACGCACCATCGGCGCCCTTTCGGGCGGCGAACGCCGGCGCGTCCTGCTGGCGCGCGCGCTGGCTGTCGAGGCCGACTATCTCCTCGCAGACGAGCCACTGGCGGGGCTCGACCCCGGCCACCAGCTCGAAACGCTGCAATTACTGCGCTCCATCGCCGCCGCAGGCACCGGCGTCGCGGTCGTGCTGCACGATCTCTCGCTCGCGGCGCGCTTCTGCGACCGGCTCCTCCTGCTCCATCAGGGGCGCGGGGTCGCCGATGGCGCGCCCGACGCTGTGCTCGACGATACGAGCTTGGCCGAGGTCTTCGGGGTCACCGCCCTGCGCGGCAGCCATGCCGGCGAGCCCTTCCTCCTGTCCTGGCAGACAACCACAAGAGGCCCTAACGATGACCGACGCTGAGACCCTACGCGCTCTGCTGCGCGAGCATATCCACGAGGTCGGGACGCAGTGGAACCTCGGCACGTTCGGCGCCATCGCCGAGTTCATGCGCGATCCCGGCGAGGCCTGTGCGATCACCGATCGGCCCGGCCGCCTTTCGGCGACGACGTCGCGCGGCGGCATCGGCTTCGGCTCGTTGACGGGCCTGCGCCTCTTCGCCTCCGAATCCGCGACCGGCGCGACCTGGAACCATCGCGTCGCGCTCTGCCTGCCCGAGAACGCCTGCGCCATGTCCGGGCGCACGGTGCTGACCGAACTCGGCCCCGATAGGGATGCCCTGCGTGAAGAGGACCGCGGCGCGATCCTGTTCGACATGGGGCTCGGCACGCTGCAGGTCGATATCTGCATCCGGACCGCCGATTCCACGCTGATCGCCGCGCTCCGGGTGGAGGCAGGCCGGCCGCTCTTCTCACCCGGAAATGGGGCGATGGGCGCGATCCTCGCGGCCGGGCCGCACCGCGTCTTCATCGCCCGTTTCGGCCGCTGCGAGGTCTATCAGCCGATCCCGCCCGCCGACGGAAAGAGCCCCGAAGGGCCGCATACCCATGTGCTGCCCAAGCTGCTGCGCACGGGCCGCACCCATGCCGCGACCGAGCCGGTTCCGGACGGGTTCGTGCCCTGTGCCCATCTCGTGCCGGCCCACCCGATCAAGGACGCGATGGGTCGGCCGCGCGCATTCGACCAGGCCGCGTTCAAGACCTTCGAAGCGCTGCTGCTCGCATTCGGCGATCCTGATCTCGCGGCGCTCAAGCAGGCCGTACGGTCACGCCTCGCCGAAGGCAGCGAGCCCGATGCCTGTCCACCTGCGCCAACCCGCTTCGCAAGGCATGCCTTGCGGGTGGCGCTGCGACAGCAGGCAGCGGTCGGCGACCAGACCCCTGCCTTGAAGGCTTGGTCGGCAGCCTTCGATCCGCGTGACGCAGCCGATGACGGTGAGGAGTCGACGGACCCCTATGCGCATTGAAGAGAGGGCATGTCGACGGATGCCTCTCAGGGCAATTGGGAAATCTCGCAAACAGGCCGGATCAAAATACAAAAATGTCCGCCCAGCCCAATCCTCTGGCTAAGGCATTGATCTGAAACGGGAGTGGTGGGCCGGGCCGGACTCGAACCGGCACCGGCGCTGTTATGAGCAGCGAGCTCTAACCATTGAGCTACCGGCCCGCTCCTCGCCTAGCATCGCCGCCACCCGGCAAGCAAGGCACATCGGGCCGGAATCGAAAGGGCCTCCCGGCATGCCGGGAGGCCCTGTTTCGTTCACGAGCGGTCGATCGCCCTGTCGTCTCAGGCGGCCGCCGCGTGCCGGCGCTCGCCGTGCTCCTCGCCCGCATGCCCCTGGCGGAAGGTGAAGCGGCCGATATGCTCGGTCAGCGCCCTCGTCTGCTCGTCGGTCAGCGCGAGCGCGGCGTTGGTCTCCTCGACCAGCGCGGCGTTCTGGTGCGCCATCGTGCCGATGCCGTCGATCTCGGTGTTGATCGCCGAGACATCGCTCGCCTGGCTGCGGGCGGTCTGCGAGATGCCGTTCATCAGGCCGGTCAGCTCGTTCACCGAGGAGACGATCGCGCCGAACATCGCCGAAGTCTCCTCGACCAGGCCGACACCGACCTTGACGTCGCCATGCGCCGCCTCGACCAGCTTCTTGACATCGTTCGAGGCATCGGCCGAGCGCTTGGCCAGGCTGCGCACCTCGGTCGCGACCACCGCGAAGCCCTTGCCGGCATCGCCGGCGCGAGCGGCTTCGACCGCGGCGTTGAGCGCCAGCAGGTTGGTCTGGAAGGCGATTTCGTCGATCATCGCGATGACCTCGGAGATCTTGCTGGAGGACTGGCGGATGCGCTGCATCGCTTCCAGCGCCGAGGCGACGACCTTCTCGCCCTGCTGCGCGCGCTCTTCCGCGCCCTGCGCCATGCCGGTCGCCTGGGCGGCTTCGCTCGCGGTCTTCTTCACCGTGCCGGCGAAGGCGCCGAGCTGGTTGGTCGCCATTGAGACGGCGTTGCTCTCCTCGCTGGTACGCTCGGCGAGATCGGTCACGCCGTCGAGGATTTCGCTGGTCGCGCTGCGGACGGCCGAAACCGTCTCGGCCAGGCGGGCGAGCGTGCTCTCGAACTCGTTGGCCAGCGCATTGGTGCCGTCCTTGAGCTCGGCGAAGGCGCCCTGATACATCCCCTCGATGCGGGTCGAGAGATGGCCGGCCGACAGCTCCGCCAGTACGTCGCAGGTTTCCAGCAGGCCGGTCTGCACCGTCTCCAGCAGCGTGTTGACCGAGCCGGCGAGCGCATTGAGCTCGGGATCGGCGAACTGCGCCGCGACGCGCTGGGTGAAATCGCCCGCCGCAGCGGCGGCGACGACGACGCCGAAGGCCTCGCCCAGCTCGCGCATCATCTCGCGGCGCTGCTCCTGCGCCCGCGCCTCGTCCTCGACCTTGGCGAGCTCGGCAGCGCGCAGCGCCACCGCATTGTCGCGGAACAGCAGGACGCTCTTCGAAATGTCCGAGATCTCGTCATTGCCCTTGGTATCGACGACGGTCTCCAGCGCGCCGTCGGCGATCGCCCTGGTCGCGGCCCAGAGCCGGTTGAGGCGTCCGACGATCATCGGACGGACGAAGAAGAAGGACAGGGCCAACGCGATCAGCAGCGAGGCGATGCCGATAGCAGCCAGCGTATAAGAGCTGCGCTCGATCACGTCCTTGGTCGAGTCACGGCCTGCGATCGCGCCGCCGCGGGCGGAAGCCACGAGCTCGCCGACCTCGCGGCGAACCTTCTCCGCAGCCTGGTCGAGATTCTTGAGGCCGGCAGCGATCGCGGCCTGCGTCCCGAGATCGCGCTCGCGGATGGCGACGAGACCACCGGCGCCCTCGCCGAGATCGGTCACGGCATTGACGGCCTGGCCGCGCGCCGGATTGGCCTGGAGCATGTCCGCCGCCGTCAGGAGACCGCGAACCTGGCCGAGCTGCGCCTTGAGGCGCGCCTTGGCATGTTCCAGCTTCTCGGTGCTGTCGACCTGCGAGATCTCGCGCAGCAGGCCGACCGTCTCGCTGATCTGGAGCTGGAGCGCCTGCGCGGTCTGGAGCGAGGACAGGTCCTTGTCCAGAACCTTGGAGAGCGCGGCGTCGAATTCGCTGCCGGTGAGCTGCGCCGCGCTGGTGATGTTCATCTTGACGTTGAACTGGGCGTCCGACGTCTCGAAATCCGCCATGGCGCTGAAGCCGTCGCGGGCCTTGGACAGGGCGGTGAGCGCGGTCGCGGTGTCGGCGGCGTTGCGCAGCCGCTCCCCGGTCAGGTCGTTGATGTCGTTGATCTGGCGGGCCAGGTCGTCGATCGCCGATTGCGGCTTGGACTTGTCGACCTTGCCCTGCTCGGCGATGCGCCGCAGCAGCTCCAGCTGGCGCGCCTCGACGGAGTCGAGCTCGCCGGTCAGGGTCGCGCGCTGCTGCAGGGTCGAGACCTCGCTGAAACGTGCCGCCAGCGCGGTCGACTGCGTCGCCGCCTGCGAGAGCTCGAGCGCGAGCTCGACCACGGGCATCTTCTGGCCGACGAGGTCGTCCACCGTCTGGTCGACGCTGTTATAGGAGAACCAGGCCACCGAGGACGAGACGATGGTCAGGGCCGTCATCACGCCGAGCGCGGCGTAGATCCGGGGCGCGATACCGATCCGCAACGGCTTGCCCTCACGCACGGGCTTGGCTTTCGTCATGAAGTCGTACTCCGGAATTCACGCAACGCTGGAGAAGGAGTTCAAAAACAGGAGAAATCGCCTGCCCGTGCTTAGCCCGAGCTGGTCCTATCGTGCGGCAGACATGGGAATCCGCTCCCTCCCCCAGCTTGCAGGCCAGGCGGCAGGTTCCGCATGCGGCATCGAAAGTCCATGGAAGTCCCCTGGCCGGGGCAGTCCCCGGTCTGGAGCGCAGCATCGTCCAGGCGCGCTTAAAGAACGCTTAAAGTGGATTCTTTTGAATCACTCTCTCAGCAGAGGGATTCACTTGACGTTAGAGGAGGTTAAATCGCTTTAACCTTCAAGCTTCGCCGTTGGCCCGAAAAGTGGACCCACGGCTTTCGGATCGAGCCGATGCAGGATCAAAACCGAGAGCATCGGGCTGAATGGGACATTCAGTCCGATGCTTTCGGCACCGGACGAGGCCGCCCCTCCTCGTCGATCGCGACGAAGGTGAAGGTGGCGTCGGTGACCTTCTCGTGCAGCGTGGTGCGGAAGCGCTTGGCCCAGGCCTCGACATGGATCTTCATCGAGGTTCGCCCGACGGATTCGATCTCGGTATAGACCGAGAGCACATCGCCGACCTTGACCGGCCGGAAGAAGGTCATCGCGTCGACCGCGATCGTGACGACGCGGCCCTGGGCCCGGTCGACACCGGCAATGCCGCCGGCCTGGTCCATCCGCGACATCACCCAGCCGCCGAAGATGTCACCATTGGCGTTGGTATCGCCGGGCATGGCGATCGTGCGCACGGTCAGCGTCCCGCGTGGGGCTTCGTCGGTCGCGTCGGCAGCAGGGCTCATGGGCATCCTTGGGGCAGGTGGAGAATCCACTCGGCCGATGATGCTGACGCTTGGGCGGGCGCGCAAGCCGACGCTTTGCATTGTCCGGCGATGTCGCCGACATTCCCGGCAGGCCACGCGAACAGGGATCGATGCCATGTCCAGCGCCAGCACTCCCGCACCGGAACCGATGATCATCATCTCGCTGCGCTATGCCGATGCGCCGCGCATGTATGACTGGCTGATCGAGGCCTTCGGCTTCGAGAAGCACGCCGCCTATTATTCGGAGGATGGCAGAACGCTCCTCCATGGCGAATTGCGGATGGGCTCGAGCTTCGTGATGCTCGGCTCGTCCGACGGCAACGAATTCGGCAAGCTGGTCTCGCGCCCGGCCGAACTCGGCGGCACCACCGCCTCACCCTATATCGCCACCGACGACATCGACGCGCGCTGCGAGCGCGCCCGCAAGGCCGGCGCCGAGATCTGCATGGAGCCGACCGACCAGCCCTATGGCAGCCGCGATTTCATCTGCCGCGACCCCGAAGGCCATGTCTGGTGTTTCGGAACGTACCGCCCCGCTCAGCCCGCGACCTGAAGCGGCGGCGATGGCCGCTGCCGGGCGCGCAGCATCAGCCAGCAGACCACGCTGAGATTGACGAGGTTCCAGGCGAGCCCGTTGAGGAACGCCATCCGGTACGAGCTGAAATAGTCGAAGATCACGCCGGAGAGATAGCCGCCGAAGGCCATGCCGAGCACGGTCACGGACATCACCAGGCCGATCCGAATGCCTGCCTGCTTGGCCGGCAGATATTCGCGGATGACGACGGCGTACATCGGCACGATGCCGCCCTGGAACAGCCCGAAGATGCCGCTGACGACATAGAGCGACTGCAGGCCGTCGAACCAGAGATAGAGGAACAGCGCTACGCCCTGCATCAGGGAACCCAGCGCCAGCGTCGCCACGCCGCCGATCCGGTCCGCGACGAAGCCCGAGCCGATGCGGCTGACGATGCCGAGCAGCATCATCAGCGACAGCATCTCGGCGCCACGCGCCACGCCGTAGCCGAGGTCACCGCAATAGGCGACGATATGGACCTGCGGCATCGCCATGGCGACGCAGCAGGCGAAGCCCGCGACGCAGAGCAAAAGCTGGAGCTGGCCGGCGCTGAGGCCGAGATCGCCGCGCGCCCCCGCACTGCTGGCTTCCGCCGCCGCCATGGTCGCGGCCGTCGGCTGGCGCCGGAAGAACGGCGCAAGCGGCAGCAGCACCACCAGCGTGACGATGGCGATGCCGAAATGCGTGGCGCGCCAGCCATGATTGGCCATGCCCCAGGTGATGACCTGCGGCCAGAACACCCCGGCGAGATAGCTGCCGGAGGCGCCGCAGACCACGGCGAGGCCGCGGTGCTTGCGGAACCAGTGCGACAGGTCCGAGATCAGCGGCGAGAATCCGGCCGCACTGCCCATGCCGATCAGCAACCCATGCGCCAGCGCGAACTGCCAGAGCGATTGCGACATCGCCGCAGCGGAATAGCCGGCCGCGAGCAGGAACGCGCCCATCACGATCGGCACCATGATGCCATAGCGATCCGCGACCCGCCCCATGATGATATTGCCGGCGCCGAAGCCGAGCATGGCGAAGGTATAGGGCAGCGAGGCCCCGGCCCGCAGCGTGCCGAACTCGCCCTGCATCGCCGGCAGCACGACCACGACCGACCAGGAGCCGACGCAGGCGACCGTGCCGATCACCAGCGCGACGGCAAGCCGGAGCCAAGCATAGGAAGAATCGGGTTGGTAACGGTCGGCGTGCTGGGACATGCTTCCTCGGCGGCCACGCATTCGTAGGTGGCTCTTCTCCGGGCAGCTTTAGCGACTGGAATCCGCCGGGCAAGCGCCTGCGAGGCAGCCCTGCCGCGCGCCAGCGGCAGATATGCGTGCCCTCACACCCACAGGGCCACATCTATTGAAACGCGGGTCATCCCGGGCGACCGGAGGGAGACCCGGGATCCATGCCGGAGCGCTTCCGAACAAGGCTCAGGAGTGGATCCCGGATCTCCGCTTCGCTGCGTCCGGGATGACCCGATTTTCCAGTCGGCGGAGTACTGCAGGCTATCGCAACCTCAGCGGAAGACGCGCTCGCCTTCCATGTCGACGATCTGCTGCCCCTTCACGAGGGTAAAATTGGCGGCCTCGGCCTGCCCCGGGAAACGGTCGGCCCGGATGAAGCGATGGCTCTTGGTCTCGCCGTCGACGACCTTCTCGATGACGCCGCAGAGTTGGTACTGCCCCGCTTCCTGATAGGGCGTGGCGTGGATGGTGAAGCCGTTATGCTCGATGCTCTTGACCGGGCCGGCGAGCTTGTCCTCGGCCGGCTTGCGGCCACCGAACAGCGATTTCAGGAAGGACATGGCGGGCGCTCCTCGAACCGGGCGTCAGTCTATGCCGGAGAAGTAGCCTCGACAGCCGCATCTGCCAACCGGCGAGCGACAGAGAAATCGCTTGGCAGCGGCGGCAGCTTTCCCTATGCAGCCGCCATCGGGCCTCGGTCCCGTTCGTAAGCGTCTCACGTCAGGCAACGCATCCAACCGGCGTGAAGCCGTATCGGATGCATCCGATATGGCCTGTCCCTTGCGAAAGCCTGTCCATGACCAGTTCGACCTACCCCCGCCTGCCCGCCCGCTATACCGGCGTGGTGATGCCCTTCTTCCTGTCCGTGCTGATGACCTTCGTCGTCTCCGGCATCTCGACCCTCAAGGCTCTCGGCCCCACCGCCGAATTCCTCCAGACCTGGCCCGGCGCCTGGGCCCTGTCCTGGCTCGTCGCCTTCCCGACGCTGCTGCTGGTCCTGCCGATCGTCCGGCGCCTCGTCGCGCTCGTCGTGGCGCCGCCGGCCTGACCTCTCAAGCCGAGAGGTGGAGGGCGACCTCGCGCCGATGCGGCCGCTGGCGGTGCTCGAACAGATAGATGCCCTGCCAGGTGCCGAGTGCGAGGCGCCCGCCCATCACCGGAATCGACAACGAGACCGGCGTCAGCGCCGCCTTGATATGGGCCGGCATATCGTCCGGCCCCTCGTCGCGATGGACGAGATAGGCCATCGCCGGATCATCCGCCGATGGCACCAGCCTGCGCAAGAACGCGTCGAGATCGCGGCGCACATCCGGGTCGGCATTCTCCTGGATCAACAGCGAACAGGAGGTGTGCCGCACGAACAGCGTCAGCAACCCGCTCGCTTCGCCGCCATCCCTCACGAAGGAGACTGCGCGGTCGGTGAACTCGTAAAGCCCCGGCCCGCGCGTCTCGACGCTCAGGATCGCCTGCCGCGCCATCAGCGCTCGGTGAGCGCGAGCTTGGCGCCGAGCGCGACGAAGGCGGCGGCGAAGCTCCGGCGCAGCCAGGCCATCACCGCCGGGCGGCTGATGACCTTGTCGCGCATCGCCGCGGCGAAGAGCCCGTAGAGCGCGAAGACGATGAAGGTCATCGCCATGAACACGCCGGAGAGCTCCAGCATGCGCGCGCCCGGGCTCGCCTCGTCGGCCGCGATGAACTGCGGCAGGAAGGCGACGAAGAAGATCGAAAGCTTGGGGTTGAGCAGGTTGAGCGCCAGCCCGTCGCGCAGCACCAGCCAGGCCGAGCGCGCATCGGACTTGGTCTCGACCTTGAGCGCACCATGCTCCTTGAGCGTCTGCCAGGCCATGTAGAGCAGATAGGCGACGCCGGCATATTTCACGATGGCGAAGGCGAGCGCGCTGGCATGCAGCAGCGCCGCGATCCCCATCATCGCGGCGATCAGATGCGGCACGATGCCGATCGTGCAGGCGAAGGCCGCGAGCACGCTTGCCCGCGAGCCGCGCGTGAGGCCGGCGGCGATGGTGTAGATCGCGCCGGTGCCGGGCGACGCGACGATGATCAGCGAGGTCAGCAGGAATTCCGGGGACATCAGGAGCTCAACCCTTCGAAGATGCCGCCGATGACGGTGGCGACCGCCTCGCCGGTCGCCACAGCGACGGTTCCCACGCCTTGGACCACGGCCCCGGCCACATCGATCGTGACGGTTCCCGCGATATCGAGCGCGCCGCCGATGATGTCGGCGGTGGCGGACCCGGTTTCCTGTTTTGGCTCGTTCTGGGCTTGCGCCTGGAGCGCGGCCTGAGCGGCCTCGATCTCTTCGGGCGTTGGGATACCGGCCATCTGCTCTCCTCCGACGGAAGCACCGATCTTCAAAGTGACTTTAGCAGAACTGTGGCGGAACCGAGCGATTTTGCAGGGCGCCGGTGGAGCAGCACACAGGCAAGAAAAGACCTTCCATCCCTCCCCCGTCCTGGCCGGTATTCCCGGCTATCGCGCCATCCAGAAGCAGAGCCGGCCCGCATGGCTGTTGCCGCTGAGCAGATACTCCTCGGCGACCATGTTGATGCCGTTGAACAGGTCCCAGTGATCGCCGTTCACGCGCTGGAAGAAGAGGAACGACGTGCTCTTGTCGCCGTCCGTCTGGTAGCAATCCTCCAGGTAGAGCACGCCCTTCTTGCCGAGAACCGAGCGCCAGACCTTGTTGGAGACGCCCTGGATGTCTGGCTTGCCATAGACGCGCCGGACGCGCGGCTCCAGTTCCGCCGCCCGGATGAAGAAGCTGGCGCTCAGCGTGGTGAGCGGGCGCGCTCCGCCCGCCGGACCGGCATCGGCGTTCACCTGGGTTGCGACCTCCGCCAGTTTCTCGATCGTCGCATCGTCCTCCGACGGCGTCAGCCGCAGCGTATAGCCCATGCAGATGGCGCAGCGATTGGTCTTGTCGCCGATCGTCTTCTTCGCCCACGGGCGGACCGTGGCGAAGCGGTTGGCAAGAGCGTCATAGGTGAATGGCAGCATGAGCAACCTCCCGGCCATAAAAGGCGGCGGCAGACTGGCCAGCGGCCGGCCCGACGGCATCCTACGATCGCAGGAGGGTTTATCCCGCAAACCACGGCAAGGCCCGCCAAAAGAAAAAGCCCGCCTTCGCAATGCGAAAACGGGCTTTGTTCGTGATCGGCAGGGCGCCGCTTGAACGTCAGTTGTCCAGGAAGCTCCTGAGCTTCCGCGACCGGCTCGGATGCTTCAGCTTGCGCAGCGCCTTCGCCTCGATCTGGCGGATGCGCTCGCGGGTGACGCTGAACTGCTGGCCGACCTCTTCGAGCGTGTGGTCGGTGTTCATGCCGATGCCGAAGCGCATGCGCAGCACGCGCTCCTCGCGCGGGGTGAGCGAGGCCAGCACGCGGGTCGTCGTCTCGCGCAGGTTCGACTGGATCGCGGCGTCGATCGGCAGGATCGCGTTCTTGTCCTCGATGAAGTCGCCGAGATGGCTGTCTTCCTCGTCGCCGATCGGCGTTTCGAGCGAGATCGGCTCCTTGGCGATCTTCAGAACCTTGCGCACCTTCTCCAGCGGCATGGCCAGCTTCTCGGCCAGCTCTTCCGGGGTCGGCTCGCGGCCGATCTCATGCAGCATCTGGCGCGAGGTCCGCACGATCTTGTTGATCGTCTCGATCATGTGGACGGGGATGCGGATCGTGCGGGCCTGGTCGGCGATCGAGCGGGTAATCGCCTGCCGGATCCACCACGTAGCGTAAGTGGAGAACTTATAACCCCGACGGTACTCGAACTTGTCGACCGCCTTCATCAGGCCGATATTGCCTTCCTGGATCAGGTCGAGGAACTGCAGGCCGCGGTTCGTGTACTTCTTGGCGATCGAGATCACGAGACGCAGGTTGGCCTCGATCATCTCCTTCTTGGCCTGACGGGCCTCGCGCTCGCCCTTCTGGACCATCAGCACGATCTTGCGGAATTCCTGGATCTCCAGGCCGGTTTCGGAGGCGAGCGTATGCACCTCCTCGCGCAGCTGCTTGATCCGCTCCAGCTCCGCCGCGACGAACTCCTTCCAGCCGCGCGAGCCGAGCTTGGAGACGCGCAGGACCCATTTCGGGTCGAGCTCGCCGCCGACATGCTGCTTGAGGAAGTCGTCGCGCGCCACGCCATAGCTCTCCGCGAGGCGCAGCAGGCGCGTCTCATGGCCGATCAGGCGCTTGTTGATGTCGTAGAGCTGCTCGACCAGCGCCTCGATGCGGTTGTTGTTGAGCGAGAGCGACTTCACCGCGGTGATGATGTCGTCCTTGAGCTTCTTGTACTTGCGGTCCTGCGAAGGCGAGAGCTTGGCGTTCTCCAGCCGGCCGGCAATGTCCTGGTCCTGCAGGCGGCGCAGCTTCTTGTAGTCGTCGGCGATGGCGTTGAAGGTCTCGAGCACGCGCGGCTTCAGCTCGGCCTCCATGGCCGAGAGCGACACGTTGTTCTCCATGTCGTCGTCGTCCATGTCCGGCGGGGTCTCGCCCTCCGGAGTCTCGGCCTGCTCGCTTTCCTCGGCCTCTTCCTCGCCGGCGACGGCGGGGTTCTTGCCGTCGGGGCCGGCATAGGTGGCTTCGAGGTCGATGATGTCGCGCAGCAGCACCTTGCCGTCGACGAGCTCGTCGCGCCAGATGATGATGGCCTGGAAGGTCAGCGGGCTCTCGCAGAGGCCCGCGATCATCGCCTCGCGGCCGGCCTCGATGCGCTTGGCGATCGCGATTTCGCCCTCGCGCGAGAGCAGCTCGACCGAGCCCATCTCGCGCAGATACATGCGGACGGGGTCGTCGGTGCGCTCGGTCGGCTCGAGGTTGCGCTTGGTCTCGACCGGCAGGGTCTGGCGCGAGGCGTCGACCATGTCGCCGCCCTCGGGCTCTTCCTCGTCGGCGGCGCCATCCTTGCGGTTGGCGCGCTCCTCGCCGGCCGCTTCCGGGTCCTCGTTGTCGACGACGTTGATGCCCTGCTCGCTTAGCTGGCCAAGCACGTCCTCGATCTGCTCGGAGGAGAATTCCTCGGACGGCAGCACTTCGTTCAGTTCGTCATAGGTGACATAGCCGCGCTTCTTCGCGAGCTTGATCATCCGCCTTACGGCCTGATCGGTCAGGTCGAGCAACGGGCCGTCGGTAGTCGGGGGGGCATCCGGCGCGACCTGATCGGTCTTTTCCCGTTCGCTCGCTTTAGTCGCCATCAATCAGCGCTCCGCACTCGCGCCGGCTCTGGCCGAGAAAGCCATATACCGACGCATAAAAGGGCGGCGCGACCGCAGGCCCGGCGCGCTCACCCACCCAAATCCAGTTGCAGATGGCACCAGACGTCGTTGACGAATCGTGAACCACCCGACAGCTTGCGCGCACAAGACCCGCGTCCACCACTCGCTGGGCGATCAATCCTCGGACATGGCCTCGGTGCCTTCGATTGTCTCGAGGCGGGCCTTCACGTCCTTGATCCAGGCGAAATTGGCTTCGGTCGCGTCGTCAGCCAAGGCGCGCTCGGCTGCTCTCAACTCGCTATTTAGCGTCCGCGCGCGATGATGCAAGACGATGGCCTGATGAATCGAGTCGAAAACCGATTCAGGATCAGCATCTTGCGCGAGTTTCAGCCGCTCGGCCGGCCCCGTGACGGCCATGAGATGGCCCTGCGCTTCCCTGACGCGCGGCTGCGCCAGCCGATTCGCCAGCGTCTCCCGGTCGAGCGTGTCCTCCACGGCATCGAGCAGCGCCTGCCGGAAGCGCTCGGCCGCCGGCCCGTCGAGCGACAGCTCCGCGATCTCGTCGGCGCAACGCATAAGCAGGTCGGGGTGGCTCGCCAGCGCCAGCAAAATGAAAGCCTCGCGCTGATCCTCACCGCGCAGCTTCGCCACGAGGCGCGATTGCGTCAGCGCGCTCGAAGCCTTGAGCGGCCCGGCGAGCCATGGCGGAACCTGCCGGCCGAACCCGCCGCGCTGGGGCGCCCCGCCCCGGCCGCGCTGGAAGTTTCCGCCTCCGCCGCCGCGTTCCGGCCGCGCAGGGGCAGCGCTGGCAAAAAGCTGCGCCAGACGCTCGTCCATCTCGCGGCGATAATGCTTGCGCGTCGTCTCGTCGCGGATCTGCCCGAGCGGCTCCTTCAGGCGTCGTTCGAAGGCGGCGCGGCGCTCCGGCGTATCCAACGGACCGGCCTCGACCTCGCGCTGCCAGAGCATGTCGACTAGCGGGCGCGCCGCCGCGACCACCTCGGCGATCGCCTGCCGCCCACCCGAGCGGGCGAGATCGTCCGGGTCCTGCCCGTCCGGCAGCAAGGCAAAGGAGAGCGACTTGCCGGGCTCCAGCAGCGGCAGCGCGATATCGATCGCCCGGCTCGCGGCCTTGCGGCCGGCCTTGTCGCCGTCGAGGCAGATCACCGGCTCGTCGGCCATGCGCCAGAGCAGGCCGAGCTGGTCCTCGGTCAGGGCCGTGCCGAGCGGCGCTACCGTCTGCGGAAAGCCCGAGAGCGACATGGCGATGACGTCGACATAGCCCTCGACCACCACGACTTGGCTCGTGTCATGCGCCGCCTTGCGGGCATTGTGGTGGTTGAACAGCAGATGGCCCTTGTGGAAGAGCGGCGTCTCCGGCGAGTTCAGATACTTCGCCGCAACCTCCGAACTCATCGCCCGCCCGCCGAAAGCGATGACCCGGCCGCGGGAATCGTGGATCGGGAACATCACCCGGTCGCGGAAGCGGTCATAGGGCACGGCGATCTCCTCGCCATGCACGAGCAGCCCCGCTTCCATCATCAATTCGGCCGGGACGCCCTTCCCGGCCAGATGGTCGCGCAGCGCGAACCGATCAGCCGGGCCGTAGCCCAGCCGGAAGCGCGTCCGCGCCTCGCCGTCGAGCCCGCGCGTCGCGAGATAGCGCCGGGCTCCGCCGCCGCGATCGCCCATCAGCTCGGCCTCGAAGAACTGCGCCGCGAGCTCCACGACCTCGTGCAGCCCCTTGCGCTTCTCCTCCTGGACCTGCGCCTCCGCCGTGATCTTCGGCAAGATGACCCCGGCCTCGGCCGCGAGCTTCTCGACGGCCTCGGGGAAGGAGAGCCCCTCGGTCTCCATCACGAACTTGAAGATGTCGCCGTTCTTGCCCGACGAGAAATCGAAGAACGACGCCTTCTGGTCGTTGACGAAGAAGGAGGCCGTCTTCTCGGCGTTGAAGGGCGAGAGCCCCTTCCATTCGCGCCCCGCCTTCTGCAGGCGCACGCGCTTGCCCACGACCGCCGAGACAGGCAGCCGCGCCTTGATCTCATCAAGGACGGAGGGCGGGAACTTCATGGGGTTCTATCTGGGCCCTCGGAGGCCGCTTGCCAACCGCCAAGACGCCCAGGGCCGGGCTTATGGACCATATCCACAGCGCTCCCCATCTGGTAAAGAAAATCGGAGAAAAGGAAGAAAGCCATGGCGCTCAATATCAAGGACCGCGAGACCGAGGAGGCCGTGCGCCTGCTCGCCCGTCGTCGCGGCTTGAGCTTGACCGAAGCCGTGCGCCAGGCCGTCAGGAGCGAACTCGGCAAGGACGAATTGTCCGAGGAGGAGAAGGCCCGGCGCGTGGCGGAAGGCAGGCGCTGGCTCGCCGACTTTTACAAGCGGCACAATATCAAGCCGACCGAGAAGCCGATGACCAAGCAGGAGATGGACGACATCATCGGCTATGACGAGAACGGCATGTGGTGAAGATCGTCATCGACAGCTCGGCAATCGTCGCGATTCTCACCGGTGAAGCCGATGCAGGAAACCTGCTGGGTCGCATAGCTGCGGCCTCGGAGCGCTGTCTCTCCGCGACGAACCATTTGGAAGCGCGCATCGTCCTAGGCTATGGCCGGAATGTACCGTCATCGCACTTGGAAGAGCTGATCGCGCGCTGGCAAGTCGACATCATCCCCTTCGACGAGCCGCTCTCCGACCTCGCCTTCGAGGCCTATGGCCGCTACGGCAAGGGCCGCCATCCGGCCCGCCTCAACATGGGCGATTGCGCGGCCTATGCGCTGGCGAAAGCGCGCGGCTGGCCGTTGCTCTACAAGGGCGACGACTTTTCCGAGACGGATATCGAGCGGGCCTGAGGCCCGCTCGCTCCCACCAGCTCAGCCGCCGAGCGCGGCCTTCACCATCGGGCTGACCTTGCCGAAATCCATCTGGCCGGCATAGGCCGCGCGCAGGACGCCGATGACCTTGCCCATGTCCTTGACGGCGGTCGCACCGGTCTCGGCCACGGCCTTGTCGATCGCGGCCTTCACCTCGTCGTCGGACATCTGCTTCGGCAGATAGGACGAGATCACCGCAACCTCGACGCGCTCGCCATCAGCCAGCTCCGGGCGGTTGTTGGCGTCATAGATCGCGATCGATTCCTGGCGCTGCTTGATCATCTTCTGGAGCACGCCAAGGATCTCGTCGGCGGTCGCCTCGCCCTTGCCCGCGCCGCGGGCCTCGATGTCCTTTTCCTTCAGCGCGGCGCTGATCAGGCGGATCGCCGCGACCTTCGCCTTCTCGCCGGCCTTCATCGCTTCCTTCATGTCGGCCGTGAAGCGCTCGCGCAGGCTCGTCATCTCTTCAGTTCCTTTTTCTCTTGTGCGGCCTGCGCCAGCTTCGATTGACGGGCAGCGCCCGGCTCTTTAAGGCTCGCGTTCCAGACCGGCGGAGTGGATTGCTGCAGCCCCGCCCCCGCATTTTTCCGCTCAAGCGGACTGGACCGAGACATAGACATGACCGCTTCCGAAGGAAACCCCGCTGCAGGCGGCTGGACCGAACCGCGCGCGACTGCGCTCCTCGTGCTGGCGGATGGCACCGTGCTGGAAGGCTTCGGCCTCGGCGCCGTCGGTGAGGCGCCGGGCGAAGTCTGCTTCAATACGGCGATGACCGGCTATCAGGAGATTCTGACCGACCCGTCCTATGCCGGGCAGATCATCACCTTCACCTTCCCGCATATCGGCAATGTCGGCGTGAACGAGGAGGATACCGAGACCGTCAACGCCGCCGCCTCCTCCGGCGTGCGCGGCTGCGTGCTCCATGCCGCGATCACCGAGCCCTCGAACTGGCGCGCCAACCGGCATTTCGACGCCTGGCTCAAGGCCCGCAACATCGTCGGCATCTGCGGCGTCGATACCCGCGCGCTCACTGCCCTGATCCGCGACAACGGCATGCCGAACGCGATCCTCGCCCATAGCCCGGACGGCGTCTTCGATATCGAGCGCCTGAAGCAGGAGGCGGCCGCGCTGCCTTCCATGGCCGGGCTCGACCTCGTTCCGCTCGTCACCGCCTCGCAGCGCTATGACTGGGACGAGACCCCCTGGATCTGGCCCGCCGGCTACGGCAAGCGCGAGAGCAACAATTTCAAGGTCGTCGCCATCGATTACGGTGTGAAGCGCAACATCCTGCGCCTGCTCGCCAAGGCCGGCTGCGACGTCACCGTCGTGCCCTCGACCGCGACCGCAGCCGACATCCTGTCGCTCAACCCGGACGGCATCTTCCTCTCCAACGGCCCGGGCGACCCGGCCGCGACCGGCGAATATGCCGTGCCGGTGATCAGGGAACTGCTCGACAGGAAGGTCCCGACCTTCGGCATCTGCCTGGGGCACCAGATGATGGCGCTCGCCATCGGCGGCCAGACCATGAAGATGAAGCAGGGCCATCACGGCGCGAACCATCCGGTGCAGGACAAGACCACCGGCAAGGTCGAGATCGTCTCGATGAACCACGGCTTCGCAGTCGATCCGGCGAGCCTGCCGGCGAATGCGGTCGAGACCCATGTCTCGCTCTTCGACGGCTCGAACAGCGGCATCGCGCTTACCGACCGCCCGGCCTTCAGCGTCCAGCACCACCCGGAAGCTTCGCCCGGCCCGCAGGACAGCCACTATCTCTTCAACCGCTTCACCGAGCTGATGGCGGCCGAGAAGGCGAAGAAGGCGGCCTGAGGAGGTCTGCCGGAGGAGACGGGCATGATCCACCAGTTGCGCATCTACGAGATCTTCGAGCGCAACAAGGCGGCCTTCCATGCCCGCTTCCGCGACCATGCCGCGCGCATCATGGCGCGCCATGGCTTCCACATCGCCGCCATGTGGGAGACCGCGAGCGCCGGGCGCACCGAGTTCGCCTATATCCTCGCCTGGCCCGATGCCGAGACCAAAGCCAAGGCCTGGGCCAGTTTCATGGCCGATCCCGAATGGATCGAGATCAAGCGTGTGACCTCACTGGAGCATGGCAGCCTCGTCGGTGCGATCGAAGATCGCCTGATGACGCCGACCACCTATTCGCCGTCGCTCGATTGACAAGGGCCGCGCCTGCGCGCTTTAAGCAGGGCATGATCAGCCTGCTCGCCTTCCTTCACGGCTATTACGCCCCGCTCTCATAGAGGCGGTGGCATTCCCATGTTCAACCGCCGCGCTGGCGGTTGAATTCAGGCAGATCACCCGGCATCGCGGCTCCCACCGGACCAGAGCGATGTCTTCAAAAATCAGAACCATCTCGACCATCGGCATCATGGGCTTCGGCGCCTTCGGGCGATTGATGGCCCGCCATCTCCAGCCGCATTTCGCCTTGCGCGTCTGCGACCCTGCCAACGCGCCCGCAGCCGATCCGAGCGGCAAGAGCCTTCAGCCGACGACAGCCGCCGAAGTCGCGTCTTGCGATCTCGTCATCCTCGCCGTACCCGTGCCGGCGATCCCCGAGGCGATAGCGGCCCTGCGCCCGCATCTGAAGGCCGGTGCCATCGTGCTCGATGTCGGCTCGGTCAAGATCGGCCCGGCCCGCGCCATGCAGGCGGCACTCCCCGACGATGTCGAGATCATCGGCACGCATCCGCTCTTCGGTCCGCAAAGCGCGCGCAAAGGGCTCGCTGGCCTGAAGATCGCGCTTTGCCCGATCCGCGGGAAAAGCACGCCGCGTATCGCCGCCTTCCTGCGCCATGTCCTGAAGCTGAAGGTGATCGTCACCACGGCAGACGCCCATGATCGAGAGGTTGCGATGGTGCAGGGCCTGACCCATCTCATCGCCAAAATCCTGGTCCGCATGGAGCCCCTGCCTCGGACGATGACCACGGCAAGCTTCGACCTCCTGATACAGGCAACCGAGATGGTCCGCTACGACGCGCCCAACGTCTTCATGGCGATCGAGCGCGCCAATCCCCATGCCAAGGCGGTGCGCGACCGGTTCTTTGCGCTCGCCGAGGAGATGCGGTTGTTCTTGGAGCACGGCCATGCCGAAGCGGCGCCGTCTCCCGCCCTGCCTCACAAGGTCGCAGAGGTCGCGCAGGCCTAGCCTTCGCGCCCCTCTCCTAAGAGAATACCGGAAACGCGAATGTTCCTGCGATGACAGATAATCCCCTGCTCTACCCGGGCGCTGCCCATCCTGACCTGCGCGAGCCGATGATCGCGGAGCTCGTCCGCACCTTCTATGCGCGGGCCCGGGAGGACAAGCTGATCGGCCCGATCTTCGCGGCCGCCGTCGAGGATTGGGACCACCATATTGGCAAGATCACCGATTTCTGGAGCGGCGTGATGCTGCGCACCGGCCGCTACGATGGCCGCCCGATGCGCCCGCATCTGATCCTGCCGCTGGAGGGCAAGCATTTCGACCGCTGGCTCGACCTGTTCGAGATCACGGCGCATGAGGTCTGCCCGCCCGATATCGCGCAGGCCTTCATTATCAGGGCGCGGCGCATCGCCGACAGCTTCGAGATGGCCCGTGCCAGCCAGCGCGGCGAATTCGCAGCGCCTAGGCATAGCTTGCGCTGATCAGGCCGCTCTGGCTTCACGGGTGAGAAAGGCCGCGATCTCTCCGCGATCGGCTCCCGCTTCGAGCGCGATCCGCTCGGCCAGCGCCGCAGCAGAGGGCCGCAGCGCGCCCAGCGGCCGGTCGAGCCAGTAGGAAACCGGATTCAGCGCCTCACGCTCGTCGACCCTGACGATCCGCCCCGCCGCCAGTTGCTCGCGCGCCAGCGGCGGACGCGCCAAGGCGATGCCGAGCCCATGCGCGGCGGCATCCAGCACGAGATTGTAGTCCTCGAAGCGCCGATCCTGCGGGCGCGGGCGGTAATCCAGTCCTTGCGCCGCGAACCAGGCCTTCCAGCCGGCGGCGTCCGAATCGTGGATCAGCGGCTGCGCGAGCAGGCGCTCCGGCGCCCCCTCCCCGATCGTCTCGGCAAGCTGCGGCGAGGCGATCGGGAAGCACCATTCCTCGAACAGCTGGAGCGAGAGCCGGTCCGGCGCGCCGCCGCGTCCGCAGCGTATCCCGAGATCGACGCCTTCCTCTTCAAAATCGACCTTGCGATGCTCGACCTGCAGCACGATCCGCAGCGACGGCGTTCCGGCCTCCAGCACGGCCAGTCGCGGCATCAGCCAGAGCGCGCAGACGGAAGGCGGCGCGCTGACCCGCACGACCGAAGCGCCGCGCACCTCGCGCCAGCGCTCGGAATTATCGGCGATCAGCGCGAAGGCTTCCTGCGTGCGCTGAAGCAGGCGCTGGCCTTCCGGCGTCAGCGAGACGCCGCGCGCCTGCCGCAGGAAGACGCGCAGGCCCAGCCAGTGCTCAAGCTTGGCGATCTGGCGGCTCACCGCGCCATGGGTCAGGTTCAGCGCCTCGGCAGCGGAGGAGAAGCTGCCCGTGCGGGCGGCAGCCTCAAAGGCGCGCAAGGTATCGAGCGGCGGCAGGTTCGAGCTGTGATCCATTCTCACAGCTCATGCGCGAATTGTTCGTTTGTCAATCAGCTCGCGGAGGCGCTTATCGGGAACAACTTCTTCCCGTCGAAGGAACGACATCATGTCCTCCTCAAGCTGCGCTTCTCCCGCCCTCGCCACCTCCGGCGCCCAGCGTCTCGATCCGACGCTGGTCTTCACCGTGACCTTCACGGTCATGGCCTGGGCCTCCTCCTTCCCGGCAATCCGCGCCGGGCTCGCCGGCTTCGGCCCGGCCGAAATGGCTGCGTTGCGTTTCGCGCTGGCCGGCGGCCCGGCTGCGCTCTTCCTCATCGCGACACGGGCGAAGCTGCCCGAGCACGGCGATATCTGGCGCTTCCTCGTCGGCGGCGTGATCTTCATCGCCGGCTATGCGCTGCTCTTGAATTTCGGCCAGCGCGTCGTGCCGGCGGGCCCGGCCGCCTTCATCATCAACACCAACCCGATCATGACCGCCGTGCTCGCCATGATGATCCTCGGCGAGCGCTTCAGCCTCACCGCCTGGCTCGGCACCGCGCTTTCCTTCGCCGGCATCGGGGTCATCGCACTCGGCAAGGGGCTCGATGTCGAGATCGGCGTCAGCGTGCTGCTGATCCTCGGCGCCGCTTTCTGCAACGCCATCACCACCGTGCTGCAGAAGCCGCTTTTCGCCCGCTACAAACCGCTCCATGTCGCCGCCTGGAACATGGCGGTCGGTGGTTTCGTGCTGCTGCCCTTCCTGCCTTCGGCGATCGGGCAGGCGCAGGCCGCCCCCGCCGTCTCCTTCTGGTCAGTGGTCTATCTCGCGGTGGTGCCGAGCCTGATCGCCTACGGCACCTGGGCGATCACGCTCTCGCGCCTGCCGGCCGCCCGCGCCTCGAACTTCCAGTACGCCGTGCCGCCCATGGCCATGCTGATCGGCTTCTTCTGGCTCGGCGAAATCCCCACCGTCTTCGGCCTGGTCGGCGGCACCATGGCGCTCGCCGGGGTGGTGGTGGTCAACCTGAAGCGCTGAAGCTGCTTGGCGCTGGAACCTCCACCGTCATCCCGGGCAAGCGGAGCGTAGCCCCGGGATCCATCGGAAGGCTCCGCGCTCTACGATGGATCCCGGATCGGCGCCGCTTCGCGGCTTGTCCGGGATGACGCTCGCGTGTCGGAAAACGGCGCGAATACTGCCTCAGCAGAGCGACCTCAAAAACCCCTCGCCTCCAGCGCCTTCTCGTCATCCGCGATATAGTCGCGGATGATCGGGACGGCGCTCTTGTGCTGGCCGAGCAGCAGCTGGAACACCATGTCGCCGCCGATATCGAAGGAGATCGAGCAGGCGCAGAGATAGAATTCCCACATCCGTGCGAAGCGCTCGCCCATCATCGCGACGACCTCTTCGCGCTTGGCCATGAAGCGCTCGCGCCAGGCCTCCAGCGTCCAGTGATAGTGCCGGCGCCAGAACTCGCAGTCGGACGCCCACAGGCCCGTCTGCTCCTGCGCCGCGAAGACCTCCGACAGCGCCGGCGCATAGCCGCCGGGGAAGATGTACTTGTCGAAGAACGGCCCGGTGAAGCCGGGCGGGCCGACTCGGCCGATGCAATGGACCAGCGCGATCCCGTCCGGGGTCAGCAGGTCGCGGATCCCCCCGAAATACTCGCCGTAATGCGCGACGCCGACATGCTCCATCATGCCGACTGAGACGACGCGGTCGAATTTGCCGCCGAGTTCGCGATAATCCTTGTTGATGAAGGTGACCGCATCGCCGACGCCGGCCGCCTCCGCCCGCTTCTGGGCCGCCGCCATCTGGTCCGGCGAGACGTTGAGCCCGGTCACCTTCGCGCCGCAGGCCTTGGCGAGGTAGATCGCAAGCTCACCCCAGCCCGAGCCGATATCGAGGACGCTCATGCCGGGCTCGATCTTCAACTTGGCGGCGAGGTGGCGGAGCTTCGCCTTCTGCGCGGCCTCCAGCCCGACCTCCGGACTGTGCCAGTACGCACAGGAATAGGTCATCGTCTCGTCGAGCCAGAGCCGATAGAAATCGGTCGGGATGTCGTAGTGATGCTTGACCTTCTTGCCGGCGACGCCGAGCGGATTGTGCATCCGCCAGCGCCGGATCCTGAAGCGCACCTTGCGGATCGCCTGCTGCAGCGGGTCCTTGCGCATTTCCCGGCGCTGCAGCCAGAACAGCGTCAGCAGGTCGTGGATCGTGCCTTCCTCGAAATCGATCCGCCCGTCCATGTAACCTTCGGCCAGGGCGAGCTCGGGGTTGAGGAAGAGCTCGCGCTCGACGCGGTTGTCGTGAAAGCGCACGGTGACGGCCGGAGCGGTCTTGGTGACACCGGCGAAGAGCAGCTCTGTCGGCCCGGCCCCGAAGACATGCCGCTTGCCGTCCGGTGTGATGACGGTCAGCCGTCCGTGGCGGATGAACCGCTTGAGCAATCGCGGCAGCAGCAGCATGGGCGCTCCTCGTCTCGATTCGCCAACTAAAGCGGAAACGCCACGGCCTCGAAACCCCCGGCTGTTGCAGAGCCACCCGGCTTGTGCGTAGTCATCGAGAGATTTCCGCAAACCCGAGGGTCGACCGAACACATGTCCTGGCGCGATTTCTGGAATGGCGAGCATTCGATCTACGTCTCGCCGCGCCATAAGGCCCTGCACTATCGCGCCATCGCGACCGACCTGATCGGCCATGTCCCGGCGGCCGATGCGGTCGTCCTCGATCATGGCTGCGGCGAGGCGCTGGACGCCGCCCGCGTCGCCGCCTCCTGCGGCAAGCTCTATCTCTGCGAGGCGGCCTCGACCGTGCGTGACAAGCTGCGCGCCCAGTTCGGCCGCAAGGGCAATATCGTCGTGGTCTCGCCGGAGGAGGTCGAAGCCCTGCCGCCGGCCTCGCTCGATCTCGTCGTCGCCAACTCGCTGCTGCAATACCTGTCGCGCGACGAGCTGAAGGCGTTGCTGGAAATCTGGCGCGACCGATTGAAGCCCGGCGGCGCGCTCATCCTCGCCGACGTCATCCCGCCCGATGTCAGCCCGCTGACCGATGCCTCGCAATTGCTCGCCTTCGCCTGGCGCGGCGGCTTCCTCATGGCGGCGCTCGGCGGGCTCGTCCGCACCGCCTTCTCCGACTATCGCAAGCTCCGCGCACAATACGGCCTCTCGACCTATACCGCCGAGGCGATCATCGCCCTGATCCGCGAGGCCGGCTTCGCCGATGTGCAGCGGCCCGGCAATTTCGGACACAACCCGCATCGCATGACGTTCAAGGCCATCAAGGCGACAGCATAGACGAAAGTAGAATAATCGGCGACAATTCGGCGCTCCGGCACCGATATTCCCTAACGGAAGTTCGCCATACGCCTTGATTTGGCGCTTCAGATATGGCTTTGACCGCGGCTTGCCGCCGCGAGATTGCCGTGCAGGACCAGTTCACCTGTCCCTATTGCGAAGCTGCGCTCAACAAGGGCGTGCTGTCCTGCCGCAGCTGCAGCCGGGACCTCACGCCCGTGCTGCCGCTGCTGCACCGTCTCGACGCGCTGGAGGAGCGCCTCGCCGCTCTCGAGAAGCAGCCGGAAGAAGGCCGCCCCGCGCCCGCCAGCCCACGGCTGCCCGAGCCTCCACCTGTCACCTTTGCCGATCTGGTGGAACCTCAGCGGGAAACGGCACCGGTCTCTTTCCCGGTCGCGCGACGCCGCTTCTGGGTGCTGCCCTTCGGCCTCGTGCTGCTGCTGCTCGCCTATTGCGCGGTCATCCTCTGGCTCGACCTGCCGCTCTGGACGCTGCGCCTCGCTTCGATCGCGATCCCGTTCTTCACCGGTTTGATCTATTTCGGCATCCGTCCGCGCCTGATCGCCTTCGATATCGGCGTCGCCATCTGCTTCGCGATTTTTTCCGTCGCGACCATGAACGCGTTGCTGGGCTGGCACGACAACATACCGCTCCTTCCGCAGGGGGCGGTCGCCTGGCGCGAGACCTCGTTCTACGCGCTGAGCATCGCCGCCTCGATGTTCTCGGGGATGTTGCTGCGCGTGACGCAGGCTGCGCTCGCCGCGCGCGGCCTCGTCTCGCTGCCGGAACTGCGGAAAGGGCTCCAGGCTGTCCACGGCAAGGTGCCGATGGAAACGCTGAAGACAATCGAAACCACCATCCTGATGGCCGGCACCGCCATTTCGGCAATCGCCGGCCTCATCGCTGCAATCCTTGGAGTGAAATAGGACGATGATGAAGTCTGTGCTCGCTCGGCACATGCTGCCTGCCGTTCTCGCCACCGCCGTCCTGCTGACGGCGGCGCAAGCTGCCGACCCGGTCCATCTCATCACGCGCGAGGAAGCCGGCATGCCGGCCGCGCCGAAAACCCCGGCCAGCACGCGCAACCTGACGCGAGGCCCCGGCATCGACACCTTGCCGACCCCGGACAAGGGCGTCGACGGCAAGCCCTTCCGCCTCAATGTGCGCTTCATGCCGGCGAACGGCGTGCCGGTCGATCCGGCCACCGTGCGCGTCTTCTACCGGCGCGACCCTCCGGTCGACATCACCCAGCGCATCAAGCAGTACATCACGCCCGGCGGCATCGACGCGCCCTCCGTCGTCGTGCCGAGCGGCAACCACATCATCGAGATCGAGGCCACCGACAAGGAAGGCCGGATCGGCCGCAGGCAGATCACGCTGACGGTCGCCCCGACCCCGTAAGGCAATCAGGCGTGACGCGCCCTGCGCGTCACGCTGCCCTGTCCGCGAAGCTGAAGAACTTGTGGCCGAGGAACGAGAACACCATCACCACGCCCGTGGTGACGAATTGCATCGGCAGATAGGGCAGCCCCGCCCGCGCCACGAAGAGATGCATCAGGATGCCGGTGAGCACGAAGCCGCCGGCAGCGATCAGGGCGAAGCGCCAGCCGGCCTGGGCGTGCGTCCGGGTCGCATCGAAGGTCATCCAGCGATTGAGCGCGTAGGAAACCAGCGCACCGACGATGAAGCCGGCGAGCGTCGCCGGCACGGGGTCGATCCGGCCGAGCTCGACCAGCCCGATCAGCACGCCGTAATGCGCGACCGCCGTCAGCCCGCCCGCGAAGACATAGGCGGCGAGCTGACGGAACTGACGCGGATAGCGGCGAAGCGGCATCCGCGTTTCCTAGAGGATGCCACAGGTTCACGGAAGCCCGTCAGCCCGCGTCGCTGCCGGCGAGATTGGCCGGCATGCCGCCGACCGGCATGTCGAGTCCCTGCTTCAGCGTATCGAGATGGTACTCGCGGATGCGTCCATTGGTCGGATCGCTGACGAAGGCGCTGCCGCCGATCACGGCGAGGCTCGGCGTCGGCGTCTTCGCGCCATAGGCGCAATCGAAGGCCGGAACCGCCTCGAAAGCCGCAAGCTCCTTCCAGGCCGGCGCGACCTCATAGATGCGCAACTTGCCGTCCGGCGTCAGGTTGGCGAGGCGGCTGCCATTGCCGCTGAGTTCGAACTGACAGGCGGCCTGCCCGCCCGGCACGGCGAGCACGTCCTCGATCTTCAGCGCTTTCGCTTCCGGATCGATCCGCAGCAGCGCGTCATAGGGAGCCTTCAAGCCGTAATTGCCGACGAGATGGCGCCCGCTCTCGCGCGATTTCAGCGCGCTGACGCGGCGCTCGTCGGGATAGCCGAGCTTGCGTCCGCTCCATGCCGTCGCCGCGCCCTTGCCGGCTTTGGACAGCACGAGCAGGCCACCGCCCTCGCCCTCGGCGCAGCCGAAGACATGGCGGCCACCGCGCGCCTCGGCCGAACCGTGGAAGAGCTTGCAGGACGCATCGGGCTTTCCGGCATCGTCGAACAGCGCGACGCGCTTCCAGTCCTTGCCCTCCGCGAGAACCTCGAAGCCGTTGGGGCGCGACGAAGCGCTGCGATCGTCACCCCTGGCATAGGCCGGGTTGGGGATCGACATCAGCCATTGCCGGTTGCCGAGTGGCACCGCGATGCCGTGCTGCGGCGCCGGGCTCGGCCAGACCGTGACGGCAGGCTTGCCCTTGCCGAGGCTGTCGATCGCGACCAGCACCGCTTTCGGCTCGCTCTTGCCCTCCCACGGGCGCAGGCCATCGAAGAACAGTGCAAGCTGGCCATGGCCGGAGAGCACATGCGCCGGCCGGTCTCCCTTCACCGCGAAGTCGAGCAGCTTCGGCGTCGCCTTGTCGAGATCGACATGATCGCCATGCGATTCGGCGATCAGGCCGGTATCGAGGATGCGTAGCGTGCCCGCCTCGTCCCCGGTCTTGACCACGACATAGCGCCCGCCCGAAACGCCGGCGAAGCCGGGGTTGGCTTTCGGCACATCGAAGCTGTGCGTGACCTCGCCGCTGTCGAGATCGAGGATGCGGACGGCCGGCTTCTCGTGATCGGCAAAGACGAGGCGCCCGCGCAGGGGCGCGTGGTCATGGGCGAAAGCCGCGGAGGCGAGCAGGCAGCCGGCAAGACCGGCGGCAGCGAAACGGAAGGACGGCACGGGAGGACTCCAAGGCAATAATGCAATACTATAACATTACATCATCATCTCGCGAACTCAACCCGCTTCCATGCTGCCGGTGGACAAGCCGCATGGCCCGGCAGGCGCCAAACGACACCTGCCGAACAGCGACCAACCGGATAACCTCAGGCCCTGACTTCGAACACCATGTTGAACGGCGTCTCGGTCGCTCGGCGGAAATGCTGGAAGCCGGCATCCATGGCGACCTTGCGCAGACGCATCTCGCCGGCCTGCGCGCCCAGCCCCAGCCCGACCTCCTGCGAGAGCGAGGCCGGCGTGCAGATCATCGTCGAGGCCCCGTAAAAGATCCGCCCGACCGGGTTCAGGTTGTCCTTGAGATGATCATGCGCGAAGGGCTCGACGATCATCCAGCTGCCATCCTCGGCCAGCGACTCGCGCACATGCTTTCCGGCGCCGACCGGATCGCCCATGTCGTGCAGGCAGTCGAACATCGTCACGAGGTCGTATTTCCGCTCCGGGAAATCCTTGGCCGAGGCGCGCTCGAAGACGATGCGGTCGCCGACGCCGGCCCTCTCCGCCGCCTCCCGCGCCCGCTCGATCGAGGGCCCGTGATAATCGAAGCCGTGGAAGCGCGATTGCGGATAGGCCTGCGCCATCAGGATGGTGGAGGAGCCGTGCCCGCAGCCGACATCGGCGACGGTCGCGCCCCGCTCCAGCTTGGCCTGGACGCCGTTCAGCGCCGGGATCCAGTCCGCCGTCAGATGCGCGTTGTAGCCCGGCCGGAAAAAGCGCTCCGTGCCGCGGAACAGGCATTTGCTGTGCTCGTGCCAGCCCAGCCCCGAGCCATTGCGGAAGGCCTCCTCGACCTTCGGCTCGTCGACCCACATCGATTGCACGATCTCGAAGGCACCGGCGAAGAAGGCCGGGCTGTCCTCCTCGGCGAAGGCCATGGCCTGCTCGGGCGAGAGGCTGAAGCTGTCGCTGCCCTCGTCATAATCGACATAGCCCGCCGAGGCCTGGCCCGCGAGCCATTCGCGCAGATAGCGCTCCTTGAGGCCGGTCTTCTCGGCCAGTTGCTGGGAGGTGACGGGCTTGCCGTCGGCCATCGCCTTGTAGAGGCCGAGCTGGTCGCCCAGCACGATCAGGGCGCCGGTGACGGAGGCACCGACGTCACCGACGAGACGTCCAACCAGGGCATCGAGTTTCTGAGGGTCGGCAGCACGCATGGCCATGCTCCTCGGGTTCGGGGCGTGGCCGGTGCCGTGTCGCGATCCGGCTCGACGCCATCGCGGAAGCATGAACGCTAGACCCGTGCGAGGGTCTGTCAACGTGACGAAGTCTGACCCTGAGCCTGTTCGGCACCCGCGAGCCATTCCGACCCCAGCCGCGGCAGGTTCGGGTCGCGCCGCGCCGTTTCGATGACGCTGTCGATCAGTCCCGGAAAGCGCTGGTTGAGTTCCTCGCGCCGGATGCTGAGATAGCGCGACGTGCCCTCCACCCGCATGCGGGTGATGCCGGCCTCGCGCAGCTTGGCGAAATGGTAGGATAAGAGCGAAGGCGAGGCGAAGGCGGTGAAATGGCTGCAGCGCGCCTTATCGACCTCGTTGACGTCGGAGAGCGCGACGAGGATGCCGAGCCGGATCGGATCGGCCAGCGCGCCGAACACGTCGGCAGGCGCGACATCCTCGATATCGGGGTGAAAAACCGGCTTCATGACCTCCGAGATAGGCGATGAAGCCGCCCCTGACAATATTCAACATTCATTGAAATTACCCTTGTGGTAATCGCCAGGCAGGTTTAATTCAACGATCATTGAATTTCGAACCCAGCTTTCGAAACAGCGATCATCCGCAAGGATTAATCCCATGGATACGCGCCTTCTCTCGCTTGCCGGCGGCGCCTTCGCCATCGGCACGGGCAGCCTGATCGTCACCGGCATCCTGCCCCATCTCGCTTCCGGCCTCGCCGTCTCCGTCGATACAGCCGGCCTCCTTATCTCGATCTTCGCGCTGGCCTATGCGATCGGCTCGCCGATCCTTTCCACCGTGCTCGGCGATGCCGATCGCAAGCTCGTCCTCGCCGGCGCGATCACCGTCTTCGGCCTCGCCAATCTCGGCGCCGCCTTCGCCACCGATTTCTGGATGGTTATGGCCGCGCGCATCGTCATGGCGCTCTCGGCCGGCGTCTTCATGCCGGCGGCCAATGCGGTTGCCGTCGCGGTCTCCGCTCCCGAGCGGCGCGGGCGCGCCATCGCGCTCGTCACCGGCGGCATGACCGTCTCGCTGATCCTGGGCATCCCGATCGGCACCGCCGTGGTCGGCTTCGGCGGCTGGCACCTCGCCTTCCTGATCGTGGCGGGCCTGAGCGCGCTCTCGCTGGCGGGCCTTCTGGTCAAGCTGCCCAAGGGCCTGCCGCACGGCACCAACACCTTGCGCGAGCGGCTGCAGGTCGCAGGCCGCGGCGACGTGCTGCTGGCGCTCGCCACCACCATGCTGTGGACCACCGGCGCCTTCGTTCTCTACACCTATATCGCGCCCTTCCTGACCAACCATGCCGGCATCACCGGTCCCTGGCTCGCCGCGACGCTGGTCGTCTCCGGTCTCGGCTCGGCCATCGGCAACCAGCTCGGCGGCATCGCCAGCGACCGCTTCGGCCCCGAGCGCTCGCTGAGCGTCGTGCTGTCGATCCTGGCGGCAGCGCTCTTCACCGCCTCGCTGATCGCGATCAGCCTGCCGCCGGCTCTGGCGATCTGGCCGATTCCTTTCGTGCTCTTCGTCTGGAGCGCCGCAGGCTGGGCCGGCCACCCCTCGCAGATGTCCCGACTGGCGGCGATGGCGCCGGACGCGACCGTGGTCGCGCTCTCACTCAACGCCTCCGCGCTCTATTTCGGCATCGCGGCGGGCGCGGCGCTCGGCCAGCAGGTGATGCGCCACGCCGGCACCTGGCCGCTCGGCTTCGTCGGCGCCGCCTGCGAGGTCGCGGCGCTCGCGGTGCTCGCATTCACGCTCTACCGCAAGCGCGCCGCCAAGCGCGTGCCGTCCCTCCCGGAAACGGCGGCGCCGGCCCGCAGCTGAGAGGAAGCGGCGCGGCTCAGGCCGCCTCCGCCCGCCGCCAGGCCGGGAACGGATCGGGCAGATCGCGATAGCGCTCCGGGTTGAAGCGCAGCGGCAAGGCATCGCCCACCAGGCAAAGGTCGAGCGCGGCGCGAATCGCCGCCTCGTCCAGCTCCGTACCGATGAAAACCAGTTCCTGCCGGCGGTCGCCCCAGACGGAGTGCCAGTTGCGGTTTAGGATCGCCTGCCATTCGGAATGGTCGGGCCAGCGCGAGCGTGGCACGGCCGCCCACCAGAAGCCCATCGCCTCGGTGCGGCAGATGCTGCCGGCAAGCGACATCTCGCCGACCCAGTCAGGCCGGGTCGCCAGCCAGAAATGCCCCTTGGCGCGGATCAGCCCCGGCCATGTCCGCCCCAGGAAAGCGTTGAACTTCTCGGGATGGAACGGCCGCCGTGTCCGGTAGACGAAGGAGGAAATGCCGTATTCCTCCGTCTCCGGCACATGGTCTTTGAAGCCGTAGAGCTCCTTGTGCCAAAGCGGATGTTCCTGCGCCTTCTCGTGGTCGAACAGACCGGTATCGAGCACGGCGTCGAGCGGCACCTTGCCGAAATCCGCCTCGACCTGCCGCGCGTCCGGGTTGAGCGCGCGCACGATCCTGCTGACGGCCTCGCGCTGTTCCGGCGAGGCGTCAGAGGTCTTGTTCAGCACCACCACATCGGCGAACTCGATCTGCTCCACCAGGAGGTCGACCAGCGTGCGCTCGTCGCCCTCCCCCGCCGTCTCGCCGCGCTCGCGCAGGAAATCACGCGAGCCGTAATCCCTGAGCAGGCTTGCGGCATCGACCACCGTCACCATCGTGTCGAGCCGGGCGACATCCGACAGCGAAAGCCCCGCCTCGTCGCGGAACTCGAAGGTCGCAGCGATCGGCAGAGGCTCGGCGATGCCCGTCCCCTCGATCAGCAGATAGTCGAACCGCCCTTCCTCCGCGAGGCGGCGCACCTCGGCCAGCAGGTCGTCGCGCAGCGTGCAACAGATGCAGCCATTGCTCATCTCGACCAGCTTCTCGTCGGTGCGCGAGAGCTTGCCGCCGCCCTCCCGCACCAGATCGGCGTCGATATTCACCTCGCTCATGTCGTTGACGATGACCGCGACCTTGCGGCCCTCGCGGTTGTTCAGGATGTGGTTGAGCAAGGTCGTCTTGCCGGCTCCGAGGAAGCCGGACAGGACGGTGACGGGCAAACGTGGCATGAAGCAACATCTTCTTGTGAAATGTTATAACATAACTCTCATAAGATACCCGTGCCTGGCAAGTGTCCTGACGAAGCCGTGCACATCTGGCCGTGCCGCTCCTTTTAGCTTCCCCCCGCGGCCTTCGCCGTCTATAGCGAGCGCCTAGCATTCATTCAGACGCTCGCCTCGCCTCCGCTCGCCCGATCGGACCGGCCTTGCGCGCGCCTGCCCAAGACCGGTCGAGATCATGCCCAAGCGCACAGACATCAAGTCCATCCTGATCATCGGCGCCGGCCCCATCATCATCGGACAGGCCTGCGAGTTCGACTATTCCGGCACCCAGGCCTGCAAGACGCTGAAGGCCGAGGGCTACCGCATCATCCTGGTCAACTCGAACCCGGCGACGATCATGACCGATCCGGACCTGGCCGACGCGACCTATGTCGAGCCGATCACGCCGGAGATCGTCGCCAAGATCATCGAGAAGGAGCGCCCCGACGCGCTGCTGCCGACGATGGGCGGTCAGACCGCGTTGAACTGCGCGCTCTCGCTCAACAAGAAGTCGATCGTCCAGCCCGATGGCAGCAAGATCAGCGTGCTGGAGAAGTTCGGCGTCGAGATGATCGGCGCCACCGCCGAGGCCATCGACAAGGCCGAGGATCGCGAGCTCTTCCGCGAGGCCATGACCAAGATCGGTCTCGACACGCCGCGCTCGCACCACATCAAGACGCTCGGCCAGGCGCTCGACGCGCTGGAGGATATCGGCCTGCCCGCCATCATCCGCCCGTCCTTCACCATGGGCGGCACCGGCGGCGGCATCGCCTACAACAAGGGCGAGTTCATCGACATCGTCGAGCGCGGCATCGACGCCTCCCCGACCAGCGAGGTCCTCATCGAGGAAAGCGTGCTGGGCTGGAAGGAATACGAGATGGAGGTGGTCCGCGATAAGAAGGACAACTGCATCATCGTCTGCTCGATCGAGAACTTCGATCCGATGGGCGTCCATACCGGTGATTCGATCACCGTCGCGCCGGCCCTGACGCTGACCGACAAGGAATACCAGATCATGCGCGACGCCTCGCTGGCGGTGCTGCGCGAGATCGGCGTCGAGACCGGCGGCTCGAACGTCCAGTTCGCGATCGACCCGGCCACCGGCCGGATGATCGTCATCGAGATGAACCCGCGCGTCTCGCGCTCGTCCGCTCTCGCTTCCAAGGCGACCGGCTTCCCCATCGCCAAGGTCGCGGCGCGGCTCGCTATCGGCTATACGCTCGACGAAATCGAGAACGACATCACCGGCGGCGCGACGCCTGCCTCCTTCGAGCCGACGATCGACTACGTCGTCACCAAGATCCCGCGCTTCGCCTTCGAGAAGTTCCCGGGCTCCGAGCCGACGCTGACCACCGCGATGAAGTCGGTCGGCGAGGCCATGGCCATCGGCCGCACCTTCCAGGAATCGCTGCAGAAGGCGCTGCGCTCGCTGGAGACCGGGCTCGACGGCCTCGACGAGATCGAGATCGAGGGCTTCGGCCAGGGCGACGACCGCAACGCCATCAAGGCCGCGATCTCGACGCCGACGCCGGACCGCATCCTCCATGTCGCCCAGGCCATGCGCGCCGGCTTCACGGACGGGGAGATCCACGAGAGCTGCAAGATCGATCCGTGGTTCCTCGCCCAGATGCGCGAGATCGTCGAGACCGAGGAGAAGGTCCGCAAGATCGGCCTGCCGACCACGCCCGGCGCCTTCCGCCAGATCAAGGCGATGGGCTTCTCGGACAAGCGCCTCGCCGCCGTTTCCGGCAAGACCGAGGCTGAAGTTCGCAAGGCGCGCCGCGCGCTGGAGGTCCGCCCGGTCTACAAGCGCATCGACACCTGCGCGGCCGAGTTCGCTTCGCCGACCGCCTATATGTATTCGAGCTACGCCATGCCCTTCGCCGGCAAGGCCGCGGACGAGGCCAACCCGTCCGACCGCAAGAAGGTCGTCATCCTCGGCGGTGGGCCGAACCGCATCGGCCAGGGCATCGAATTCGACTACTGCTGCTGCCATGCCTGCTACGCGCTGCGTGACGCCGGCTATGAGACCATCATGGTCAACTGCAACCCGGAGACGGTCTCGACCGACTACGACACCTCCGACCGGCTCTATTTCGAGCCGCTGACGGCCGAGGACGTGCTCGAGATTCTCGAGACCGAGAAGCAGAACGGCACGCTGATGGGCGTCATCGTCCAGTTCGGCGGCCAGACCCCGCTGAAACTGGCGAATGCGCTGGAAGAGGCCGGCATCCCGATCCTCGGCACCTCGCCCGACATGATCGACCTCGCCGAGGACCGCGACCGCTTCAAGCGCCTGCTCGACAAGCTGCACCTGAAGCAGCCGAAAAACGGCATCGCCTATTCGGTGGAGCAGGCCCGCATCATCGCCGGCGAGCTCGGCCTGCCCTTCGTCGTGCGCCCGTCCTATGTGCTCGGCGGCCGCGCCATGGCGATCATCCGCGACGAGATCCAGTTCGAGGATTACCTGCTCGGCACCTTGCCCTCGCTGATCCCCTCCGAGGTCAAGGCCAAGTACCCGAACGACAAGACCGGCCAGATCAACACGGTGCTCGGCAAGAACCCGCTGCTGTTCGACCGCTACCTGTCGGACGCCATCGAGGTCGATGTCGATTGCCTCTGCGACGGCAAGGACGTCTTCGTCGCCGGCATCATGGAGCATATCGAGGAAGCCGGCATCCATTCCGGCGATTCGGCCTGCTCGCTGCCGCCGCGCTCGCTCTCGCCTGAGACGCTGGCCGAACTGGAGCGCCAGACGAAGGCAATGGCGCTCGCGCTCGATGTCGGCGGCCTGATGAACGTCCAGTACGCCATCAAGGACGGCGAGATCTACGTGCTGGAGGTCAATCCGCGCGCCTCGCGCACGGTGCCCTTCGTTGCCAAGGTCATCGGCCAGCCCATCGCCAAGATCGCCGCCCGCGTCATGGCCGGCGAGCCGCTCGCCGGCTTCGGCCTGAAGCCCGCGAAGCTGGATCATGTCGGCGTCAAGGAAGCGGTCTTCCCCTTCGCGCGCTTCCCCGGCGTCGACGTGCTGCTCGGGCCGGAGATGCGCTCGACCGGCGAGGTCATCGGCCTCGACCGCTCCTTCGACACCGCCTTCGCCAAGAGCCAGCTCGGCGCGGGCTCGAAGGTGCCGGTCAAGGGTACGGTCTTCGTCTCGGTGCGCGACGAGGACAAGCCGCGCATCGTCCCGGCTGTCCGCATCCTCGCCGATCTCGGCTTCCGCATCCTCGCGACCGGCGGCACGCTGCGCCATCTGCAGGAGCAGGGCATCTCGGCCTCCAAGATCAACAAGGTCCTGGAAGGCCGGCCGCATGTCGTCGACGCGCTGAAGAACAGCGAGATCCAGCTGGTCTTCAACACCACCGAGGGGCCGCAAGCCCTGGCAGACTCCCGTGCACTCCGGCGCACGGCCCTCTTGCACAAGGTGCCCTATTATACCACCTTGGCGGGAGCGATCGCGGCGGCAGAGGGCATAAAGGCCTATTGCAGCGGCGATCTCGAAGTACGATCCTTGCAGTCGTATTTCGAACGCGCGGCCTGACCGGCCGCACGGCGAATTCTAGGGATTGAGCGGAAGCGCGGGAACCGGCGGTCGATATGCCGCCGGTGAGCCGCGCTTTCGGAGCTTATGGGACGGAAGGTATGGAAAAGGTTCCGATGACTGCGGGCGGCTTTGCCGCCCTGGAGGCCGAGCTGAAGGACCGCCAGCAGGTCCAACGCCAGCGCATCATCACCGCGATCGCCGAGGCGCGCGCGCTGGGTGACCTGTCCGAGAACGCGGAATACCACGCGGCCAAGGAAGCGCAGTCGCTCAACGAGGGCCGGATCATGGAACTCGAATCGCTGATCGGCCGCGCCGACATCATCGACATCGCCAAGCTCGCCGGCGGCGACACGATCAAGTTCGGCGCCACCGTCAAGCTGATCGACGACGATACCGAGGAAGAGAAGAGCTACCAGATCGTCGGCGAGCCGGAATCGGACGTGAAGTCCGGCAAGGTCTCGATCGGCTCGCCGATCGCGCGCGCGCTGATCGGCAAGAAGGTCGGCGATTCCGTGCAGGTCAACACGCCTGGCGGCGGCAAGTCCTACGAAGTCGTCAGCGTCGTCTTCCGCTGAACCGACCCCGCCTGCACCCGTCATGCTCGCCCTTGTGGCGAGCATCCGCGGCTTGAACACCCCACTGCATCGATGAAGGCGTGGATGGTCGGGACAGGCCCGGCCATGACGACCGGGCGTCGCTTTCTCACCCCGCCAGCACGACCCGCATCGCCTTGATGATGCCGTCCACCGCGACGCTGGCCAGGATCAACCCCATCACGCGGCTGATCACGCTGGCGCCGGCATTGCCGATGACGGCGATGATCCGCGAAGCGCTGAACAGCAGCACGAGCATGATCGCGAAGATGATCGCGATCTGCAGCACGGTCTCGGCCTGCTCCGCGAGGCTGAACTTCGAATTGTCGGTCACGGTCATCACCGTCAGCATCGCGCCGGGGCTGGCGATGCTCGGGATCGCCAGCGGATAGACCGCCTTCTCCAGATCGGAGGAACGCAGCAGCTTCTGGTCTTCCTCCAGTTTCGATTCGCCGAAGATCATCGTCAGCGCGAACAGGAACAGCACGATATTGCCGGCGATCTGGAACGAGCTCAGCTCGATATCCATCGCCGTCAGCAGCACCTGGCCGAGCAGGACGAAGAACAGCAGCACGAGGAAGGCGACGAGCGAGCCCTGGAGCGCGATGCGCCGCGCCGCAGCCGCACTCAGGCCCGCCGTCACCGCCAGGAAGACCGGCAAGGTCCCGATCGGGTCGATCACGACCCAGAGCTTCACGAATTCCGTCAGCCAGCGATCCACGGCGATGCCCCCTCGGCCACGCCTGACACCGGCGCAGCTCCCCCGCTCCGATAGACCGGGTTTCGACACCGCTTGGCAACCATCCCCCGCGCATGATCGAGCCAAACTGCAAGCCATGGACTATCGCCGGTCCGCACCTACATTGAAGCGACAAGGCTATCGGAGATCCGACCATGATCACCCGTCGACATGTCCTGGCGTCCGCGCTCGGCGCCACCGCTCTGGCGCTTGCGCCGGCCGTCTCGCCCGCTTTTGCACAAGCGCCCGCCGTGGGCGCGATCCGCGTCGAGGCCCTGCCCTCCGTCGTCGAGGCCTGGGGCCCGCATCTGCCCATGGTGAAGGCCGAGCTGGCACGGACCCTCGCCGAGATCCTCGGCCCGAGCTATCAGCCCCGCTCGGGCACACGGCTCGTCGTCACGATCGGCCGGATGTGGCTGGGCAGCGACATTCGGGGCGGACGCTTCAACGGCGGCAACAACGATTATCTGGAAAGCACCGCCACGCTCTATGACCGCAACGGCCGGCAGATCGCCAGCTACCCGATCCGCTCGACCGAACTGTCCAGCGGCGCCGGTCTGCCGCAATTGGCGAGCGTCGACAAGAACCGCCTGCAGGCGCTCGCCCGCAACAATGCCTGGTGGATCAAGCGCTATATCGCGGGCTGAGCGCCGCGTTCAGCCGAAGGGAACGATCGGCTCGTCCTTGACTCGGTCGAGGGCGAGCGCTGTCCGGACATTGCGGACATTCGGCATCGCGGTCAGTTCCGCGACGAAATCCTGGAAGGCCTTCAGGTCCGGCGCGACGCATTTCAGGGCGAAGTCGATATCGCCCGAAAGGGTCCAGCACTCGCGTACCGTCGGCCAGCTGCGTATCCGTTCCTGGAAGGCGACGAGATCGGCCTCGGCCTGGCTCGCCAGATGCACGAAGGCGAAGCAGACGACCTCGTAGCCCAGCTTCCGCTCGTCGAGATCGGCGTGGTAGCCGCGGATCAGCCCGGCCTCTTCCAACGCGCGCACGCGCCTCAGGCAAGGCGGCGGCGAGATGCCGACGCGGCTGGCCAGCTCGACATTGGTCATGCGCCCATCGGCCTGGAGCTCGCGCAGGATGCGCAGGTCGATATCGTCGAGTTTGGGGCGCAACGAGCATCCTCGCGTGAAGGTCGCGCTGGTGTAGACGGCGCGGCCAAGCGATACAAGGCGCATGCCACGAGCCCAGAAAGCCATGCACGACAATCCGGAGCCGAACGTCTGGGTCCTGACCGACGGCAAGGCCGGCGACGAACTGCAATGCCTCGGCGTCGCCGAGCGGCTTGGCGTCGTCCCCGAAATCCGGCGGGTGAAGCCGCGCAAGCCCTGGACCTGGCTGATGCCGCGCGGGCCGATCGACCCGCGCGAGGCGCCGGACAGGCCGGATAGCCCGCTCAAGCCGCCCTTCCCCGATATCGCCATTTCCTCGGGCCGGCGCGCGGTCGCCTATCTGCGCGCGCTGAAGCAGGCCTCGAACGGCGCGACCTACACCGTCTTCCTCAAGGACCCGCGCACCGGCCCCGGCACGGCCGATCTGATCTGGGTCTCCGGCCATGACCGGCTGCGCGGCGAGAACGTCCTCGTCACAACGACCTCGCCGCATCGCCTGACACCCGGGAAGCTCGCCGCCGCCCGGGCCGCGCCCCCACCGGCCATCGCAAACTTGACCGCCCCCCGCGTCGCGGTGCTCGTCGGTGGCGACAGCCGGCATCACCGCTTCACGCCGGCCGATATCGAGCGCCTTGCCGGGCAGCTCGACCAACTCGCCCAATCGGGCGTCAGCCTGATGGGCTCGCCCTCGCGGCGGACCTCGCCGGCACTGGGAACTACCGTCGCCGCCGTCTTCGCGCGCCATGGCGGCTGGTGGTGGGATGGCACGGGCGAGAATCCCTTCCTCACCCTGCTCGCCAATGCCGACGCCGTGATCGTCACCGCCGACTCCACCAACATGGTCGGCGAGGCCGCGGCGGCCGGCGTTCCCGTGCTCGTCTTCGAGCCCACGGGCGGCCATCCCAAGATCGCGGCGCTGGTCGGAGCGCTGGAACGCGAGGGCGTTGTGCATCGCTTCTGTGGACGCCTTGAAGGCCAGCCCTACGAACCGATAGACTCAACGCCGATCATAGCCGATGCGATACGGCAAGGCTGGCTGCGCCACCGGGCTGCCTTGGGGTTCACGCGCTCCTGAACCCGGCGACCCTTGTTTCGGCGCCACGCCGGCGTATCTGACGGATCGAGGCTGCGGCTCCAGGCCCGCAGGAGAGGAACTGAGACGATGGCCCACACCCATGCCCGCGTCATGATCGTCGGCTCCGGCCCGGCCGGTTACACTGCCGCGATCTACGCTGCTCGCGCCATGATGGAACCGGTGCTGATCTCCGGCATGCAGGCCGGCGGCCAGTTGATGATCACCACCGATGTCGAGAACTATCCCGGCTTCGCCGACGTCATCCAAGGCCCCTGGCTGATGGAGCAGATGCGCGCCCAGGCCGAGCACATGGGCACCCGGATGGTCTCCGACCATATCGCCCGCGTCGATCTCTCGCAGCGCCCGTTCCGGCTCTGGGGCGATGGTGGCGAGACCTATTCCTGCGACGCCCTGATCATCGCGACCGGCGCCCAGGCCAAGTGGCTGGGCCTGCCCTCCGAGCAGAGCTTCCAGGGCTTCGGCGTTTCGGCCTGCGCCACCTGCGACGGCTTCTTCTTCCGCAACAAGGAGGTCGCGGTGGTCGGCGGCGGCAACACCGCCGTGGAGGAGGCGCTCTATCTCGCCAATCTCGCCAGCAAGGTCACGCTGGTCCATCGCCGCGACAGCCTGCGGGCCGAGCGCGTGATGCAGGAGCGCCTGTTCAAGCACCCGAAGATCGAAGTGGTCTGGGAAAGCGAGATCGCCGAGATCTGCGGCGGCACCACGCCCCCCAGCGTCACGCATCTGCGCCTGAAGAACCTCAAGACCGGCGCCGAGAGCGAGCTGAAGACCGACGGCGTCTTCATCGCCATCGGCCACAAGCCGGCGACGGAGCTGTTCGTCGGCCAGCTCGCCATGAACGAATCCGGCTATCTCGCTGTCGAGGCCGGCACGACCCGGACCAATGTCGAAGGCGTCTTCGCCGCCGGCGACGTCACCGACGAGCATTACCGCCAGGCGGTCACGGCGGCCGGCCTGGGCTGCATGGCCGCGCTCGATGCCGAACGCTGGCTCGCCGCCAGCGCTCTGGACCACCGCGAAGCAGCGGAATGAAGGCCTTGGCGCAACCCATCACTGACTCTGATGGGTTGCGTCACCAGATTCACGACGAATAACAGAGGCGATCCGCCACACAGGCGTTGACGCACAACGCCTTTATCCCCCATCATGCAAAAAACGCATAGCGGGGGAAGCGCGGTGGATTGGGACCGCATTAGAATCTTTTATACGGTCGCGGAGTCAGGCAGCTTCACCAAAGCTGGCGACGTTCTCGGCCTGAGTCAATCGGCCGTCAGCCGCCAGATCGGTGCGCTTGAGCGGGAGCTGCGCGCGCCGCTGTTCCATCGCCATACGCGCGGCCTCATTCTCACCGAGCAAGGCGAGTTGCTGTGGCGTGCCGCCCGCGAGATGACGCAGCGGCTGGAGCGCACGCGCTCGCAGCTCTCCGAGACACGCGAGCATCCGTCCGGCGAGCTCAAGGTCACGGCGACCCGCGGCCTCGGCGGGCACTGGCTGACGCCGCGCCTCTCCGAGTTCATGGATCTCTACCCTGACATCCGGGTCGAGCTCATCCTCACCGATGAGGAACTCGACCTGTCGATGCGCGAGGCCGATATCGCGATCCGCCTGCGCCAGCCGCAGCAGCCGGACCTGATCCAGCGCAAGCTCTTCACCGTGCACTTCCACGTCTACGCCTCGCCGGCCTATGTGAAGCGCTTCGGCGAGCCCAAGAGCTACGACGATCTCGACAACCACCGCATCCTGTCCTTCGGCGGCACCTCGCCGTCCTACCTGACGGCGGTGCACTGGCTCGGCACGATGGGGCGCGACCAGCGCAACCCGCGGCCGATCCACCTGACGGTCAACAACATCACCGCGATGAAGCGGGCCGTGGATTCGGGCGCCGGCATCGCGGTGCTGCCGGATTACCTGATCGAGACCGGCTCCCCGCTCGTGCAGCTGATGCGCGAGACCGAGATGCCGCAGCTCGAGAGCTACCTCGTCTATCCCGAGGAGATGAAGTCGGTCGCCCGCGTCCAGGTCTTCCGCGACTTCCTCATCCAGAAGGCCCAGCGCTGGACTTACTGACCGCGCAGGCACGTTACGAAGAATCGGGCGCCGCAAGGCGCCCTTTTCGATTCTGGCGGTTTTGTGACCAATTCGGCATCTCGCATGCGCCAAAATCGGACTGTTCGCCTGAAAACTGTTCAGCAGCGGACGAAAACCGGGTTTGCAGGAGGTCCGCAACTTCCGCGCGCAGACCCCATCCTGCAACGAACGCATATTTCTCAATCATTTAGGCTCAAATTCGCGCCATCTGCCCTTAGTACATGCAGCACGCGCATGGCGGACCCAAGATATGTTGCATTGCAAAATGGCAGGGCATGGCCGATATTGTACTCACGGTTGTTCGAAACGGGCTCCGCAATCTCCTCCCGGCGTTGAGTTCGTTTCAGCCGTTCCCCTCTGAGATGTTTGGCGGTTTCGCCAGATGTTTCAAACTTACAAAGCCGGCTCCCCTCGGGGACGCCGGCTCTTTTTTTGCCCGATCGCCAGCGACCAGCCTCACCGAAACGAAAAAGGCGCCGCCCGGAGGCGACGCCTTGTGCAAGTGCGGAGACTGATCGTCGATCAGGCGGCGAGCTTGCCGGCGATCTTCGCGAAATTGTCGACGAAGCCCTGCAGGAAGCCCCGCGTGGCCTCGTTGGTAACGTTGCTATCAGCGTCGATCAGGTCATCCTTGAAGGTGACGAAGACCTGGCTGCCGACGACGACGCCGGCGAGATTGGTCAGGATCATGCGCAGTTCGTTCTGCGAGACGGCCGTACCGACGGCGCCGCCGCTGGTGCCGGTGACGGCAACGGTCTTGCCGGCCCAGGAATTCTTGCCATAGGGGCGCGAGGCCCAGTCGATGGCGTTCTTCAGCACGGCCGGGATCGAGCGGTTATGCTCGGGCGTGACGATCAGGATCGCATCGGCGGCCTCGATCTCGCGCTTCAGGCGCAGAGTCGATTCCGGGCGGTTCGGCTCCAGGTCCTGGTTGAACATCGGCAGGTCGTCGATCTGGACGAAAGTGGCGTCGAAGGCGCCCTCGCCCAGCTTCGCCAGCGCTTGGGCCAGCTTGCGGTTGATCGATTCGCGGCGGTTGCTGCCCACGATGACGGCGAGCTTCAGTTTGGCCATGCTGGTCCCCAGTGAGGGTGGAAAGGCCGGCACAGTAGAGGCCGCGCCTCACGCCGCGCAAGCTGCCGCGCTGCAAGGGCGATATTGCGCGAATTCAAACGCCGTCATTGCGAGCGCAGCGAAGCAATCCAGGGGGACTGGGCGAGACGGTTCACCCCAGTCCCCCTGGATTGCTTCGTCGCTTCGCTCCTCGCAATGACGGCCTGCGGCTCAGTGCCGCCCCGGGCGGGCCGCCAGCGGCAGGGCGTCGAACAGGCTGGGCTCGGCGCTGGTGCGCGCCTTCTCGATGGTCAGGATGCGGAGCTTGATCTCCACGCCCCCCTCGGCCGAGAAGCCCCCGGTCTTGCCGCCGGCCGCCAGCACGCGGTGGCAGGGCACGATGATCGGCCAGGGATTCTGGCCGAGCGCGACGCCCACCGCCCGCGCCGCGCCGGGATCGCCGATGCGCTGCGCCACCTCGCCATAGGTCAGCGTCTCGCCATGCGGAATCGCGAGCGCGACCTCGTAGACCTTGCGGTTGAAATCCGAGACGCTCTCCAGCGCCACCGGCAGATGCGACAGGTCGCGCTTCTCGCCGTCGAACAGTGCCCGGATACCGGCCACGGCCTCCGCGACGAAGCCTTCGGCCTCCGTCTCGTCGGCTTCGGGAAACCGCCGCTCGAGGCGCTTGCGGGCCGCGGCCTCGTCACGCTCCGGCAATTGCGCGCCGATGAAGCGCTCACCTTCCCAGACCACGGCGCAGGGGCCGATCGTCGTCTCGAACAGATGGAAATGCTGGCTGGCCATGTGCGACCCGTGTCGTTCCGGCAAAGAATGACACGAGGTCTAGCACGGCAGCGGCAGGAGACGGCACCCGAAACCTGCCGAGGTCCGTCCTCACATGAAGAGCTTCTCGCCCTCCAGCCCCTTGTAGAGCCCGGCGACCTGCTCGCCATAGCCGTTATAGATCTGCGTCGGGCGGCGCTCGCGCGAGCCCAGGATCTGCTCGCTCGCCTGGCTCCAGCGCGGATGCGGCACGGCCGGGTTCACATTGGCCCAGAAGCCATATTCCGAAGCCTGCAATCCCTCCCAGAAAGTCTTCGGGCGCTCGGCCACGAAGCTGATCTTGCGGATCGACTTCACCGACTTGAAGCCGTATTTCCACGGCGTGATCAGGCGGATCGGCGCGCCATGCTGCGTCGGCAGCGGCTTGCCGTAGATGCCGGTGACCAGCAGCGGCAATTCGTTCGTCGCCTCGGCGATGGTCAGCCCCTCCGTATAGGGCCAGGGATACCAGCGCTGGTTCTGCCCCGGCGCGACGCGCGGGTTCATGAAGGTCTCGAAGCGGATGTACTTCGCGCCCGAAAGCGGCTTCGCCAGCGCGACGAAGGAAGCGAGCGGGATGCCGGTCCACGGCACTGCCATCGCCCAGGCCTCGACACAGCGGAAGCGATAGAGGCGCTCCTCGATCGGCAGCTTGCGGATGAGGTCGTCGAAGCCGATCTCGAACGGCTTCTCGACGAGGCCGTCGACCTGGATGTTCCAGGGGCGAATGGCGAGGCGCTTCGAGGCATCGACGATGTCCTTCGACATGCCGAACTCGTAGAAATTGTTGTAGTTCGCCGCGTCGTCTTCCGCCGTCTGCGGCACGCCCAGCACATAGGCGGCGTTGCGCTTGGCGGGATAGAGATCGAGCGTCGGATCGGCGCCTTGAGCCGCCGCAATGCCCGGCAATGCAGCGCCTGCGATCAATCCGGCGCCAGCAGTCATCAGCTGGCGGCGATTGAGGAACACGCTCTCGGGCGTGGCCTGGCTTTCCGGCATTTCCCAGCCGGCACGGCGCTTGATCAGCATGACGGACATACTCCGTTTTCGATGGGCTCGTTAGGCCACGAAAGCGGGGTCACGGCAATTCACGAGGGAGAGAGAGATTCTCTCCCTCGTCATAGTCGGGCTGAAATCAGCCGCGCGCTTCAAGCGCCTTGATGATCGCCGCGCCCATCTCGCTGGTCGAGACGGCGTTGGCGCCGGGAGCCGCGATATCCTTGGTGCGGGTGCCGGAGCCCAGCACGTCGGCGATCGCGCCTTCGAGCCGGTCGGCCGCATCGCCCGCGCCGAACGAGTAGCGCAGCGCCATGGCGAACGAGCCGATCATCGCGATCGGATTGGCGAGGCCCTTGCCGGCGATGTCCGGCGCCGAGCCGTGGACGGGCTCGTAGAGCGCCTTGCGCTTGCCGGTGGCCGGGTCCTCGGCGCCGAGCGAGGCCGAGGGCAGCATGCCGAGCGAGCCGGTCAGCATCGCCGCCACGTCGGAGAGGATGTCGCCGAACAGGTTGTCGCAGACGATGACGTCATACTGCTTGGGCCAGCGCACGAGCTGCATGGCGCAGTTGTCGGCCAGCACATGCTCCAGCTCGACATCCCCGTACTCGGCGGCGTGCAGCGCGGTGACCGTCTGCTTCCAGAGCACGCCGGTCTTCATGACATTGTGCTTCTCGGCCGAGGAGACCTTGTTGCGGCGCGTGCGCGCCAGCTCGAAGGCGACGCGGCAGATCCGGTCGATTTCCGGCGTCGTGTAGAGCTGCGTGTCGACGCCGCGCTTGGAGCCGTCCTCCAGCGTGACGATCTCCTTCGGCTCGCCGAAGTAGACGCCGCCGGTGAGCTCGCGCACGATCAGGATGTCGAGGCCTTCGACGACCTCGGGCTTGAGCGAGGAGGCAGAGGCCAGCGCCGGATAGCAGATCGCCGGACGCAGGTTGGCGAACAGGCCGAGATCCTTGCGCAGGCGCAGCAGGCCGGCTTCCGGGCGGTGCTGGTAGGGCACATCAGCCCATTTCGGGCCGCCGACCGCGCCGAACAGCACGGCATCGGCGTCCTGCGCCAGCTTCATGTCGCCTTCGGAGATCGCCTGCTTGTGCGCGTCATAAGCCGCGCCGCCGACGAGACCCTTCTCGATCTCGAAGGAGCCGAGGCCCTGCTTGCCGAACCAGGAGACGATCTGCTCGACCTGGCCCATCACCTCGGGGCCGATGCCGTCGCCGGGGAGCAGCAGGAGCTTGTGGGTCGCCATGGTCGTCGCCTCGCGCGCTTGATGTCGTCAGCTTGGCCGTTTCCCGGCCTCGCCGGGTGATTACGGGTGGAACCGTGGCGACGCAAGCGGCGGGCATGCGAAGCCGGCGCATGGCAGGCCATGCGCCGGCGCCGTGAACGCGGCTCAGGCCTTCTTTTCCATGTTCCAGAAGAACTGCGCCGGCGCGAGCACCATGCCGCTCAGATTCCGGCGGAACGCCATCGGCTGCTGGACGAGGCCGCAGGGAACGTAAGGCACGACCTCGAAGCCGCGCTCTTCGATCTTCGCGGCGAGCTCCTTCTGCTTAGCCTCCTCCGGCGTCGCGATCCAGGTGTCCCGCAGCTCCTCGATCCGGGCATCCTCGGGCCAGCCGAACCAGGCCGAGCCACCATTGGCCCGCATCAGCGGATGCAGCGCCGGGTTGAGCGTATCGGCGCAGGACCACAGCGTATGGAACACCGACCAGCCGCCCTGGTCAGGCAGGCCGCGATTGGCACGCCGGCCGATGAAGCTCGCCCAATCGGTCGCGACCAGCTCCGAATTGATGCCGAGCTTCTTGAACAGATCCTCCGTGACCATGCACTGCTGGTAGGCGATCGGCTGGTCGGCCGGCGCGAGCAGAACGACCTTCTCGCCCTTGTAGCCGGCCTCCTTGAGCATGGCCTTGGCCTTCTCGAGATTGCCCGGCATGGCCGCCGCCCCGCCAGCCCCCGAGGACATCGGCGAGCCGGGCGTGAAGAAGGTCTTGGCGCCGCTGTAAAACGCCTTGTCGCCGACGACGGCCTCCATGTAGTCGGCCTGGTTGACGGCGGCCATCACGGCCCGGCGGATCGCCGGGTTGTTGAAGGGCGGCTGCAGCTGGTTGAAGCGCATCAGCAGGAACAGGCCCAGCGGCACGTTCTCGATGACGACGTCCTTGTTGCCCTTCAGCATCGGGATCAGGTCGACGGGCGGCTGCTCGTACCAGTCCAGCTCGCCCTGCATCAGCGCGCCGGCCGCGGCGGCCGCCTCGGTCAGGGCAAGCCATTCGATGCGGTCGATCCGGGCGACCTTGCCGCCGGTAGCCCAGGACGGCGCCTCCTCGCGCGGCCTGTACTTGGCGAAGCGCTCGTAGATCGCGTTCTGGCCGGGCACCCACTGCTTGTCCATGAAGCGCCACGGGCCGGAGCCGACGGCTTCCGTGATGTTCTTCATGTGGTCGGTCTGCGCGATGCGCTCCGGCATGATGAAGGGCACGTTCGACGAGAGCTTGCCGAGCGCGGCCGTCATCATCGGGAACGGCTTCTTCAGGCGGATGCGGAAGCTGCGCTGGTCGACGACCTCGTAAGCCTCGACGAAGGTGGCGAAGGTCTGGCCGAAGGCATCGCGCTTCGACCAGCGGGCGATCGAGGCGATGCAGTCCTGCGCACGCACCGGCGTCTCGTCATGGAAGGCGAGCCCGTCGCGGAGGCGGAAGGTCCAGCTCAGCCCGTCCGGCGCGGTCTCCCAGGCCTCGACCATCTGCGGCTTGATCTGGAAATTCGCATCGGTGGCGAAGAGCGTGTCGTAGATCAGGTAGCCGTGATTGCGGATGACGTAGCTGGTGGCCGTGATCGGATCGAGCGAAGGCAGCGGCGTCGAGGGGTTGAAGCGCAGCGTTGCCGCCGCCCCCTGCGAAAAGGCCCGGTTGCCCATGAAGGCTGTGGCGGCAAGCGCGCCAGCTCCCGTGAGGACCGTGCGACGGCGGATCGACATGGCAGATCTCCCTCTTTTGTAGGCGGATGCCTCAAGGGCACCGCCTAGCAAGGGATATACCAGTTGTCGGCACCCTGTCGACAATTTGCCGTCAGACGCTTCCGATGCGCGCCGTCACTTCGATCTCGACCTTCATCTCGGGCTTCAGCATGCCGGAAACGACATAGATCGCGGCCGCCGGCCTGATCTCGCTGAAGAACTCGCCGCAGACGGCCAGGACCGGCTCGCAATAGCTGCGGTCGGTGACGAAATATTGCGCCCGCGCCACCTGGGCGAGCGAGGAGCCGGCCTCCTCCAGCACGGCGCTGATCGTGCGGAAGATGTTGCGGGCCTGCTCGGCCGCATCCTCCGGCAGCACCATGGTGGCGTAGTCGTAGCCGGTCGTGCCGGAGACGAAGACGAGATCGCCGTCGATCACGGCGCGCGAATAGCCGAAGCTGCGCTCGAAGGGCGAGCCGGTGGAAATCAGGCGGCGCATGGGTTCTCCGAATGAAACGCCGGTCATCCCGGGCGACCGAAGGGAGACCAGGGATCCATGCCGGAACGGTTCAGGCATGGATCCCGGATCGGCGCCGCTTGCGCGGCTTGTCCGGGATGACCAAGCCTTTCATACGACACGGTGGCGCGACGCCACCCGTTTTCTGCGCGATCAGACCCGCCCGCCCTTGAGCGCGCGCAGCACCTTCTCGCCCGGCCGCCCGGTCTGCGGCATGCCGATCTTCGCCTCGATCTCCTTGATCGCAGCGCGCGTCAGCGAGCCGACGGCGCCGTCCGGCTCGCCGACATTGTAGCCGCGGGCGATCAGCAGGCGCTGCAGCTCGCGGCGCTGCTCGCGCGACAGCGGCAGGTCGTCGGTCGGCCAGTCGCCCTGCACGCCCGGCCGGCCGCGCAGGCGATCGGACAGGAGCGAGATGGCGAGCGCATAGGAATCCGCACCGTTATAGCTGTAGGCGGCGTCGTAGTTCTTGAAGACGAGGAAGGCCGGCCCGTTCCGCCCCGCCGGCATCAGCAGGCCGGCATTGCCCGAGCCCGTCAGCGCCGAGCCGTCATATTTGACGATGCCGCGCGAAGCCCAGCTCGACACCGGATGCTTCGGGTTGCGTCCGGTCGGACCGGAATAGCCTGACGGAACACGCACCTCGTAGCCCCAGGTCGCGCCGGTGACCCAGCCGGCCTTGTCCATGAAATTCGCGGTCGAATGCAGCGCGTCGGGGATCGAATCGACGAGATCGCGCCGGCCATCGCCATCGCCGTCGACCGCGAGGCGGAGATAAGTCGAGGGGATGAACTGGGTGTGGCCGAAGGCGCCGGCCCAGGAACCGAACAGCCGCTCGGGCCGTACGTCGCCGCGCTGGATGATCTGCAGCGTCGCGATCAGCTCCCCCTTGAAGAAGGCATTGCGGCGCGGCGCCAGGCAGGCGCCGGTCGAGAGCGCCTGCACCAGCGGCATCTTGCCCCGCGCCTTGCCGAAATCGCTTTCGACGCCCCAGACGGCGGCAATGGTGTGGCGGTCGACGCCGAAGCGCTGCTCGGCCGCCGCGAGGGTCGAGGCATGCTGGCGCATCATCGCGCGCCCTTCCGCCACCTTCTCCTCGTCGACCAGCGTGCCGAGATAGTCCCAGATCGGAGTCTTGAACTCCGGCTGGTTGTTCATGGCTTCGATGACCTTCATGTCCGGCTCGACGCCGGCCATGGCCCGGTCGAAGGTCGCCCCCGAGACGCCCTTGGCGGCCGCCGCGGACTTCAGCCCGGCGAGGCAGGATTGGAACCCGCTCTGCGCCGAGGCGGCGGAAGCGAGAAGGACGAGAGGCAAGGCCAGTGTGATTGCGCGCATGGTCTCCACCGAATCGCAGAATTCACGCAAAACTAGGGCGTTGCCGTTAACGGAAGTTAACCATGGCGCATCTGGCGATTCGATCCCGAATCCCGCTATGGGAACGGCGTCACCCGGAATGCTCCCGTGCCCCTCTCCGTCGAACTCCTCGGTTTCGTCGCCGCCGCGCTGACCAGCCTGTGCTGGCTGCCGCAGACCTGGCGTACCTTGCGCACCCGCGACACCCGCGCGATCTCGCTGTGGACGCAGCTTCTGCTCGCTTGCGGGACGGTGCTCTGGCTGGTCTACGGCGTCCAGATCCTGTCCTGGCCGGTCATCGTCGCCAACACGCTGACCCTGCTGCTCGTGCTGGCCATCATCACCATGAAGCTGCGCTTCGGCTGAAAGCCTAGGCGCCTCCGAACCATCGCGAAGAAGGCTCCCGGCATGCCCTCGCTCTCCATGGCCCATCTCCTGCCGATCGTGATGCTGTTCGGCTCGAACATCTTCATGACCTTCGCCTGGTACGGACATCTCAGCTACAAGAGCACCGCGATCTGGCTCGCCATCCTCGCGAGCTGGATGATCGCCCTGCCCGAATACATGCTGGCCGTGCCCGCCAACCGCATCGGCTCCGCCGTCTATTCCGCCGCCGAGCTGAAGACGATGCAGGAGGTGATCACGCTGACCGTCTTCGCCGGCTTCTCAGTGTTCTGGCTCAAGGAATCGCTGACCTGGAGCCACGCGGTCGGCTTCGCCCTGATCGCGGCCGGCGCCTTCTTCATCTTCCACGCCAAGGCCTGAGCGCCGCGCTTCCCAACTCTTCGACAGGACTGACTGCCTTGCAAAAGACGGCACTGCTTCTCTGCGGCCTCGTGCTCGCCCCCGCCGCTGCCCTCGCCGGCCCGACCTGCAGCCCGAGCGACGACAAGGCCCGCATCCTCTCCGGCCCCTCGGCCAGCGCGGTCCATCGCAGCTGGCAGGGCGGCAAGCAGGTCGGCTATGGCTGGTCGCTTCAGGTCGAGCGCAGCGCGCATGACGCCGCCGGCACCGAGTATTATGTCGGTGATCTCTACGATCCCAATGGCAGCCTCGCGACCCGCAAGGTCTTCGTCATCGAACGCGAATGGGATTGCGGCCCCTGACGGGCAGCTAGCGGGCCGGCCTCACCCGCAGCACCTTACCGTCGGCCTCGTCGCTGAGCAGATAGAGGAAGCCATCCGGCCCCTGGACGACGTCGCGGATGCGCTCGCCGATATCGGTCAGCAGGCGCTCCTCGCCCGTCACCTTCCCGCCCTCGGTCGAAAGCCGGACCAGCATCTGCCCGGCAAGCGCCCCGACGAAGAGCGAATTCTTCCAGGCCGGCCAGACCGCACCGGTATGGAAGGCTGCGCCCGAGGGCGCGATCGACGGGTCCCAATAGAACAGCGGCTGCTCCATGCCGGGCTTCGACGTGCCCTCGCCGATCTTCGCGCCGGAATAGTCGACGCCAAAGGTGATGACGGGCCAGCCATAGTTCAGCCCGGCCTTGGGCGTGTTGATCTCGTCGCCGCCGCGCGCCGCATGCTCGGCGGTCCAGAGCTGCCCGGTATCGGGATGCAGCGCCGCGCCCTGCACGTTGCGGTGGCCGATCGACCAGATTTCCGGCGCCCAGCCTTCCTTCTTCGGATTGTCGGCCGGCGTCCCGCCGTCCGGCCGGATGCGGATGACCTTGCCGAGATGGTTGGCGGGGTTCTGCGCCTGATCGCGCTGGCTGTAGCGATCTCCCACCGTGACGAAGAGCACGCCCGTCCGGTCGAAGACCAGCCGCGAGCCGAAATGCAGGTTGGAGTTGATCGCCGGCAATTGCCGGAAGATCATCTCGACACCCGTCAGCGCTGTGCCCTGCTCGTTTAGCCGCCCGCGCGCGACGCTGGTGCCGCTACCGCCCGAGCGCGGCTCTGAAAAGGAGAGATAGACAAGGCGGTTCTGCGCGAAACCGGGATCGAGCGCGACACCGAGAAGACCGCCCTGCCCGCGTGCCGCAACGCTCGGCACGCCGTTGATGGGCCGCGAGAGCTTGCCGTCTTTCTCGACCAGCCGCAGCCGGCCCGGCCGCTCGGTGACCAGCATGCGCCCGTCCGGCAGGAAGGCGAGGCCCCAGGGATTTTCGAGCCCGCTCGCGACGGTCTCGACCGAAAGCTCGCCAGCGCTGGAGGGATAGCGCTTCTGGGCCGATGCCGGCAGCGCCGGGCTCGCGAGCGCCAGCACCGTTCCGAGCAACCCCACCAGACCCAATCGCCACATCACGCTCTCCTCGTTCTATCCGGCCCCTGTCCGGAGATAGAGGGGAACGCCGCCGATCACCAAGCCGTTGCCGCCAACTCACGACGAAGTGAGACGATCGGCTGGCTTTCGTCGAGCGTGACATCGGCTTCCGTCACCGGCTGGCCGGCAGCGACGTCGCGGCTGAGCCTCACGCCATGGGCAAGGCCGATCGGCAAGGCACGCCGCGCCCGGCTCTCGGCCGCCGGCATCAACCGGCCGTAGACGGTATAGCCGCCCTCGCCATCGAGCATCTCGCCGGCCTTGAGCGCGCGTTTCGCCACGGCGACCGCGTCGCTACGCCAGCCACGCGTCGTGCCGGTCGGCTCGGCACGCAGCACGGCATTCAGCGCGGAAATAGAGAGTTCGAGCCCGATCAGGTGGAAGGGTTTGTACATCGCCGCATAGCGGCCGGTCGCATCGGTCGGCAGGCCGTATTGCTTGAAGCAGGCGGCGGCATAATCGTTCGGCGCCTTGAGCACGACATAGACGCCCCAGCGCAGGTCGCGGAAGACCGGCCGCCCGTCGCGCTCCAGCGAGGAGACGACCTCTACCATGCCGTCCCGCTCCAGTTGCCCGCCGACCGCGCGCGGCCGCAGCACATGAGCGAGATCGTCGACGCCGCAAGGCGGGAAGGCGAGCCCGGCCTCCGGCACGTCGAGATCGCAGGCATTGGCGATCGCCGCCATCTCGATCGCCGACTTGGTGCCATCGAGGAAGGAATTGAACATCTGCGGGTTCATGCCGCCGGCCTTGGCCGCTTCCGGCGTCAGGCCGTAATGGGTCCAGACATCGTCCGGCGTGACCTCGTGATAGGCCGGCAGGTATTTCGTGCCCTTGCCCGCTGCGGCGACGGTGAAGCCGGTGGCGCGCGCCCAGTCGACCATCTCGCAGACCAGCGCCGGCTGGTCGCCATAGGCCATCGAATAGACCACGCCCGCCGCCTGCGCCCGCTGCGCCAGCACCGGCCCGACCAGCACGTCGGCCTCGACATTGACCATCACGACATGGCGCCCGGCCTCGATCGCCGCCAGCGCATGGCGTGCGCCTGCGGCCGGGTGGCCCGTCGCCTCCAGCACGACCTCGACGCCATCAGCACGCGCGGCTTCGACGCCGTCATCGACGAAGCGCGTCCGCGCGATCCGCGCCTCGTCCCAACCGACGGCCCGGCAGGCCGCCTTGGCCCGCTCGGGATCGAGATCGGCGATGACCGCGACCTCCAGCCCCGCGATATGCGGCACCTGCGACAGGAACATCGAGCCGAACTTGCCGGCGCCGATCAGCGCCGCGCGCACGGGCTTCCCCGCCTCGCGGCGGGCGGCGAGCTTGGGCATCAGGTTCATGGGGCAGGCTCCTGCGCATCACGCCCCACAGCCCTCATCCTGAGGAGCGCTCCACAGGAGCGCGTCTCGAAGGATGCTTCAGGAAGCTGCGGAGATCACTGGACCATCCTTCGAGACGGCCGCTGACGCGGCCTCCTCAGGATGAGGGCTGAGCGAATGTCTCGCCTTATTCCGGCTTCACGCCGGCCTCAGTGATGATCTGCTTCCAGGTCGCGATTTCCTGGGCGTGGTAGGGCTTGAACGCCGCGGGATCGCGCACCTTGAGCGTGAAGCCGAGCTTCAGGATCGCCTCGCGGGTCTCGGGCTTGTTCAGAGAGGCGATGACTGCCTTGGACAGCTTTTCCAGCACATCGTCCGGCGTCTTCACCGGGGCGAAGAAGGCCGCCCAGGAATCGGCGTCGGCATTATTCACGCCCTGCTCGCGCAAGGTCGGGATGTCCTTGGCCCGCGGGTTGCGCTCGGGGCTGGCCAGCGCCAACGCACGCAGCGTGCCGGCATTGATCTGCTCCAGCACGCTCGGCAGCGTTGAATTGGCGATGTCGATGCGGCCCGCGATGATCTCCTGCACCAGCGGCGCGGCGCCGCGGAACGGCACATGCGTCATCTTGATGCCGGTGCGCTGCATGAACAGCTCCATGGCGAGATGCGAGCCGGAGCCGACGCCGGTCGAGCCGTAGTTGAGCTTGCCCGGATCGGCCTTGGCGAGCGCGATCAGCTCCTGGATGTTCTTGGCCGGCAGGTCGTTGCGCACGACGAAGGCGTGTTCGAAAGCGCCGACGCCGGCGAGCGGCGCGAAATCCTTGACCGCGTCGTAGCCCGGCTCCTTCAGCAGGAACATGTTGTTGCCGTGCGTCTGGTTGTTGCCGAACACGATGGTGTAGCCGTCCGGCGCCGCATGGGCGACGGCGCGCGTGCCGACGGCGCCCGAGGCGCCGGCGCGGTTGTCGACCACGACATTGTGCCCGAAGGCGACCGAGAGGTCCTGCGCCACGAAGCGCGCGATGGCGTCGGTCGGGCCGCCCGCCGGATAGGGCACGACCAGCGTGATGACCTTGCTGGGGAAGCTCTGCGCCCGGACGATCGACGGAGCGAAGACGGCGCCGGCCATCAGGCCGAGCGTGGAGCGGCGGGTCAACGACATGGACTTCCTCCCGGACGCCCGCCTGAATTGGCGAGCCTGCTTTGCGGCGAGATTTACGGGCAAAGGCGCCATGCGTCCAGCAGCACCTAAGGCGCAGAAGGCATCGATAGACCTGCGGCAGACGCGGACCGTTACGGTTCGGACGAGCCTGCCCGAAGCAGAACGATCTACCTGCCGAAACCTGCCCGCTTCAGCCGCTGGATCGCGAGGTCGAGCGCCTGCAGGAAGGCCGAGCGGTCCTTCTGCGAGAACGGCTTCGGCCCGCCCTGCACGGTGCCCATCGCGCGCAAATCCTCCATCATGTCACGCGTCGCCAGCGCCATGCCGATCGAGGCTTCGGTGAAGGGCTTGCCGGTCGGCCCGATCACGTCCGCTCCAGCCTTGATGCAGCGATCCGCCAGCGGGATATCGGCCGTGATCACGATCGAACCGCGCGAGACCCGCTCCGCGATCCAGTCATCGGCCGCATCGAAACTGCCGGGCACCGTCACCCGCTCGATCCAGGGCTCGCGTGGCACGTTGAGGAAGCTGTTGGCGACGACGAAGACATACAGGCCGTGCCGGCCGGCGACGCGATAGATCTCGTCCTTCACCGGGCAGGCGTCGGCATCGATATAGATCGCTATGGGGTTAGCGGAGTTCGTCATCGGGTCGGCTTCGCATGCCCGGAGCGCAAGGGCAAACCGCCCTGAATTCATGACGTTTCTGCCAGACATCAATCAGTTGCGCTTGCGATCATGGCCCGCGAGTCATAAACCTCGCCCGCGCCTTTTTCCGGCGCGCACCCTTCCGCCTCCTCCGGAGACCAGTCCCATGGCCTTTCTTGCCGATGCCCTGAAGCGCGTGAAGCCGTCCGCGACCATCACGATCACGCAGAAGGCCCGTGACCTGAAAGCCCAGGGCAAGGACGTGATCTCGCTCTCCGTCGGCGAGCCCGATTTCGACACGCCGGACAATATCAAGGAAGCGGCTATCTCCGCGATCAAGCGCGGCGAGACCAAGTACACCCCGGTTTCCGGCATCCCGCAGCTGCGCGAAGCCGTCGCCCGCAAGTTCAAGCGCGAGAACGGCCTCGACTACAAGGCGAGCCAGACCATCGTCTCGACCGGCGGCAAGCACGTCATCTACAACGCGCTGCTCGCCACGCTGAACCCCGGCGACGAGGTCATCTGCGTCTCGCCCTACTGGGTTTCCTATCCCGAGATGGTCGCGCTCTGCGGCGGCACGCCGACCTTCGCCGAGACCTATCTCAAGAACGACTTCAAGCTGCAGCCCGAAGACCTCGAGAAGGCCATCACCCCCAAGACCAAGTGGGTGATCCTGAACTCGCCGTCGAACCCGTCGGGCGCCGCCTACAGCCATGCCGAGATGAAGAAGCTCACGGATGTGCTGATGCGCCATCCGCATGTCTGGATCCTCACCGACGACATGTACGAGCACCTCGTCTATGGCGACTTCACCTTCGTCACCCCCGCGCAGGTCGAGCCCGCCCTCTACGAGCGCACGCTGACGATGAACGGCGTCTCGAAGTCCTATGCCATGACCGGCTGGCGCATCGGCTACGCCGCGGGCCCGCAGCAGCTGATCAATGCCATGGACCTCGTCCAGGGCCAGCAGACCTCCGGCACCTCGGCGATCTCGCAATGGGCCGCGGTCGAGGCGCTCGACGGCACGCAGGAGCATATCCCGGTCTTCAAGAAGGCCTTCGAGCGCCGCCGCGACCTCGTCGTCTCCATGCTGAACCAGACCCGCGGCCTGAAGTGCCCGGTGCCGGAAGGCGCGTTCTACGTCTATCCCGACTGCTCGGCCCTGATCGGCAAGACCCTGCCGAACGGCAAGAAGATCGAGACCGACGAAGACCTCGTCATGGGCCTGCTCGAGACGGAGGCCGTCGCGGCCGTGCACGGCTCGTCCTTCGGCCTTGGTCCGAACTTCCGCATCTCCTACGCCACCTCGGACGAGAAGCTGGAAGAGGCCTGCCGCCGCATCCAGCGCTTCTGCGCCGAGCTGCGCTGAGCACGATGACCGAAGGCGCCGCAACGCGCCGGATCGTTCTGGCCGGGGGCTTCATGCTCCCGGCCACTTTCGTTTTCGGGCAATCGGCGGCGACGCTTTCGCCGCGCAAAGCCCATGAGGCGGCGCAGGCGAAGCGCATCCTGCTCGTCGATATCCGCGGCGCGCAGGAATGGGCCGATACCGGCCTGCCCCAGGGCGCCCTGCCTCTGGATGTCGACGCACCGGCCTTCGAGGTCAGGATCGCGGGCTTGCGGCTCGACCATCCCGGCAAGCGCATCGTCCTGATCGACCGGACGGGTGCACAGGCGGTCGCCGTGGCACAGAAACTCGCCGGACGTGGCTGGCGCGATCTCGCCGGCGTGCGCGGCGGTATGCTCGGCCCGGGCGGCTGGCTGGCCGAGAAGCTGCCGGTGACGGAGTATCGTTAGCACCCTTCTCCCCTCGGGGGAGAAGGTGGCAGCGCGAAGCGCTGACGGACGAGGGAAGACTGGCGCTAACGGCCCTCATCCGTCTGCTTCGCAGACACCTTCTCCCCCGAGGGGAGAAGGGAAAGAAGGTCCGGCCGCCGCTCCCGCGTGATCTGCTCCGCCTGTTCGCGCCGCCACTTCGCGATGCGGGCATGGTCGCCGGAGAGCAGCGCCTCCGGCAGGCCCCTGCCCTCCCATTCGCGCGGGCGGGTATAGTGCGGATATTCCAGCAACCCGTTCTCGAAGCTCTCATCCTCGCCCGAGGCGACCTTGCCCATGACACCGGGGATGAGGCGCACGCAGGCGTCGAGCAGCGTCAGCGCCGCCATCTCGCCACCGGAGAGGATGTAGTCGCCGATCGAGACCTCGATCAGGTTGCGCCCCTCGATCACACGCTCGTCGACGCCCTCGAAGCGCCCGCAAACGATGACGAGGCCGGGACCTTCAGCCCAGTCGCGCACCTGTTCCTGCTTGAGCGGCCGCCCGCGCGGCGACATCAGCAAGCGCGGTCGCGCATCATCCGCCGGCACGGCTGCATCGATCGCCGCGGCGAGCACGTCGCAGCGCAGCACCATGCCGGCGCCGCCGCCGGCCGGGTTGTCGTCGACATTGCGATGGCGGCCGATGCCGTGCTCGCGGATCTGGTGGGTATCGAGCGACCACAATCCCTTGCGCAGCCCCTCGCCGGCCAGCGAGATGCCGAGCGGCCCCGGAAACATCTCCGGATAGAGCGTCAGGATCGAGGCGCGGAAGGACATGATCGACCTTGGATTAAGGCAATTGCTCCCAACCTGTCATCCCGGGCGTAGCGAAGCGCAGACCCGGGATCCATTCCGGAACGGTTCAGGAATGGATCCCGGATCGGCGCCGTTGACGCGGCTTGTCCGGGATGACCCGCGGTTGGAAAGACGAACTAACTGAAGCGCAGCGCGGGCAAACCGTCCAGCGCGGTGAAGTCGGGCGCCGATGCGATCAGGTTGTCGTAAGCCGTGAAGCCCTCGGGGCCGAGCAGGGTCAGCAAAGCCACGGCCCGCATGCCGGCGCGGCGGGCCGCCTCGACGCCGAGCGGCGCGTCCTCGAAGACGATGCAATCGGCCGGATCGACCTTCATCCGCTCGGCGGCGGCCAGGAACATGTCCGGATGCGGCTTGCCGCGATATCCCTGGCTCGGCGAGACGATCGTGGCGAAGCGCCGGCGCAAGTCCAGCGCATCGAGCACCACTTCGATATTCGGTGGCGGAGCTGCGGTTCCGACCGCCATCGGCACGCCTGCCGCATCGGCGCGCGCCATCAAGTCGAGCAGACCGGCCGTCGCCGCGACATGCGGGCGATAGGCCTCGCGATAGAGCGCTTCCTTGGCATCGCCCATCGCGGCGATCTCGTCGGCGGTCGCATCCGGGAAATACGGCCCGACGATCTCGCCCAGCGCCATGCCGGCGGTGCGGGCCGAAAAGGTCTCGCGGTCGAAGGGCAGATTGTTGCTGACGTGCCAGCTCTCCCAGGCATCGTCATGGAAGCGCATGTTGTCGACGATGGTGCCGTCCATGTCGAAGATCAGCGCGCGGGCAGGCCTATTGCTTGTCATCGTCGGGCTCGAACAATCCCAATGGGGGCTCGGCCTCGATCCGGCGCGCGGCCATGTCGATACGCGGCGCGAAGGCCTTGGTGAAGGGCATCAGGACGAAGCGCCCGTCCGGCGTCTTGATGTCGAGCAGGTCGCCGGCCCCGTAATTCTCGACGCCGGTGACACTGCCGAGCACGGCTCCGTCCGGCCCGACCACGCTGCAGCCGATCAGGTCGGCATGCAGGAACTCGTCCTCGTCCGCATCGGCCGAGAGCTTGTCGCGGGCGACGAAGAGCTCGGTTCCGTTCAGCGCCTCGGCCTGCTCGCGCGTCGTCACGCCCTTGAACCGGGCGACGACCACTTCCTTGGCCGGGCGGATATCGGTGATTTCGTAGCTGCGGCCCTTGCCGTCGGTCAGCGGGCCGTAATCGGCGATCCCGAGGGGATCGCCGGTAAAGGTCTTGATCCTGATCTCGCCGCGCACGCCATGCGGCGCGCCGACGATACCGAGCAGGATGAGATCGCCCATGTCAGCACGCCATGCCCGGCCTTGAGCCGGACATCTCCTTGAGAAAACGCTCGGGCCGAGGCTGCGCCCGGCCCGAGATCGACGTGCGGACGATCAGGCTCACGCCTCGGCGGCTTCTTCGGCAGCCGGAGCAGCGGCCTTCTCGGCCTTCTTCTCGGCGCGCTCCTTGGCCTTCTCGCCGGGGACAGCCTTGTTCGGGTTGTTGCGGGCAGCGCGCTTGACGAGGCCGGCGGCGTCGAGGAAGCGCAGAACGCGGTCGGTCGGCTGGGCGCCCTTGGCGAGCCAGGCCTGGACCTTCTCGATGTCGAGCACGACGCGGTCGGCGGCGTCCTTGGCCTTCATCGGATCATAGGAGCCGATCTTCTCGATGAAGCGGCCATCGCGCGGCGAGCGCGAGTCGGCGACGACGATGCGGTAGTACGGGCGCTTCTTGGCGCCGCCGCGGGTCAGGCGAATCTTGAGGGACATGGGTCTTCTCCGGTCAGGTTTGGTTTCAGGTTCAGTGTTTCGCAGGCGTGGCAGCCGGATGCCGGTAGATGCCGACCTCGGTGCCACGGATCACGAAGGGTTTCTCGAAGCGCGCGCCAAGGCGCTCGGCGACGCGGATCGAGGGTCGATTGTCGGGGTGGACCAGGCTCATCAGCGTGGTCCATCCCAAGTCACGATAGGCATAGTCACGGGCGCGCAGCGCGGCCTCGGTCGCATAGCCGCGACCGTGCTCGCCTGCGAACAGGCTCCAGCCGATCTCCGGCTCGGGCCAGCCTTCCGGCGAAAGCAGGCCGCACCAGCCGACGAGCCGGCAGTCCTCTTTCGCCTCCACCGCCCAGAGGCCGTGGCCGCGCAAGGTCCAATGGCCGGCTATGCTGGACAGACGCCGCCACGAATCCTCGCGGTTGCTGGCGCCACCGACATAGCGCGTGAGTTCCTCGTCACCGAAGAACCGCGCAAGCACGTCGAAATCGGCAGCCGTCCAGCCGCGCAGCCGCAACCGCTCTGTTTCCAGAACGGGAATCACTTCTTCTTGCCCCCGAACGGATTACCGAGGCCGGGCAGCCCGCCGGCGAGGCCGCTTTTGCCACTACCGCCGAGACCCGGCAGCTTCGGCATCATGCCGGCCGGCGGGGTGACGCCCTTCGGCAGGCCGGGGAAACCGCCCGGCGGCATCGAGGGCAGGCCGCCGCCCGCGCCGAGCTGCTTCTGCAATTCCGCAAGCTGCGCCGGGTCCATCTTCGAGGGGTCGGGCATGCCGGCCGGCAGGCCGCCGCCGAGCCCGAACATCGAGCCGAGCTTGCCGAGCATGCCGCCCTTCTGCTTGGCCATCATCTTCATGGCGTCGGCCATGCCGCGATGCATCTTGAGCAGCTTGTTGATCTGCTCGGCCGTGGTGCCGGAGCCGGCGGCGATGCGCTTCTTGCGGCTGTTCTTGAGCAGGTCGGGATTCTTGCGCTCGGCCGCCGTCATCGAGTCGATCGCGGCGATCATGCTCTTGAACATCTTGTCACCGACGCCGGCATTGGCGAGCTGCGACTGCGCCTGCTTCATGCCGGGCAGCATGCCCATCACGCCGCCGATACCGCCCATCTTCTCCATCTGCTGGAGCTGCGCGCGCATGTCGGAGAGGTCGAACTGGCCCTTGGCCATGCGCTGCGCGGTGGCCTGCGCCTGCTCGGCGTCGATCGTCTGCGCCGCCTTCTCGACGAGCGAGACGATGTCGCCCATGCCGAGGATGCGGTTGGCGACGCGGGAGGGGTGGAACTCGTCGAGCTCGTCGACCTTCTCGCCGATACCGACGAGCTTGATCGGCTTGCCGGTGACGGCGCGCATCGAGAGCGCCGCGCCACCGCGCGAATCGCCGTCCATGCGGGTCAGCACGATGCCGGTGAGGCCGACGCGCGCATCGAAGGCGCGGGCCGTGTTGACGGCGTCCTGACCGGTCAGCGCATCGGCGACGAGCAGCACTTCATGCGGGTTCGTCGCGGCCTTCACCTCGGCGACCTCGGCCATCAGCGTGTCGTCGAGCGTCACGCGGCCGGCGGTGTCGAGCATCACGACGTCGTAGCCGCCGAGACGGGCGGCCTCGACCGCGCGCTTGGCGATCTGCACGGCCGACTGGCCGGCGACGATCGGCAGCGTCTGCACGCCGACCTGGCTGCCGAGGATGGCGAGCTGTTCCATGGCGGCCGGGCGTCGCGTATCGAGCGACGCCATCAGCACCTTCTTCTTGTGGCGCTCGGTCAGGCGCTTGGCGATCTTCGCCGTCGACGTCGTCTTACCGGAGCCCTGCAGACCGACCATCAGGACCGGAACCGGCGGCACGGCATCGAAATTGATGCCCTCGCCCTCGCCGCCCAGCGTCTCGATCAGAACGTCGTTGACGATCTTGATGACCTGCTGGCCGGGCGTGACCGACTTCAGCACCTCGGCGCCGACGGCGCGCTCGCGCACCTTGTCGGTGAAGGACCGGACGACCTCGAGCGCGACGTCCGCCTCGAGCAGCGCACGGCGCACCTCGCGGAGAGCCGTGTTGACGTCCTCCTCGGTCAGCGAACCCCTGCGGGTCAGCCCCGAGAGGATGCCGGAGAGCCTGTCGCTCAGCGTGCCGAACATGCGGACCTGCCTGCTTGCCTCAGGAAGCCTTCAGCGCCAGAGCCTCATCGCCAAGCGGTTTCGCGCCCGAGGGCGCAATCGCGCTGTCGGGCGTTGACCTCCGGGCTCATGGAAGCGGCTTGCGCGGCCCGGTCGGCGGATGTGGTTTCGGCGATGTCGGCGAAACGGATGCGGTCTTAAAGCGGAAGACTGTGGCGAAAGTCAAGTTTTGGGGACAAGGCCGCGCCGAAAACGACGCCCTGATTGCCAGATGGCCCTCTCCACCGCATTGCTGGCTCGTTCGATTTCATCATCAGGGAACCGACGATGCGCTTTTCCGCCCTTCGCAGCCTGCCCCTCGCCGCCGGCCTCGCGCTCGCCAGCCTCGCCCCGGCGCTGGCCCAGCCCTGCGCCAGCAACTTCAAGGTCGACGGCGTGCCGATGGTGACCGGGCTGAGCTACCGCACCTGGGACCTGATCCCGAACCGCCAGCCTGCGGCCGTACTCAGCGATCTCGGCGCCGCCGTCTCGGCCGAAGGCTTCGCCGACATGCGCATCGACAAGGCGACCAGCGCCGTCCTCGCCATCCAGGAAACCACCGGCTCGGGACGCCCCCAGACCCTGCGCATCACCGCTCGCAAGAACGGCAAGGGCACCCGCGTCGATGCGGTCTTCGTCGTCCAGGCCGGGCAGGTCGCGCCGGAGGATTATGTGCGCAAGGCGTTCTGCCGCGTGATCGGCGGCGCACGCAGCTGAACCGCGGCCCCAGAAAGGCCCTGATCGGGCGGCATCGCTGCGGCCCGATTCGCAAACGTGCCGGCCCATGACACTGAAACCTGCCTCGATCCTGCTGGCCCTCTCCGTCCTGCTGGCCGCCTGCGCCGGCGATCCGCGTCGCGAGGGCCCGCTCGATCCGCGCATGGTCGAGAAGGTCGCGGCCGTCTCGCTCGACCCCGCGCAGGCCGGGCGCATCCTCAATGCCTATCGCGCCAGCCAGGGCCTCGGCGCCGTCCGGCCCGACCCGCGCCTGATGGCCATGGCGCAGCGCCAGGCCGATGCGATGGTGGCGAAGAACGCGCTCTCGCATGATGCCGGCGGCGACTTCACCACCCGCATCCATGCCGCAGGCGTCGACAGCGCGCGGGCCGCGGAGAATCTCGGCGGCGGCTATTTCTCGGTCGAGGAAGCCTTCGACGGCTGGCGCAAGTCTCCGGGCCATGATGCGAACCTGCGCATGAAGGAAGCGACCCGCTACGGCATCGCCCTCTCCAAGGACCCGCGCACCAGCTACCGCGTCTGGTGGGTGCTCGTCGTCGCGGCCGATCCGGAGCCGCGCGTGACCCTGGGTTACGGTGACAGGCCGCCGCAGCCTCGCTAACCAGCGACATCCGTCACTCCCAGCGAGCGTTCAGATGTCCATTCGTTCTTTTATTCCTTTCGTCATTGCCGCTACCGCCTCTTTCGCCGGCCTGAGCGGCGCCCAGGCCCAGCCCTGCGCCACCAATTTCACCTCGTCGGGCGTGCCGATGGTGTCGCAGATCACCTACCGGACCTGGGACCTCTCGAAGAAGGCGCCGGCCGCCGTGCTGCCTGCGATCCTCCGGGCGATCGAGGCCGACCGCGATTTCGGCGATATCCGCACCGACAAGGCGAATGGCACCATCACCGCCATGCAGGAGGTCACCGGCTCGGGCCGCCCGCAGATCCTGAAGGTGACGACCCGCAAGCAGCCGACCGGCACGCGCATCGACATCGCCTTCACCGTCCAGCCCGGCCAGGTCGCGCCTGAAGAGGCTGTGAAGAAGGGCCTCTGTGACTTCCTCAAGGGCGCGCGCTGAACCGGCCTGACGCAGCTTCAATTCGGCTCTTTACAAACCCCCGCTTCTGGTGATGGCTCTGGTCTTTAGCGGAGCCACCACCATCATGACCTCCGAAGCCTGGATCGCCTTCACCGCCGCCACCGCCGTCCTCCTGGTCATCCCCGGACCGACGATCCTCCTCGTGATTTCCTATGCGCTCGGCCAGGGCTGGCGCACCGCCTTCCCGATCGCCGTCGGCGTCGCGCTCGGCGACTTCACCGCGATGACATTGTCGATGCTCGGCGTCGGCGCCCTGCTCGCCACCTCCGCCCTGGTCTTCACCACGCTGAAATGGATCGGCGCGGCCTATCTGGTCTGGCTCGGCATCAAGCTCTTCCGCGCCGGCGGCACGCTCGACGCCAAGCCGCGCGAGGACGCAGCTCCCGGCTGGAAGATGCTCGGCCATGCCTGGCTGGTGACCGCGCTGAACCCGAAGAGCATCACCTTCTTCGTCGCCTTCCTGCCCCAGTTCCTCGACACCAAGGGCGATTTCTGGACGCAGATGCTGATCTTCGAGGCGACCTTCATTACACTCGCCTTCGCCAACGCCATGGGTTACGCGCTGATCGCCTCGCGGGCACGGGCCGTGGTCAGCAATCCCCGCGCGATCGGGCTGTTCAACAAGGCCGGCGGCACGCTGCTGATCGGGGCCGGCGTCGCGACCGTCGCGATCCGCTCGGGCAGCAACTGACGCCGGCCATGTCGAGCAAGGACGACCGGACGCTCGGCTTCTATGCCGAGGAAGCCAGCGCCTATGCCGGCCGCGACCGGCTGGCAGAGCATCGCCGCATCGATCCCTTCGTCGCCGGGCTCAGGCCCGGCGCGCGGATTCTCGAACTCGGCTGCGGCGGCGGGCAGGACAGCGAGGAGATGCTGCGGCGCGGCTTCGACGTCGTGCCGACGGACGGTTCCCCGGAACTGGCGCGCCAAGCCGAGCTGCGCCTAGGCCGCCCGGTCGGCGTCCTGCTCTTCGAGGATCTGGAAGAGGTCGCGGCCTATGACGGTGTCTGGGCGCATGCCTGCCTGCTGCATGCGCCACGCCCGGCCCTGCCCGGCATCATCGAGCGGATTCACCGCGCCCTACGCCCGGGCGGCGTCCTTTATGCCAGCTTCAAGGCCGGCGAGGCCGAAGGGCGCGACGGGCTCGGCCGCTATTTCAACTATCTCTCTTCAGACGAGCTGCGCGCCGCCTTCGGCAACGGCGCTCGCTGGCAGCCCCTGACGATCGATGAGGATACCGGCTCCGGCTATGACCGCCAGCCGACACGCTGGCTTCACGCCTTGGCGATCAGATCGCCGGAACCTTGACGGAAGGTCGCGGCGGCCTACCTGTTCAGGACCATGACCCGCCGCAAACTCCTCTCCTTCGTCGGCCTCGGTGCGCTGCTGGCTTCGACCGGCGCCGCCTGGGGCGCGATTTCCCGCTCACGCAATCCCTATTACCAGGGCCCCGTCAGCGACCATTTCAACGGGCTCGTCTTCAGCGACGGCCGCCCGGTGACCAAGGGCCTCGCCGATGTGCTGCGCTGGCAGACCGGCAAGCGCGAGCGCGAGTCTTTCCCCCTCGCCTATCAGGCGCCGCCGCAGGACAAGCCGCCGGCCCGTGTCGAGGGAGCGCGGATCGTCCATCTCGGCCACGCCTCCTTCCTCTATCAGGTCGCGGGCCTGAACCTGCTGATCGACCCCGTCTATTCGCTGCGCGCCAGCCCCTTCTCCTTCATCGGTCCGAAGCGGGTGAATGCGCCGGGCGTCGCCTTCGCCGACCTGCCGAAGATCGATGCGGTGCTGGTCACGCATAACCATTACGACCATCTCGACATCGAGACGCTGGCACTGCTGCACGGCCGGGATCAGCCGCGCATGATCATGCCGCTCGGCAATGACGCGATCGTCCGATCCCGCATCCCGGATGCCCGCGCCGAGGCGCATGACTGGAACGAGCGGCTCACGCTATCCGACAAGGTCGCGGTCACGCTGGTGCCGAGCTACCACTGGTCGGCGCGCGGTGCTTTCGACCGCCGCATGGCCTTGTGGTGCTCCTTCATCTTGGAAACGCCGGCAGCGAAGATCTTCCATATCGGCGATACCGGCTACCATGACGGCTCGCTCTATCGGGAACTCGGCAGCCAGCACGGTCCCTTCGATCTCGCCGTGTTGCCGATCGGCGCCTATGAGCCGCGCTGGTTCATGTCGGACAACCACATGAATCCCGACGAGGCCGTAAAGGTCATGCTGGCGCTGGGAGCCAAACAGGCGATCGGCCATCACTGGGGCACCTTCCAGCTCACCGACGAAGGCGTCGAGCGCCCGCCCGAGGCGTTGAAGGCCGCGCTGGCCGAAGCCGGTCTGTCCGAGGAGCGCTTCCGGCCGATGCGGCCGGGTTTGAGCTGGAGTGCGTGACCACCCTTGTCATTCCGGGGCGGCGCATCGCGCCGAACCCGGAACCCACGACTGGGTGCGACCTCAAGAAATCAAACCGGGTAAAGTTTCGCCCGGTCGTGGGTTCCGGGTTCGATCCTGCGGATCGCCCCGGAATGACAGCAAAAGCTACTTCGGCTGGACGTAGACGTTGATTTCGAGGTTCGGGTCGCCTGGGTCCCGGAGATCGCTGACATATTCCTCGAGGAAAGCATCCTTCACGGCGATGCTCTTGGCTTCGAGATAGGCCGTGATCGTCTCGTAGGTGGAATCGATATCGTCATAGGGCGCGACATGCAGGAAGCGCAGCGCCCGGCCAGCCGGCGACGTACCCAGTCTCACCCCAGGCCCCAGCGCAGGAGGCTGCACCCCGGCTGGCACGGCCACCGGTAGCATCGCTTCGAAGCGGAAGCCGTCATCGGTCGTCTCGACGAAGAGCGACAAGGGCCGGCCGGCGACAGGCAGGCCAGCCCTCTGTGCTTCCGCGCGCAGCGCGTTGAAGCTCTCCGACAACCGCTGGAAGCCCTGATCCCAGCTCGCTTGCCCCGACAGCGACAGGACGGGCTTCGGAGCGAGCATGACCTCGTCGATATCGCTTGAGTCACCACGCTTGCCGGCGAGTGTCGCATTGGGATCGGGCACGCTGGTCTGCTGCTGCGCGGGCGGCGCCGGCAAGGGCTGGCCCGGCGGCGGCAGGGAGGGCGGCGGCTGCACCGGCTGCGGCTCGGCCGGACCCGGCAAGGTCGGCGCGGGCTGGACGGGCTGCGGCACCACCGGGTTCGGCGGCGGCGGAGCCGGCTGGACCGGCTGCGGGCTCGGCTGGGAATCGGGCATGGGCGCTGGCGGCGTCTGCGCCGGGGCGGACGGCATCTGGACGGGGCTGGCGCCGGGCGGCGGAGCGAGAGGCGCGGATTCGACGGCGACAGGCGGCGCCACGCGCGTCTGCGCGACGACCATTCCGTTGAGCAGGCTCGCCATGCCGGCAAGCGCCAGAACACAAATCCGGGAATACCGCCGAGAAACACGCATTGTCACGGCCCTGAGTTTCACGCGATTCGCGCCCTTGCGGCGCAACATAGAATGTCCACCTTGTCTCAGGAACGGGGACGAGGGTGGCTTTTTCACGTCGCCTCGGCCATAGACCCCTTATTGATGGGACGTGTGACCAAATGAACGCTCTGGCCAATCGCCGGTTCCTGAAGATGAACGGGCTCGGCAACCAGATCACGGTGCTGGACCTGCGCGGCGGCAAGCATGTCATCAGCGAAGGCGAGGCCCGCGCCATCGCCTCCGAGCCGCGCGCCCGCTTCGACCAGCTCATGGTCCTGCACGATGCCATCACGCCCGGCACCGACGCCTTCGTGCGCATCTACAACACCGACGGCTCGGAAGCCGGGGCCTGCGGCAACGGCACGCGCTGCGTCGCCTGGGCGATGATCGCCGACCCGCAGATGGGCGATGCCAGCAAGAGCCATCTCGCGCTCCAGACCAAGGCCGGCCTGCTGCCGGCGGTGCGCGAGGGCGAGACGCTCTTCACCGTCGACATGGGCGCGCCACGCCTTGCCTGGGACCAGATTCCGCTGGCCGAGCCCTTCGAGGACACCAGCCGCTTCGAGCTCCAGATCGGGCCGATCGACAACCCGATCCTGCACACGCCCTGTGCCGTCAACATGGGCAATCCGCACGCGGTCTTCTTCGTCGCGGACCCTTATGCGTACAATCTCGAGCAGATCGGCCCGCTGCTCGAAAACCACCCGATCTTCCCGGACCGCGCCAATATCGAGCTCGCCGCGGTCAAGGCCCCCGACCATATCGTGCTGCGCGTCTGGGAGCGCGGCGCCGGCATCACCCAGGCCTGCGGCTCGGGCGCCTGCGCGGCGCTGGTCGCGGGCGTGCGCCGCGAACTCACCGCCCGCAAGGCGACCGTCAGCCTGCCGGGCGGCGACCTCGCCATCGAATGGCGCGAGCGCGACGGCCATGTCCTGATGACCGGCCCGGTCGAATTCGAATGGGAAGGCACGCTCGACCCGGCGTTGTTTTCGAGCGCCGCGTAATGACCCTTGAGGTCGTCACCTTCGGCTGCCGCCTCAACATCGTGGAGAGCGAGGCGCTGCGGCTCCAGGCCGAAGCCGCCGGCCTGAAGGATGCCGCGATCGTCAATTCCTGCGCCGTCACCGCCGAGGCGACCCGGCAGGCGCGGCAGGCCGTGCGTCGCCTCAAGCGCGAGCGGCCGGACAGGCCGGTGATCGTCACCGGCTGCGCCGCGCAGATCGAGCCCGTCCGCTTCGCCGATATGCCGGAAGTCGCTCGCGTCTTCGGCAATGACGAGAAGCTGCGCCCCGAGAACTGGGCGGCGCTCGCCCGCTCCAACAGCCTCGGCCATCCCGATGCGGCCGCCGCCGACAAGCTCGATGTCGGCGACATCATGGCCCGCACGGCCATGCGCGCGCCGGTCACCGGCCGTTTCGCCAGCCATACGCGCGGCTTCGTCCAGGTCCAGAACGGCTGCGACCACCGCTGCACCTTCTGCGTCATCCCCTTCGGACGCGGCAATTCGCGCTCGCTCGCCATCGCCGATGTCACCGCGCAATGCCGGACCCTGCTGGAAGCCGGCGCCCGCGAGATCGTGCTGACCGGCGTCGATCTCACCAGCTATGGCCGCGATCTGGCCGGCGAGCCGAGCCTGGGCGCGCTCGCCGGAGCGATCCTTCGCGCCCTGCCCGAATTGCCGCGCCTGCGTCTCTCCTCGATCGATGCCGTCGAAGTCGACGACATGTTGCGCGACCTGTTGGCGACTGAACCGCGCCTGATGCCGCATCTGCATCTCTCGCTACAGGCCGGCGACGACCTCATCCTCAAGCGCATGAAGCGTCGCCACGGCCGCGACGACGCCATCCGCTTCTGCGCCGAGATCCGGGCGCTGCGTCCCGATATCGTCTTTGGTGCCGATCTCATCGCCGGCTTCCCGACCGAGGACGAGGCGATGTTCGCCCGCTCGCTCGATCTCGTCGAAGCCTGCGGCCTGAGCTTCGTCCATGTCTTTCCCTATTCGGCCCGCCCCGGCACGCCGGCCGCGCGGATGCCGCAGCTTTCGGGAGAGATCGTCTCGGAGCGCGCCGCAAGGCTGCGCACAGCAGCAGGTGCGGCTCACGCACGCCACCTCGCCGCACGCATCGGCCGCCCGCTCAGCGTCCTGACGGAGCGCGGCAATACCGGCCGGGCCGAGGATTTCACGCTGGTCCGCTTCGGCAGCGACATCGCGCCGGGGAAGATCGTGCCGGTTACCGGCCACGCCGCCGACGGCAAGGCGCTTCTCGCGGCCTGAACCCGTTTTCCTGGGAAGAGTGGCCGCCTCGGTCGCCGATGGGAGGAGGAGTGACCGAGGCGGCAGAGCCATGCCCGGAATGGCAGACCCACTTCTTAGACGCAGCAGCCCGCCAAAAGGTTCAAAGCCTCACGCAATCACGGAACCGCGCACCCGCTGGACCTGATTGTTGCAATATCCCCGCGGGTTCCAGACCGGCTCTAGCGGCTGGACACCGTCCTCGGCATCGCGGGCCCGCGCCATCACGACAAACGGGCCGGGCTTTCCCGCAACGATTTCCGTCTCGAAGCGCTGCCAGGCGAAGCGCCCCTCGCCGCCCTGCAATGCGACATCCTGCCAGCTTTCGCCGCCATCACTGGAGATCGCGACCGATTCCAGCGGAACGGCACCGCTCCAGGCAAACCCCGCGACCTTCAATCGTTCGCCTAGCTTCGCCACGAAGCCGTCGAGCGGCGCCGTGATCAGCGACTTGACCGGCATGTCGATGATGACAGCGAAGTTCGCAGGGTCGAGCGGCTCGCCGGGGCGCACCGGCCGGATCGGCATCCGATAATCCGTCCCGCGCATCTTCTCGCCATCATGCTCGACATCGCGCAACGTGATCCGGTCGAGCCATTTCTGCCAGGCCGAGCCGGGATAACCCGGCGCGACGATGCGCAAGGGCCCGCCATGCAGGCGCGGCAAGGGCTCGCCATTCATGGCGAAGGCGATCAGCGTTTCCGGAGCCACCGCCTTGGCCATCGGCAGGCCACGCGAGAGCGCGGCCTTCTCCGGCTTGCCGATCTGCCGATCGGGGGCGTGATGCGCGGTATAGACCGCGCTGCGCTTCGGGCCGGCATGTTCCAGAACATCCGCCAGCCGGACCCCGGTCCAGCGCGCGCAACCGACGGCGCCGAGGCGCCATTGCAGCCCGTCCGTCGCCGGCGAGAAGCGGGAGCGGCCATTGCCGGCGCATTCCAGCACCGCGGTGACCGTGACGGTTTCGAAGCGCTGGCGCAGGCCCTCGACGGTCCAGACGGCCGGCCGCTCGACCTCGCCATCGATCGTCAGCGTCCAGTCGCTCGCGTCGTCGATCTCCGGCAAATGGCCGTTATTGCGGATGAAGAAAGAATCGACCGGTGTGATCGGCTCGTCGAGCAGCGCGAGCGCCGGCTCGGCATTCAGCGCCTCCTCCTCGTAGACATGGAGGCCGGGCTTCAGGCGGCGCAGCAGCGGCAATTCGACGAGGCGATGAGGCAAGCGGCGATGATCTCCGGCGAAGCGCGGCGGTCACCAGCCCACGCGAAAGCCGACAAGAGATGACACGATGCTCGCCCGCCTGTCGACCGTCGCCCAGCGTCAACGCTTGGCGACGACCTCCTCGCGCAGCGCGCGGCGCAATACCTTGCCGACATTGGTCTTCGGCAGGCTCTCGCGGAAGAAGATCTGCTTGGGCACCTTGTAGCCGGTCAGGTTCTCCTTGCAGTAGGCGCGCAGCGCGTCGGCCGTCAGGGTCTGGTCCTTGCGCACGACGAAAGCGGTCACCGCCTCGCCCGAATGCTCGTCCGGCAGGCCGATCACCGCCGATTCCAGCACGCCCGGATGCGAGGCCAGCACATCCTCGACCTCGTTCGGATAGACGTTGAAGCCGGAGACCAGAACCATGTCCTTCATCCGGTCGACGACCTTGACCTGCCCGTCCGGCAGCATCACGCCGACATCGCCGCTGCGGAAATAGCCGTCGGCGGTCATCGCCTTGGCGGTCTCGTCCGGGCGGTTCCAGTAACCCGCCATCACCTGCGGCCCGCGGATGCAGATCTCGCCCGCCTCGCCCATCGGCATGTCGTTGCCCTCGGCATCGCGGATCGCGATCTCGGTCGAGGGGATCGGATAGCCGATCGTGCCGCTGAACTCAGTCAGGTCCGGCCGGTTGATCGTGGCGATCGGCGAGGTCTCGGAGAGGCCGTAGCCCTCGATGATCGGGCGCCCGGTCACGGCCTTCCACTGCTTGGCGACCGCCGCTTGGGTCGCCATGCCGCCGGCGACCGCGAAGCGCATCTCGGAGAAATCGACTTGCCGGATCTCGGGATGGTTGGCGAGCGCGTTGTAGAGCGTGTTGACGCCGGAGAAGAGCGTGAAGCGGCTCGCCTTCAGCGTCTTGATGAAGCCCGGGATGTCGCGCGGATTGGCGATCAGCAGGCTCTTGGCGCCGATGCGCAGCATGAACATGCAGCAGCAGGTCAGTGCGAAGATGTGGTAGAGCGGCAGCGCCGTCACCATGACATGCTGGTAGTCGCTGCGGCCGAGCGGCGGCTCGAGCACCCATTCCAGCCAGAAGCCCGCCTGCTGGACATTGGACGCGACATTGCGATGCGTCAGCGTCGCGCCCTTGGCGACGCCGGTCGTCCCGCCGGTATATTGCAGGAAGGCGACATCGTCCGGCACCACCGTCACCGGCGCCATCCGGCTCCCGCCCTGCAGAACCTGTTGGAAGCCCACCGAGCCCGGCAGGTTGTAGGGCTTCACCACCTTCTTGATGCGGCGCGCGACGAAATTGACGATCTTGCCCTTGAAGCCCATCAGGTCGCCGGCTGTCGCGACGACGATGGCGTCGAGCTTCAGGTTCGGCTTCGCCTCCTCGACGACATGGGCGAAGTTCTCGATCACCACGAGTACGCGGGCCCCGGAATCGTTGACCTGATGGGTCAGTTCGCGCGCGGTGTAGAGCGGATTGACGTTGACGACGGTGAAGCCACCCAGAAGCGTGCCGAAGATCGCAGCCGGATAGGCGAGGATGTTCGGCATCATCAGGGCGACGCGATCACCCTTCTTCAGCCCCTTGGACTGAAGCCAGCCGGCGAAGGCCTCGGCCGCCTGGCGGGTCTCGGCGAAGGTGATCGTCTTGCCGAAGCTCTCGAAGGCCGGACGGCTGGCATAGGTCGAGCAGGCCGAGCCGATCAGGTCCACCAGTGTGCCGACCTTGGCATCGTCGAGTTCCGGCGGAACGGCCGGCGGGTAATGCGCTAGCCAAGGTCGCGAGATAGTCCTGGCCTGCGTGGCGCCGGTCGCAGTCATTCTTCCCTCCCTCTCGCCCGGTTAGCCGCCTCGCGACGGGTTCCGGTGCATTTTCATGATCGTACAGTGCGGAACAGCGGCCGGGAGCGCAAGCTCCAGCCACCATGGACTGTCGAATGTTCACATCTAAACAGTCCACGCAGCACGAAATCAAGCCCGCCGGGAGCCACAAAATGGCGGCCGGCGGGAGGGGCAGGTCTGAATCCGCGGATCAGCGCGCCTGCGCGAGGGCGAGCGCCTGGGCGGAGACCACGGCCTCGGCCGGCTTGCCGGCGAGTTCCGCGAGATGGTCGAAGCGCGCGCTGAACGAGCCGACGCCGGAGGTGGCCGAGCGCAGCTCGACGATCAGCCCGGTCATCTCGGCTTCCGGTACCAGTGCCTTGATCTGGTCCCAGCCGCGCCAGCCGGGACGCGTGTCGTAGCCGAGGATCTGCCCGCGCCTTGCCGAGATCAGGGCCGAGGCCCGCGACATCGCTTCCGACGGGATCACCACATCGACCGAGAGGATCGGCTCCAGCAGCACCGGCTTCGCCTGCGGCATCGCCTCGTTCATCGCGAGCCGCGCCGCCTGCCGGAACGCCATGTCCGAGGAATCGACCGTGTGATAGGAGCCGTCCGTCAGCGTCACCGCGACATCGACGATCGGGAAGCCGAGCGGCCCCTTCTCGCAGAAATCGCGCATGCCGGCCTCGACCGAGCCGATATACTGGCGCGGCACGACCCCGCCCGTGATCCTGTCGACGAACTGGATGCCCTCCCCGCGCGGCAGCGGCGCGACTTCGATCACCACGTCGCCATATTGGCCATGGCCGCCGCTCTGCTTGCGATGCCGGCCGCGCGCACCGGCCTGGCCGCGGATCGTCTCGCGATAGCCGACCTGCGGCGTCTTGCTGGCGACGGTGACGCCATAGCGCCCGGCCAGTTTCTCCAGCGCAACGCGCAGATGCATCTCGCCCTGGCCGGACAGGCGGGTCTCGCCGAGTTCCGGCACCTGCGTGACTGCCAGCGCCGTGTCCTCCTCGGTCAGGCGCTGGAGAGCTGCGGCCAGCCGGACATCGTCCTTGCGGTCCTTCACCGCGATGGCGAAGGCATGCACGGCTTCGGGCGGGGCGACCGCGCTGACCACGCTCGCGCGCGTCTTGCCGAGCATGAAGGCCTCGCCCGTCGCGATGCCGTCGAGCTTGGCGAAGCCGGCGACATCGCCCTCCTCCGCCGCGGGCTTGCGGCTCTGCTCGACGCCCTTCAGGGCGACGACGCCGGCAATGCGCGCCTCGACACCACCCGAGGATGTGACGACATCGCCTTCCGCCAGCCGGCCGCGCATTACCCGCGCCAGCGAGACCTTGCCGCCCTGGCTCGAATGCCAGGTCTTCATCACCTGCGCGAGCGGCGGGCCCTCGGGGAGAATGCCGGCGCGGCCGCGCGTCTCGGCCAAACCCGGCGCCTCATGCCTGAGCGCCTTGAGCAGCCGGGTCACACCATTGCCGCGCTCGGCCGCGCCGATCAGCACCGGCACGACATGGCGATGCTGCAACTCGCGGGCGAGATCGTCGAAGACGCGGTCGCGCGGCGGCTCCATGTCGCCGAGCAGCTCCTCCATCAGTTCGTCGTCGTAATCGGCGAGCCGCTCCAGCATCGAGAAGCGGGCCTCCTTCTCGCGGCCGGCCTCGTCGACGGCCAATGGCACGATCTCGCTCGGCGCATGCTCGCGGTAGATGAAGGCCCGCTCCAGGGCGAGATCGATGAAGCCGATCGCTATGCCCTTCTGCCAGATCGGGATCTGGCGCAGCAGCAGCGGCGTGCGGGAGGCGCGCTGCAGGATGGCGAGCGTCTCGCGCACCCGGCGCGAAGCCGTGTCGATCTTGTTGAGGAACAGGAAGCGCGGGATATCGGCTTCCTCCAGCTCGCGCAGCACGAGCTCCAGCGCCGGCGCCTTGCGGTCATCCGCCTCGCAGACCACGACGGCGGCATCCACCGCCGGCAGCACATGGCGCATCTCGTGCAGGAACTCGACCGAGCCGGGGCAGTCGATGAAATGGAAGGTGTCGCCAAGGAAGTCGACGCTCGCAACGGTGGGCTCCGTGCTCATCTGGTGGGCGCGGGCTTCCGGCGCCGCATCGCCGACCGTGTTGCCGCCCTTGACCGTGCCGGTGCGGGTCAGCGCACCGCATCGCATCAGGATGCTCTCGAGCAGCGTCGTCTTGCCGCTCTGGAAGGGGCCGACGATCGCGATGCATCGTGGCCCCGCGCGTCGGGTGCCGTTTGCGGAGACTCCGTTCTGTGCCGATGCGGGCATGACTTCCTCCTTCGGGACTGGCCGCGATGGAGGAGAAGGTCTGGCAACCCCGGCTCCGGCGCAGCAGAAAGCCGGCGGGAACCGCGCATGCGCTCACGCCGGATGGGCGGCGGTCGCTCGGGCCCGACAGGGTCGGGCGGCCGTCGGAGAGGCTGTTGGGCGGAGGTTCGCGCCGATCGGGAGCGGACGCAAGGGCTTTGTCAGCGCTCGCGATAACGGGCCGCGCTGGCTCAGTCCGGCCGCTTCGCGCCGCCTGCGGGATTGCTTTGATGCATCGGCTGGCCGGATGGCGCCGTGTCCCGGCCGTATTCACGATTCTGCGGCGTCTCAGCTGCGGGAGGGCCACCGGTCGCGGGGCGATTGACGCCGGGGGCATGCTGCGTGGCGCCGGAGCCGGTCCCCTGTTGGGGCGCCATCCCGCTCGACCCCGAGCCGCTGCCGGCTCCCTCCTTTGCGGCAGAGGGCGGCGAAGCCGTCTGGGCCTCGGCCATCCCGGTCGCGGCCAGCACGGCTATCGCAACCCCCACGGCATATGATTTCATCGCTCGTCCTCCGGGCTGCCTCGCACGGAGGACCACGGCCGACCAACGTTGCCGAACCGGGCATGGTTCCGGCGGGAACCCGGACGGCCGCCGGACATTCTACGAGGCGGGCCGTGAGCTTGCGGCCGTGATGGAGCATGGAGACAGCCGATGCCCGAGAATGCCTCGCAGACGGAATTGGACGAGCGCATCGCCCTCCTCCGGCGCAACATCGCCGAATTGATGGAGCAGGCAACGGGCGCCTCCGGCGCGGCCGTCGAGGAGGCCCTCGCCGATCGGCTCAGCGAACAGCAGGACATGCTCAACGAGCTGCTGAAGCAGCGCGACGCCAAAGGCTAAGCGAGCCTTACCCAGCCGACCGAAGCCACTGCACCACCCTTGTCATCAACTCAGTATTTAGCGTCTCTGAGCCTTGCGTTTGCGACGACGATGATGCGTCGCATGATGGCGACGATAGCGACGATTGGCTTTTTCTGGCGCTTGATGAGC